>SZXY01000048.1 GCA_005843805.1 Chlorobium sp.
AAACGATATATTGATGCTATAAAACCACACGGATGTAACCATGTTCGGCAATTACAATGAAACTCACCAGAATCCATCAGGGAGGCGTTATCGATTTTTATTCGGCGGATTGTTCAACCCTTCTTTCACTCCCGTTCGCTGAAACCGGGGTTTCTGCAGGGTTTCCCTCTCCGGCTGACGATGTTATGGAGCTTGGCCTCGATCTCAATAAGGCGCTTGTTTCGCACCCGGCAGCAACCTTTTATGCAAGGGTGAAGGGCAGTTCCATGATTGACGCAGGTATCGGGGATGGGGATATTCTCGTTATTGATAAATCCCTTGACCCGAAAGACGGTGATATCGCCATCTGTTTCCTCGATGGGGAGTTTACGGTCAAACGCATGCTCTGCCGGGATGGCGGGCTGCTGCTCATGCCGGCTAACCCGGAGTTTCAGCCTATACGGATCACCGAAGAGAATGACTTTCTGGTATGGGGCGTAGTGACCTACATTATTCACAAGGCAAGGTAACGAGAGGAGAGTGCCATGTATGCCCTGGTGGATTGCAATAATTTCTATGTCTCCTGTGAGCGGGTCTTCAATCCTGCTTTGCGCGATCGGCCTGTTGTGGTGCTTTCCAATAACGATGGCTGTTTTATAGCCCGCTCTGAAGAGGCCAAGGCCATCGGTCTCAACATGGGTGCACCGGCATTCAAGAGCCGTGAATTGCTCCGTGAGCACCATGTAGCGGTCTACTCGGCCAACTTTGCGCTTTATGGCGATATGTCGGCACGAGTCATGAAAACACTTGACGACTTTGCACCCGATATCGAGATCTATTCCATCGATGAATGCTTTCTTGACTTCAGTGGCTTCGGGCGTTTTGATTTGGAAAAGTATGCTCATGAGATCCGCCGAAAGGTGCGCCGCAACACGGGTATTCCTGTCTCGGTCGGTATCGGCGCCACCAAAACCCTGGCCAAGGCGGCAAACCGCATGGCCAAGAAAAACCCCGCTCTCGGGGGTGTTTCAATCATACTTTCACAACCGCAGGTTCATGCAGCTCTCGAAGCTATGGCAGTCGAGCATATATGGGGAATCGGACGGCAGTACGCTGCATTGCTGCACAACCACTATATCCATACCGCACTTGACTTTGCCAGCGCTCCGGTGCCCTGGGTTCAGAAAAACCTGCACATTACCGGCGTCAGGGTTCAAGAGGAGCTGAACGGTCAATCCTGCCTGCCGCTCGAACTGGTACGGTCTCCCAAGCAGACCATCTGCACCTCACGTTCCTTCGGTAGAGCTGTAACAAGCAGGGAAGAGCTGCAACATGCCGTGGCGCATTTTGCATCGAGATGTGCCTTCAAGTTGCGCACTGAAGGCTCAAGAGCCTCACTCATTACTGTTTTTGCCTCTGCCAGCTCTTATGCCGACAGAGAGCAGCGATACCGGGGCACACAGAGTGTGTCGATTCCTGAGGCTTCAAGCGATACCATGCTTCTGGTGAAGGTTGCAGAGCGTGCGCTTGAGTCCATCTATCGGGAGGGCTATCAATACAAAAAAGCAGGGGTGATGGTCAGTGCTATAGGTTCAAATTGCGAACCGGAGCAGCTCTCGCTCTTGCTTTTCGACACCGATCCGTCGCCAGCAAAGCAGGAGAGAGCCGGGCAGCTCATGCAGGCAGTTGATGCCCTGAATGCTCGCTATGGCACCGGAACACTCCGGGTTGCCTCCGACAACGTTTCCGGGTGGAAATCAAGGCAGGAGCGCCTCTCACCCCGCTATACCACTCGCTGGAGTGATATTCTGGAGGTGAAGGCATGAGCTTCCATCTGCCAGGAAGTTGCCAGGTTCTGAACCCGTATTTAATTTGGCAGGGCTTTGAATAATATCTACCTTTTGTCAGGCATACTCTTTTAACTTTTCTCAACGCTTTCCGATTTTCGATGTTTGAAAAAATAAAAGAAAAAGGATTTCAAGTACTGGCATTGCATCATGCAGAGGCAATATTGACACATGACATGGATCGTGCGGTAGAAGAACTTGAGTCAGTTTTGCTTGATGTTCGTATTCCAGTTCAGGAACTTATCTATGGAGGCGGAGGAGAAGGAGAGTTGACACAGAGGCTTCGAAAGGTTTTGTCCGATACATACGGATGGAAAAAGCACATCTTCGAAATCAAGAAAATCGTTGATGGTATAGAAAAGGAATCTGTTTCTCATGAAATTGATCACGTTAAAGTATTTCCTTCCGGGACTTTTGCTCTTGAGATAGAGTGGAATAACAAAGACCCGTTTTATGACAGGGATCTTGAAAACTTCAAAAGGCTTCATGCGGACGGCGTGATTTCCATTGGCGCAGTGATTACTCGTGGAGAATCGTTACATGGTGGTATGAGGGAACTGGTTGAAACTTTTGCTTTGAAAGAAGGAATCGATAGTATTGAAAAGCTGGCTATTTTTTATAATCCGACACAACGCCAAAAGGAATGGATAGAAAAAGCGGCCATAGCAAAAGGCTCTTTTGCTAAAGGTTGGGCGCATGCTTTTGTATCGGATAAATTCGGAGAAGCTACAACGCACTGGCGGAAGCTTGAAGATCGTGTCCACAGGGGAGTGGGGAACCCTTGTCCGCTGCTTTTGATTGGTATTCCGAAAAGTGTTGTTGTTATGTAATCATGAAAACGAAGGGTATGTATTATGACTATGGTTCACCGGATCGTTGAACGTCATCCTGCCGAAGACTTGCTGTTGAAGGCGCAAGGGCCATATTCGACTATTCTGGCCGATCCACCCTGGCAGTTTCAGAACCGTACAGGCAAAGTTGCTCCAGAGCACAAGCGGTTACTCCGCTATCCTACCATGGAACTGAAAGAAATTATGGAACTGCCGGTTTCAAAGATTGCTGCTGCACAATCGCATCTCTATTTATGGGTTCCCAACGCGCTGCTTCTTGAAGGGCTGAAGGTTATGGAAGCGTGGGGTTTTACCTACAAGTCCAATCTGGTATGGTACAAGGTCAGAAAAGATGGAGGGCCGGACGGGCGGGGGGTGGGATTTTATTTCCGAAATGTGACAGAAATCATCCTTTTTGGTGTGCGTGGCAGCATGAGGACCCTTCAGCCGGGCAGAACACAGGTAAACATTTTGTCAAGTCGCAAACGTGAACATTCAAGAAAACCTGATGAAATCTATGATCTCATCGAGTCATGTTCTCCCGGGCCTTACTTTGAACTGTTTGCAAGGTTTCAGCGTCCCGGATGGGATCAGTGGGGCAATGAGGATGTAGAGGAAAATTCATTCAATGGTGTAGCCCGCCGGATTGCCCATGCAGATTCGCAACTACGGTTGCTTGACAGCCCGAGAGGGTACAGGTGACGGTCAAACAATTGGCATGTTTTTATGAACCCTGTAAAGGTTTCAAGAGAGGGGGTCAGGCGGCTGACTGATTTGCCGAATATCGGTAAAGCCATGGCCCGTGATCTTTGCCTGATCGGTATTACTCAACCAGCCCAGCTTGCGGGTCGCTCTGCGATGGAGATGTACCGCGATCTGTGCCGGATAACACAGAGTGTTCAAGACCCCTGCGTGATAGATGTCTTCATGTCGGTGACGAGCTTCATGTCGGGCGGAGAGCCTCGTGCCTGGTGGTCTTTTACCGAAGAACGCAAGCGTCTGGTCGGCCAGGAGAGGCTTCAACCTTCATCCACGAAGGGTGGCGTTGCATGATTGTCAGTGCCAGCAGAAGGACAGATATTGCGGCCTTTTACGGTCAGTGGCTCCTGAACCGACTGAGAGCAGGGGAGGTGCTGGTGCGTAACCCCATGCAGCCGAAACAGGTGAGCAGGATTATGCTCACCCCCCAAACGGTTGATGCCCTTGTCTTTTGGACAAAAAACCCGGAACCTTTTTTCCCCTGTTTGCCTGACATCGATGCCCTTGGGTACCCATACTATTTTCTCTTTACCCTCACGCCCTACGATGCAACACTGGAGCCTGGTGTTCCGGGGAAAGCTTCTCTGATAAAGGTGTTCCGGCGCTTGTCTCAGCTTGTCGGCCCGGAAAAAGTGGTATGGCGCTATGACCCCGTTGTCCTGACCGATCGGTTTACCCCTCTCTGGCACAGAGCCGCTTTCAGCCGTCTGGCGGAAGAGCTCTTCGGTTGCACGAATCGCTGTATCATCAGCTTTCTTGACGACTACCGCAAGGTGAGGAACCGGATGAGCACTCTTCGCTACACACTGCCCGACAAGGCTGTTATGGGTGAGCTTGCCGGCATGTTTGCCGATATCGCCTCCAGACATGCCATTGCGCTCTCTACCTGCAGCCAGGAAGTTGATCTTTCCAGTCAAGGCATCATGCACAGTCGCTGCATTGACCGTGAGCTGGTCGAGCGAATTTCCGGTCACCAGTTGAAAGGGGTAAAAAAAGACACCAGCCAGCGTCATGCCTGTGGATGTGTCGAGAGCCGAGATATCGGCAGTTACGATACATGTCCTCACGGATGTCTCTACTGCTATGCTGTTTCAAGCCATACCAGGGCATCTGCTGCTTTCCAGGCTTATGATCCTCTCTCACCCATGCTTTGTGACCGGTTGCGGGGTGACGAAACCATAACGAATGCTTTATCAAGAAAGAGTAAAGGCAAGGGTGCTTCCGGATTGCTTCAAGGCGATCTGTTTGCGACACGAGCGGAGTGATGGCGCTTTGGGGACAAAAAAAAAGACACTGGCCGGGTAGCCGTGTCTTTTATTGCTGAGGAGGCAGGACTCGAACCTGCAATTGCCTGATCCAGAATCAGGAGCCTTACCAATTTGGCCACTCCTCAGTATCATTGAGAAGTGCACCCGAGAGGAGTCGAACCTCTAACCTTCTGATTCGTAGTCAGATGCTCTATCCAGTTGAGCTACGGGTGCATTGTTATGGTAGCGTGTACGGGATTCGAACCCGTGATCTTCGCCTTGAGAGGGCGATGTCCTGGGCCACTAGACGAACACGCCAGGTATATATATTCTCTTCAAGCACTCACTCACAAATACTGTGGGCCCTGTAGGACTTGAACCTACGACCCAGCGATTATGAGTCGCTTGCTCTGACCAACTGAGCTAAGGGCCCTCAATGCTTGGCTTTAGAGGCAGTTAATATAATGCATCAACGGTAATATCCAAAACAATAATCTATTTTTTTCTCTGACTGTTAAAATTCATTATACTTTTCACGACTGATATCAGCTCCCAGACTTTTCAGTTTTGTTTCAATCTTCTCATACCCCCGGTCGAGGTGGTAGACTCTCAGTACTTCTGTTGTACCTTCAGCGATAAGTCCTGCAAGTACAAGGCTTGCCGATGCCCTCAAGTCGGTTGACATCACTTTTGTTCCTGAAAGTTTTTGTGGCCCGTGAACTACCGCCTGATTTTTGTGAATCTCGATACGGGCACCAAGCCTGTTCAGTTCCGGAATATGGTTGAACCGTTCATGATAAATTTTATCGGTAATATGGCTTGTTCCCTCTGCCTGTGTCATCAGTGCAATCCATTGCGCCTGCATATCGGTTGGAAAGGAGGGGTAGGGTTTTGCGGTGACATCTGTCGCAAGAAGCTTTTCAGGGCTTTTCAGGGTCACGCTGGTTTCTGTGGTGTCGATGGTGCAGCCAGCATGGACAAATTTTTTCAATACCGCTTTGAGTTGCTGGGGCTCGACACCGTTTACCGTAATATCTCCTCCGGTTATGGCTGCTGCAGCAAGCAGTGTTCCTGCCTCGATGCGATCAAACACATTGTGAAATTCAATTGGATTGAGTGACTCTTTGCCCACTATTTCCAGTTCGGTAGTTCCTGTACCATGGATTGTGGCACCCATGGCAATGAGAAATTTGCAAAGGGTCTCAATTTCCGGTTCCGCTGCGGCGTTGCTTATGGTTGTGGTACCTGTGGCAAGTACTGCTGCCATGAGAGCGTTTCCTGTTGCTCCAACCGACGAAACAGGAAAATCGATATGGGCACCGCGCAGTTTTCCATCAGGAATTGAAGCATCTATAAAACCGGTTTCAATGGCGATACGGGCCCCGAGCTTTTCCATTGCCATCAAATGCAGGTCAATCGGACGTGGTCCGAAAGCGCACCCTCCAGGCAGAGAGACTCTTGCATGGCCGAAGCGTGCAAGAAGGGGGCCGAGCACATAGATCGACGCCCTCATTTTTTTGACAAGTTCGTAGGGCGCCATAAGGCTTTCCACGTTCCGGGAAGAAACTTTCAGGGTGTTGTCGGCAAAAGAGGTTTCGACACCCAGGTGATTGAGAAGCTGGCTGAAGGTCTTGATATCCTGCAGGTCAGGGATATGATGAAGCGTAAATGTTCCCTTTCCGGTAAGCAGTGTTGCGGCAATTATCGGCAGTGAAGTGTTTTTTGAGCCGGAGGCTGTTACGCAGCCGGAAAGTCGGCGTCCACCTCTTATGACAAGCTTGTCCATTGAATTGGTATACTGATGGAAAACCGATATTTACTATTATTTCAGGTCAGGAAAAACAAATTATTTTTTTCTCCGAAGCGTTTGCGAAGAAAAGATTTTATCCTTTACCTTGAACAGAGGTTTTTGAAGCGGATTTAAATCGTTCAATGCTTATTGTTACTTGCTTTTGTATTGTAAAGTGTTTGAATTCAATGTTTGAGGATTTTTTATGAGTTTTATTGTTTCACCCGGTTTATGCGTTTTGTTGCTGCGCAGGGCAGTGGCGCCGGTTCTGCTTCTCTTTTTTCTTTTCTCTGCCATGCCCCCCTCGGCAGTTGCGGCTCCGCCGGTAAACAGCGAGATATCGAGGATTATGAAAGAGCGTACAGCGGTGGAGGAGAATCTCCGAAACCTCAAACAACAGCTCAGGGAGTTTCAGGAAAAACTCAGTTTGACCACAAAGAGGGAATCTCAATCGTTCAAGGCACTGGAAAATATCCGCAGCCAGATTCTGCTGCTTGAGAAGATGATCAGTGAAAACCAGAACTATCTTGAAAAGCTCGACAGGGATATTGATCGTCTGCAGGGTGAGCTTCAGCATAATCGCCAGACCTACAACCGGGTTTCCGATGATTTTCGCAGGACGGCGGTTTCGGTTTACAAATATGGAGGAAATCGCGATATCGAGCATCTTTTTGCAGCAGGTTCAGTGAACAGTGCTCTGGTACGGGCGCAATACATGGGATTTTTTTCACGGGCAGTCCGTAGCAACGTTGACGAACTGCAGCAGGTTGCCGTCAAGCTTGAAAATAACCGTATGGCCCTTGAACAAAGTTATCGTCAGAAAGCTGAAGCGGTCAAGGAGCAGGAGCGACAGTTGAAAAACTGGACAGCAAGCAAAAAACAAAAAGAGGTGATGCTTGAGCAGTTGAAGAAAAACAAGAAAGAGTATGCTGCACAGCTTTCCGCTGTCCAGAAAAAACGCCTTCAACTGCAGTCGAGGATAGAGTCGCTGATTCTGGCCGAACAGCGTGCCGTGGAGGCCGAAAATGAGCGTCAGCGCAAGCTCCTCGAGGCGAGGCGACTTGAGGCAAAGCGAAAGGAGATGAGACGTCTTGAAGCTCAACGTCTTGAAGCCGCCAAAGCACAGGGTAAAAAGGAAAAATCGCTCACACCATTGCAAGCCAGGGGCAAACAGCCGCCTGCTGCTGCAGTGGGGGAGACGAGTCCGCCGCAAAAAACTGCGCTCAAGCCTTCACAGGGGAGTCCTGAAAAACAGAATGTTACTGTTGTGCCTGAAGGGCTTTCACCCGAACTTGAAAAAGTTTCGGCAGATTTTGACACAGCTCTGGGCTCTCTGCCCTGGCCTGTACGCACTGGCGTTGTTTCGAGGAGGTTTGGTTCCATTGAGGACAAGGATCTTAAAATTGTCACCACCAATAATGGTATCGATTTTTCTGTTCCGGCCAGCACCCAGGTCAGGGCTGTTTCCGGCGGCAAGGTTGTCCAGATTGCCTTTCTTCCCACTTTTGGCAATATTGTCATTATTCGCCATCCAAAATCCTATCTTACTGTATATGCAAACCTTGGCCAGTTGAATGTGGTCAAGGACGATCTTGTGAAATCACAGCAACTGCTGGGCCTTTCCGGCAGAATGCCTGAAGGTGGTTCTGTTGTACATTTCGAAATATGGAAAGGGCGAGTCAAGCAGAATCCTGAAAAATGGCTTAGACGATAACTGGTATGGGAGTTAAAGAACTTTTTTCAGCGATATTCACAATCCTTTTTCGCTACCGCAAATTCTGGCTTGATCTCCGCCAGAGCAATTCTGGTGAAGAGTTCAATGTACTTCGTGATTATGCGGTTCCGGTAATAGCTCTTGTGCAGCTTGCCAAATTTCCCCTGATTGGAGTTCCTCGTTCTGCCATGTTTTTTGCCGGCGCCAATTTTCTTATTGATATTGCCGCACTTTATCTTCTTGCAGGTGGTGCGGCATACCTGCTTGATCGTGAACGTTCAGAGAGCATCCAGTCGGGCACACTGACCGTTTTCTCTTATGCGATGACCCCGGTCTGGATTTTTGAACTTTTTTGTTTTACCGGCAACTGGAGCTCGCTCTTTGCCTTTTTTGCGCTCGCCTATACCCTTGTGATCGCCAGAAACGGTCTGGTAGTCCTGCTTCGTCTTGATTCCGCTCTTTCCGCTACGGCGCTGAGAAATATCGCACTCTTGGCGCTCACCGTCAACAGTGCCACTTTTCTTCTGGTCAGGGCACTCATAAGGTTGTTCCATTTTTAGACTAACACTTTTTTATGAAGGTTCAGGATCTGCATCTCGATTACCATCTTGTTGAGGATATTCTCAAGGCATTTCTTCGCAACGAAATCCGAAAATTCGGTTTCTCGTCGCTTGTGCTTGGCCTTTCAGGTGGCATAGATTCTGCTGTCGTGTGTGAACTTGCCGTAAGGGCGCTTGGCCCTGAACATGTACTTGCGCTCATGATGCCTTACCGCTCAAGCAGTTCCGACAGTCTCCGGCATGCAGAACTTATGATCGAGAGACTTGGTATACAGGCCGAAGAACTTCCCATTACGCCGGTTGTTGATGCATTTTTTACCTCTGTGCCCGTTGACCAGTTACTGAGAAGAGGCAATATCATGGCCCGCACAAGAATGGTTTTTCTCTATGATATCTCGGCAAGAGACCGCCGACTCGTTGCAGGAACAAGCAATAAAACCGAGCTGCTGCTTGGTTACGGTACCATGTTCGGTGATATGGCTTCTGCAGTCAATCCCATTGGCGATCTTTATAAAACCCAGTTACGGGGACTTGCCCGCCACCTCGGTATTCCCGACCCGATTATCGACAAAGCCCCTTCAGCCGATCTCTGGGAAGGACAGAGCGATGAGGATGATCTTGGCTTCAGCTACGAAGAGGTTGACCTGCTGCTCTATATGATGCTTGAAAAAAGGATGGACAAACAGGCTGTTCTCAGGGAAGGGGTTTCGGAACCCTTTTATGACCGGGTCAGGAAGATGGTTGTCCGGAACCAGTACAAAAGGATGATGCCGGTAATTGCCAAAATTTCAGGACGAACCCCCGGCATAGACTTTCGCTACGCCAGGGACTGGCAAGAGGTAAAATAGTTAAAACGACCTCAGCACCGTGTCGATAAGAAAATGCTTGTCGTCTATCTCCGGATAATCGGTCGTGAAGTGAAGTCCCCTCGATTCGCGCCGTTTTATGGCCCCTTCGATGATAAGGCTTGCAACCTTGATGATATTGCGAAGTTCGAGGATAGGAGTCGTTATCTTGGTTTTTTTATAGTAGGACTCGGTCTCCTCCTTCAGAAAATCAATTCTCCGTTTGGCCCGCTGCAGGCGCAGGTCGCTACGCACAATACCAACATAATCATTCATCACCTGCTGTGCTTCCCGCTTGTTATGGGAGACCAGAATCCACTCCTCCGGATTGACGGTTCCTGTATCATCCCAGTCAGGGAAATCGACACTGTTGTCAAGCAGTTGCAGCTTCTGACGGATATCGCCGCATGCACGCCATGCGAAGACAAGAGCTTCGAGCAGTGAGTTGCTTGCAAGGCGGTTTGCCCCGTGCACGCCGGTACAACTTGTCTCTCCGCACGCATAGAGCCTCTCGATGGTGGTTTGTCCCTTGTCGTCAGTTCGTATGCCTCCGCATGAGTAGTGTGCGGCAGGAACGACAGGGATCATCTCTTTTGTCATATCGATGCCGAAACCAAGGCAGGTTTCGTAAATATTGGGAAAATGTTCTTTTGTTTTTTCAGCTTCGATATGCGTCACATCGAGAAAAACGCACTCCTCACCACTTTTCTTGATTTCCGAATCAATGGCACGGGCAACGATATCCCTCGGAGCAAGGTTCTGGCGTTTGTCATACTTGTGCATGAACTCCTGACCATTTTTCAGCTTCAGGATACCCCCGAAGCCTCGAACAGCTTCCGAAATAAGAAATGATTTAGCTTTCGGATGGTAGAGTGCGGTCGGATGAAACTGGATGAACTCCATGTTGGCAATTTCAGCTCCAGCCCTGTACCCCATGGCTACGCCGTCACCTGTGGCAATTTCCGGGTTGGTGGTGAAAGGATAGACATGGCCAAGACCTCCGGAAGCGAGCATCGTGATTTTGGCAAGTATCTTCTTCGGCTGCCTCTGCATTGAATCGAGCACATAGGCTCCATAGCAGGTGATATCGTTTGTCTTGATACCAAGGTGGTGCTCCGTCAGCAGCTCGACAGCGAAATGATGCTCAAGCAGGGTGATGTTGGGATGGCTGTTGATACGATCGAGCAGCGCGGTCTCAACCTCCTTTCCGGTCAAATCCTGCGCATGGACAATGCGGCTTCTTGAATGGCCACCCTCCTTGCCGAGGTGCAGATGGTCCTGGTCTGAAGTTGTGAAGTTAACGCCGAGCTCCGTGAGGCGCTTGATGTGCTGCGGCCCCTCTTTCACCATCAGCGTGACCATCTCCCTGTTGCAGAGTCCCGCACCGGCATCGAGCGTATCGGCAATATGCAGTTCTGAACTGTCGTTGTTGTCGATGGTGGCCGCAATGCCTCCCTGCGCCCAGTTGGTATTGGAGGTGGAACTCTCCTTTTTGGTGATGATCGTTACTTTGGCATATTCGGCTATATGAATGGCAAAATAGAGTCCACCTATGCCGCTGCCAATGACGAGAACATCGGTTTTGATTGCTTCAGTCATAACAGTGATGCACCGCTTGTTAAAGGTTGATCTGTGGAAAATAGCATAGCCGCGCTCAATATCCGTGAAATGTTGTGCATGAAAAGCCCATTATCACTCATGAGCAGTTCTTTTTTTTTGGCTTGAGGCTTTTCAGTGCGCTGGCTATAATAAGGATGATGCCTGCAAGGATAATGGTGTGCAGGTATTTGACGACATCGGGAAAAAGAGTTGCAATGAAGTAGCCGATCAAGGTGAAACAAAGCACCCAGATAACGGCTCCAGAGAGACTTAAAAGGAAGAATACACGGAACGGCATCTCTGTCACACCCGCCAGGGTGGCGGCAAAGCTGCGGATAACCGGTACAAATCGTGCAAGAAAAACGGTTTTTGAACCGTGTTTGCGGTAAAAAATCTCCGTTTTCTCTAAATGTTCGCGATGAAAAAATCTTGAGTCAGGTTTGCCGAAGATGGTTTTTTTAAGTTGACGGCCAACAAAATAACCGGTTGCGTCACCCAGAACCGCTCCGCATATAAGGGTTGCAATAACGAGGTAGATGTTGAGGCTTCCTGATGCAGCAATAAGACCCGCTGTAATGAGCAGGGAATCGCCCGGAAGGAAAAAACCGGCAAACATGCCTGTTTCAGCAAAAATAATGATGAAGAGCAGCAGATATCCACCCCACAGGATCAGTTCGTCAAGCGAACGGATATTCTGGAAGGAAGCAAGAAAATTCATGAACGGTGACTGACTATGGATTGATGTCCCGACGGGCCTGCAACAGCAAACGGGGAACAGGGCCGTTCTTTGGCCTGTTCCCCGTTTGCTGCAAGCTTTTTCTATACAGGACGCCGTTCTCCTGTTCGAGCCCCCGGTTGGTCTGGTTCAGTTTTCGGGAACCGGACAAAGAGCGATTATGGCAGAAGAACAGCGCACGAGATGACGGTTGTCCAGAGACCATTTTCACCTTCAGCGGTCTCAGTGATGTTGTAGGAGTTGATGATCTTGCCGCTCATTTTGTAGATGCCCTCACGTTCGTCCCAATCCTTGTTGGGGTCAAACTCTATACCGAGGGTGGTTGCAAGCATTGTGGCCGCCAAGTCTTCGGCGTACTCACCGGAATGCTCGGCTGATTCTCCAAACGGATGGTGTTCCGACAGATAGCCATACTGAGTCTCATCAGCCGGAATGGCGACGCCAACCGAAGCGGCGATAAGACGGTTGTATTCATTGGTTGAATTGCGGGCCATGACCGCGAAGGTGATTTGACCCGGAGAAAGATATTTCAATCCTTCTTCGACAGTGATGCGCTCACAATGAGGCGGAAAAATACTTGATACGGTAACCAGGTTGCATTTCTCGATTTTGGCCTCTCTCAGGGCAAGCTCGAATGAGGAGAGATACTCCTTGTGCCTTCCCACACCCTTGGTGAAAAATACTTTTGATGGGACAAATGACAATGCCGTTCCTCCGGATTAATTTGTTGATTCAAAGAGTTTCCAGTACCGAAATTGTGCAATTATAGGAAAAAGCCGTGGCATTCAAAATGTTTTTTTTGCGGCGACTTTAAAAAACCTTCTTTTTCCGGCCCTGATAATTTTTGGTTCACTCTCCAGTTCGACGCATTCGGTGATCTCTTCGACTTTCCGGTCGTCAATCACTACCGATTTCTGCTGGATCATTCTTCGTGCCTCGCTTTTTGAACTTGCAGCACCAAGGGTAACGAGCATGTCGATGAGCAGCACTGATCGCTCTTCAAATTCAAAGAGTTCGATCTGGTCCGGTGCTTTTTTATGGATAAAAACCTGGTCGAAATGCGTTTCTGCACCTTCCGCTGCTTCCTCTGAATAGTAAAGCGCTACAATTTTTTTTGCCAGCGCCCGCTTGGCCGTTCTCGGGTTTTCCTCCCTTTGAGCGAGAATTTCGCCAAACAGCTCTCCCGGTGGCACCAGAAGCCGACAGTAGGTCTCGATGAGCGGGTCGGGAATCGAGAGCATCTTGCCATACATGTCAGAAGGCGGGTCATTGAAGCAGATGGCATTACCGAGCGATTTCGACATTTTTTCTTCGCCTGCAGTGCCAACAAGCAGTGGCATGGTAATGCATACCTGTGGCACTATACCGTATTCACGCTGTAAATCCCTGCCGACAAGCAGGTTGAACTTCTGGTCGGTTCCACCAAGCTCGATATCATTTTTCAGATGTACAGAATCCATGCCCTGGGCAAGAGGGTAGAGAAACTCGTGAATTGATATAGGTTCCTGTGAGCGGTAGCGCCGCTCAAAATCGTCGCGTTCGAGCATTCGGGCAACGGTGTAATGACTCGAAAGCCTTATGACATCGGCAAATTTCATGGCGCCGAGCCAGTCTGAGTTATAGCAGATGGTGGTTTTTGCAGGATCGAGAATTTTCGAAGCCTGTTCGAAATAACTTATGCCGTTTTCCCGAGCCTCTTCGGCTGAAAGCTGTGGTCTGGTCTTGCTTTTGCCTGAAGGATCGCCAATCATGGCTGTGAAATCGCCGATAATGAGAATGGCTTCATGGCCGAGATCCTGAAACTCCCTGAGCTTGCGGAGTACGACCGAGTGACCGAGATGCAAGTCAGGTCGTGACGGATCGGCGCCGAGCTTGACCTTGAGTGGTTTGTTTGTCTGGAGACTGTGAAGCAGTTTTTTTTCAAGTTCCTCAACGCTGATTATTTCAACAACATTGCCGACAATGAGATCAAGCTGCTCCTTAACGGTTGGAAAATACATCGATTCCCGTGGTTTGTTTAATATTGTTTTTTTATCTGCTCCATCTGCCGCTGGTTTTCCCTTGTCTTGATCGTTTCGCGCTTGTCATAGAGTTTTTTGCCTTTGGCGATGGCAAGATCAATTTTCAGGATGCCTTTTGGATTGAAAAAGGCTTTCAGGGGAATGAGTGTCAAGCCCTTCTCATTGGTTTTTGCCTGGATTTTGCGGATCTCCTCCTTGTGCAGCAGCAGCTTGCGGCTCCGTTTCGGTTCAGGTACCTCTATATGGTTATGTTCGTAAGGGGTAATCTGCATGTTTTCCAGCCATATCTCATCATGATGGATGATGGCAAAGCTTTCGTTGAGGCTGGCTTTTCCCAGACGAACCGACTTAACCTCGCAGCCAAGAAGCTGGATACCGGTAACGATGGTATCGAGAATTTCGAATTCGTAGCGGGCCTTTCTGTTTTGAATGGCCTGCACATAGTTTTGAGTGTTTTGCTTTTTCGCCACCTTGGAGCCTCTACTGATTCTCTTTCGTTTCCAGATATGCGGCAGGCACAATGTTTCCTCTGTTCAGTACCAGAAAGGGATCAAGGCATTTCTTTACCCTTACCATTTCCTCGATGCCGCTGTTTTGATACATCCCCACCAGATACTCTGTCTTGAGCTTGCCAATGCCATGCTCGGCAGAGAGTGTTCCTCCCAGTGTCAGAGCCTTTCCGACAAATTCCCGATAAAGAACTTTTGCCGCAACAAACTCTTCACGGTTGCGGGGCAGGATGTTCAGATGGACATGTGCATTGCCTATATGACCGAAAATAATATAGACAAAGCCGTGATGTTCGCAAGAACTCCGGTAAAAATCGAAAAGTTCGCGGAATGCGCCGTCCGGCACAGCCATGTCGGTGCTGATTTTACTCTCAAACTGTTTGCTGATCCAGTCGTTGACAAGGAGCGGCAATGCATGGCGGAACTCCCGTAACTCGGCCTGTTCTGCACGGTCAAGTGCTATCCATGACGCATCGGTCATGGCATTGCACAATTCCATCCTTCTGAAAAGGGTGTCAAGGTCGGTTTCTTCGCTTTCCGGAGTGGTTTCAAGCTCAAAATATATCGCGCCTTCGCTTTTTGCGGGCACTTCCGGATATTTTGTGGCAAGAAAGCCGAGCGAATTACTGTCAAAAAACTCTATTGCCCTTGGTAGAGCGCCCTGTTGAGGATCTTTGAGGCTGCCGATAAAGTCGAAGAGATCGTCGATTTTCTGGAAATAAACCAGACAGGAGATGATGGTGTCCGGCAAGGGAATGAGCATGAGATCAGCTTCGGCGATAATGCCGAGTGTTCCTTCGGATCCGATAAAGAGGTCAATGAGATCCATTCCCTCCTCTGAAAAGTATCCGGCATTGTGCTTCGAGGTTGTCGGCATCCGGTAGTCAGGCCTCCTGAATTCGATCTGACCCGCAAGAGGGAGGTTGAGCCGGAAGAGCCCGTTTTCGTCAGCCATAACGGTTCCGCGTGACAGATCGAGCATGTCGCCCTGGGCAAGAACCACAAGGATTCTCGAAATATGGTTTCTTGTCGCTCCGTACTTGAAGCTTCTTGCACCCGAAGAGTTGTTGGCAATGGTGCCGCCGATGAAACAAAGCTTTTCGGTCGGGTCTGGAGGATAAAACCATCCACTCGCTTCCGCTTTTTTCTGGACATCACCAAGGAGCGCTCCGGCCTGCACAGTCATGTATCCCTTTCCGCCGTCAAGCGCTGTCGGCTCGCCGATCCGGTCAAGCTTCTGCATGGAAATGACATAGTCACCCATCGGAATTCTTCCGCCGGTCGTTCCGGTTCCATTTCCGGCTATGGTGAATCGGTGCTGTTTTTTTTCACTCTCTTTGAGCAGATCCGACAGCTCTTCGACGGTTTCCGGAAAAAAAACTCCCGGCGTATGTCCGCTTTTAAGGTTGCTGGTATCTTCGAGAAACCCCTTGATAGAGGCGGGATCATCCTTGTAAATCATTCTTTCTGCTCTCCACCGTTGTTCTCGTTGTTATTGCCTGCGGCAGGTTCCGCACTATTGAGAGGGATTTCAGGTATTACCACCGGCAGATCGCTTTCCGTACTGTCAGCCTGCTGCAAGAGTGTATCGGTTGACTTTATACCACTCTGCTCTGATGAGAGCGGCAGCTTCTCTCCCTTGACATAATACTTTATCAGTTCACGGGCAATCGGGGCTGAAATGGCTCCACCGAAACCGGCATTTTCAACAAGCACCGTAATGGCGATTTTTGGGTTTTCCACCGGCGCAAAAGCGATAAACCACGCATGATCCTTGCCATGGGGATTCTGTGCCGTGCCGGTTTTGCCGGCAACGCTTACACCGGGCACTTTCGCAAGTGTTCCAGTTCCCTGAAGCACTACGCCTATCATGCCATCCTTGATAATGCGGAATGTATCTTCTGAAACCGGCAGCTCTTGTTTTGAGTATGACAAGGGGATATATTTTCCTGTTCCTGTATCCCGGTACCCAGTGACGATATGCGGCTGGTAGAGTGTTCCGTTATTGGCGATAGCCGCAGCATAAGCCGCAAGCTGCACCGGAGTAGTCCCGAGTTCTCCCTGACCAATGGCAAGACTCACCAGATACCCTTTGCTCCACTTGTCCCTGCCGTACCGTTTATTGTAGTAATCACTTGATGGCAGAAGTCCCGAGCGCTCTCCTGGCAGGTCAATGCCGGTTTTGTCTCCAAAGCCGAACATGGCGCCATACTTTGTCCAGTTCTCAAATCCGACGTTGAAAATCAGGTTATAAAAATAGACATTGGAAGAGACGGTAATGGCATTTCTCATGTCAACCCATCCATGCCCCTTCCCTTCATTGCTGAGAAATCGCCTGTTGCCATAGACAAAAACGCCATTGTCAAGTATTTTTTTTGCCGGATCGATACTGTTCTCCTCAAGTGCAGCCATGGCAAGAATCATCTTGTAAATCGAACCTGGCGGATAGACCGCCTGAATTGTCCGGTTAAAGAGTGGTTTCTGGGGAGAGGTGATAATGGCGTTCCATCCCTTGCTGTCCGTCGAACCATTGAAGATATCCAGATCGTAATCAGGAGCGCTTGCCAGGGCAAGGATGCCACCATTCGATGGATCCATTGCCACCACAGCCCCCGACTTGCCGGTTTGGCGCAGCAACTGTTCTGCAAGCTGCTGCAGGCCGGCATCGATTGAGAGATAAAGATCGTCGCCTTTGACTGAAGGAATATCATTTTTGCCATTGTTGTACTTGCCCGCGAATTTGCCGAGCGGCGTAATCATCTCAAAGCGTGCCCCTTTCTGACCTTTCAGGCGCTCCTCATAAAACTTTTCCAGTCCGCTGAAGCCGATCTTGTCATCCTGGCTGTATCCAAGCTCGGCAAGCTCCTCGACCTGTTCCCTCGGGATTTGGCGTAAATAGCCAAAAAGATGGGCGCCATAAAGGTTGTCGGGATACATTCTCTTGTTGTCGGTATCGATGAGCACTCCAGGCAGTTGCCAGAGATTTTCACTCAGTCTCGATACCGCTACAGCGTTCAGGTTGCGGCTGACAGTGTGAGCTGCAAACCGGTTGAATGCATCGCCCTTGCTTATTTTTTCAGCAAGTTCGCTTTTTTCCATCTGCATCAGCCAGGCAAGGTAGCCGATTCTTGACTTTCTGAAATCGGCAGGGATCACCTTGATGGTATAGAGCGGCTGATTGTCGACAAGGATAGCACCGTTACGGTCAATCAATCGTCCTCTCGGGGGCTGAACCCATACCCTGCGGATGCTGTTTGATGCCGAAATTGAACCGAGCTGCTGAAAATCAAGTACCTGCAGATAAAAAAGCCGGATAAAAAGCACGGTAAAAACGGCGATCACAAAGAGTGATACGTGGGTCGTACTTCGCTGAAGTTTATCCATCGCTTAGTCTGCAAGTGATTTTCTCAAAAACAGCCAGTTCAGGATAACGGCAAGAATGAGGGTTAAAAAAGATTCAAGAACTCCGAGCACAGCTATCCGGTAGAGTGGAGAGAGAGCGAGAGGATTATAGCCGATGGCAAAAACGGCATTGCCACAAAATCCGGCCATCACGACAGCGCCATAGATGCGCCTTGTTTTCTGTTTTGTCGTTGAATGACTGCTGTCGGGGATATGAAAATAACCGGCAATAAAGCCCTCGATTGTCCGTACAAGCATGTTCAACCCTATGTTTCCTGACAGGATACCAATAATTATGCCGGAGGCAAAGCCGAAACTCGTACTGCTTCTCTGTCCGGCAATCAGAGCAATAAATGCAAGATAGATCGTTATGGCATCAGGCGAGACGCCAAAGAGCGAAAGGCGCGACAAACCGAACTCCTGCACCAGCGGAACGATGCCGAGCATAAGAAGAAAAAGAGAGAATTTTCGTGTCACACTGCTTACTGTCTGAAATTAAAAGAACGGTTCTCCGGTGCTGTTGTCGCTGCTTATCTCCACTTTTTCCGGTTCGGCTTTCAGAGGAGCAACCAGAACCTGGCTCAGGGAAGAAAAATCAACAGCCAGCCGGACTTCTACCGTATAGAACAGCTTGTCGGGTTTGATACTGACCACTCTTCCGACAGGAACGCCCCGTATCGAGAATGTACTGAAGTCCGAGGTCACCATCTGTTCATTCAGTGCAAGGTGGCTGCTTATGGGAACATGTTCAACATGGGCAATGAACTCCCTTCCTCCGTTCCAGGAGAGTATCCCCATGCTGTTGCTTTTGTCGGAGACAACACTCACCTTGAAATCGGGGTGAATGAGCGGCATAACCCTGGCATAATGTTCCGTAACAGAGGTCACTCTTCCCACCAGACCTTCCGGTGTCAGAACCGTCATGTCTTTTTTGATGCCATTGCGCCAGCCTGCGTCAATCACCAGCATATTTTCCCGATCACTGAACCTGCGCTCCACAACCCTTGCCAAAGTAAACTTCGACGCGTTGATGGTGGTGTCGGCCAATATCTTCTGGCGGTTGCGTTCATCGGTAGCCGCAGTTTCAAGGCTCAGTACCCTGGAGAGAAGATCGGTATTGACCTGCATCAGCCGATCATTTTCTTTTTGCAGATTGAGCAGATAACTGTAGCTCCCAAGCTTTTCACTCATCAAGGCAGTGAACTCCATGCCACTGTTACGCAGCTTTGTAACAAAATCGTCATTCTGAAGCTTCATGAAGAGAAGGGCGATGCTACAGTACACCACAAAAAGCAGATAAGTATTATAGTTGATAAAAAAAGAGAAAAACTTCCGCACGTTTCAGTTTCCGTTTATTGGTCACAACTCTTTGGCCTGGTTCCGGTAATGGGATTCATACCTCAGAGCCTGTCGAGAGAGTCTATCTATGAGCGTTTTCAGGCATTTTTCTTTTTCCCCGAGGGGTTGGCTTTTTTTCTTTCCACTTCCGACTCGCAGGCCTCACTTTCCGGCAGATTTGCCTGATGCATATTTTTTATTACCTTTTCCTCATCCAGCGCAAGCGCAAGTCAGGTCAATACGTCAAGATGCAACCCTATGACTCAGAATATAAATATAACAGATAAATTTGTTGTTGTCGGTGATCGAGTATTAATCAAACCAAAATCTCTTGACGACAGAACCAAATCGGGAATCTACCTTCCTCCCGGTGTTCAGGAAAAAGAGAAGATCCAGACAGGTTACGTCATAAAAACCGGTCCGGGATACCCCATAGGCCCTCCCCCCGAGTCAGATGAGCCCTGGAAAGAGCGGGTTTCAGCGGCACAATACATACCCTTGCAGGCCAAAGTTGGTGATATGGCTATTTTTATACAGAACAGTTCCTACGAGATCGAGTATGAAGATGAACGCTACATTATTGTGCCGAATGCAGCCATTCTGCTGCTGATCAGGGAAGATGACGATCTTGACTACTATCTGAAATAAGGCAGCCCAAGATTTGGCTATACCTCTGAACCCTTGTTTGTAACCGATAGTAATCAGACCATGAAAAAAGACCTTGCTTCAGCCAGTGCCAGCGCCGCTGTTGCGGCCCATGAAGAGCTTTTCAGGAGAATCAGTGTGCTTAAAAAAGAGATGAATGCCCTGATTCTTGCCCACTACTATACACTTCCCGAGATACAGCAGGTTGCCGATATCGTTGGTGACAGTCTTGCCCTTGCCAGGGCTGCCGAAAAAAACAATGCCGATGTGATTGTCTTTGCCGGGGTTT
Source organism: Chlorobium sp. (assembly GCA_005843805.1). Lineage (GTDB taxonomy): Bacteria > Bacteroidota > Chlorobiia > Chlorobiales > Chlorobiaceae > Chlorobium. The sequence goes on from SZXY01000048.1 coordinate 20,110, forward strand.
ACTTTATGGCTGAAACCGCCAAAATTCTCAACCCCGCAAAACAGGTGCTGATGCCCGATGCATACGCCGGTTGTCCTCTTGCCGACAGTTGCCCCCGAGACAAGTTCCGCATCTTCAAAGATCGGTACCCCGAAGCCAT
>SZXY01000205.1 GCA_005843805.1 Chlorobium sp.
CATGATGAGCACATGAACTGCCGAAGAGATCATTCCACCTATCATTGGTGCTGCAATCGGTTTCATCACATCCGCTCCGGTTCCCGTTGACCATAGAATCGGGATCAGACCGAGAAGTGCAACCGCCACGGTCATCAGTTTTGGGCGCAGGCGGAGCACCGCCCCATCAAAGGTTGCATCGTAGATATCCTGCTCGGTACAGTGTCCATTTTGCAGTTTTTTGTCGAGTGCCTCGTGCAGATAGATAACCATCACCACTCCGGTTTCCACAGCAATGCCATACAAGGCTATAAAGCCAACCCAGACCGCAACCGAAAGGTTGTAACCGAGGGCCGAAACCAGATAGACCCCGCCTACCAGCGCAAATGGCACTGAAAGCATGACCATCGAGGCCTCAATGGCCGAATGGAAGGTGAAGTAGAGCAGGATGAAAATGATAATCATTCCCAGTGGAATCAGCACCTGCAAGCGTGCCTGGGCGCGAACCTGGTTTTCCCACTGCCCCGACCAGGTGAGGTAATAACCCGCTGGCAGTTTGAGCTTTTTTTCAAGTACCTGTTTTGCCTCGGTTACAAAACCACCCATATCTCGACCCCGGACGTTAAGGTAGACCAGCGAACGAAGAAGGCCACCCTCACTGTTGATTTCGGGTGCTCCGGTTGAGACCCTAAGTTTCGTAACGAGGGAAAGTGGTACCTGGGCACCCTCCATGCCGCTGACCAGAATACGACCGATTGCGGGGATGTTGTCGCGGTAGTCGCGCAGGTAGCGGATTCGGATAGGGAAGCGGTTGCGTCCTTCAACCGCTGTTGAAAGCATTTCGCCACCAAGTGCTGTTTCGATGACATCCTGAATATCTCCCACGCTGACGCCGTACCTTGCGGCGGCTTCACGGTCGATGTCGATGTCGATGTAGTTGCCGCCCGTAACCCGTTCGGCCACAACGTCTGCAGCTCCATTGATCGGCTTGAGAATTGTTTCGGCCTCGATTGCCATACGTTTCAGCACATTGAGGTCATTGCCGAAAATCTTGACTCCAAGGTCAGTCCGCACGCCGGTCGAGAGCATGTTGATGCGGTTGATGATCGGTTGCGTCCAGCCGTTTCGGACTCCTGTCTGCTGCAGTCTGGAGTCCAGCTCTGCCACAATGTCCGCTTTTGTCATTCCCGGTCGCCACTGCTCTTTTGGTTTCAGGATGATAATGCTTTCAAACATGGAGACCGGCGCCGGATCAGTTGAGGTCTCGGCCCGACCAACCTTGCCGAGCACCTGCTCAACCTCTGGCACGCTCTTGATGATGCGATCCTGCACCTGAACGAGACGTTTTGCCTCGGTTATCGAGATATTGGGCAGCGTTACCGGCATATAGAGCAGCGAGCCTTCGTCGAGGGGGGGCATAAACTCGGAGCCGAGATTCATGAACATCGGAACGGCAATGACGAGGGCCAGGATGTTAAGGGCGATGGTGGTCTTTTTCCAGACCAGTACCCATCGAATAATAGGAGAGTAGAGCTTTATGAAAAAAGATGAAACCGGATTGGAGCTTTCAGGAGGCATCTTTCCCCGCATGAAGAAGAACATCAGGACTGGCACCAGGGTGATGGCAATCATGGCTGAGCCCATCATGGAGAAGCTCTTGGTAAATGCCAGGGGGTGGAACAATTTGCCTTCCTGTCCCTCCAGCATGAAAACCGGTACAAACGAGAGCACAATGATCAGGAGGGAGAAAAAGATCGCCCGTCCGACCTGTTTGGCAGAACTGATGACCACTTCGAGGCGTTTTTCCGTCCGCTCTTCAGGAGCAAGTTCCGAAAGATGGCGGTAGCAGTTCTCCACCATGATGACCCCGGCATCCACAAGCACACCAATAGCGATGGCAATACCGCCAAGAGACATGATATTGGAGGTGATTCCCATCATTTTCATGCTGATAAAAGCGATCAGTACAGAGATCGGCAAGGTCAGCACAATCACCAAAGCACTTGGAAAATGAAGCAGGAAGATCAGAATGATCAGTGAAACAACGATGGACTCCTCCAGAAGGTTTTTCTTCAGGGTATCGACAGCCCGCATGACAAGATCGGAACGGTCGTAGGAGACCCTGATTTTCACGCCGGGGGGCAACCCCTTTTCAAGTTCACTGATCTTGGCCTTGATCCGGTCAATGACCTCCATGGCATTTTCACCATACCGCATCACCACAATTCCTCCCACAGCCTCACCCGTTCCGTTCATATCGAGCATACCTCGACGGATGGCACCCCCAATCTGAACAGTTCCAAGGTTTTTGAGGAAAATCGGGGTGCCACGCATGTCAGCTCCGACCACGATGTTCTCCAGATCGGCTTTGGACTTTACATAACCACTTCCCCGTATCAGGAACTCTGCATCAGCCTGCTCTATCAGCTTTCCTCCCACATCTTTGTTGGAAGCCTTGACCGCTTCCATCACTTTACCAACCTTGATATTGTAGGCAAGGAGGCGGTTTGGGTCGAGATCGATCTGATATTCCCTGACAAAACCGCCTATTGAGGCCACCTCGGCAACTCCCGGTACCGTGTTGAGCTGGTAGCGCACAAACCAGTCCTGCAAGGTTCTTAGCTGCTCCAGGTCATACCCTTTTCCCTCAATGGTGTACCAGAAAACATGACCGACGCCGGTCCCGTCAGGTCCAAGAGCAGGAACAACACCCGGAGGCAGGAGCGAAGCGGCGTAGTTCAGCCGTTCAAGGACGCGGGTTCTGGCCCAGTATATATCAGCCTTGTCGTCAAAGATGACATAGATCATGGAAAATCCGAAGGCGCTCGATGCACGCACCGCACGAACCTGGGGCAAGCCCTGCAGGTTAGATGCAAGAGGATAGGTTACCTGGTCTTCAACTACCTGTGGCGAGCGTCCGGGATAATCCGTAAAGACAATCACCTGGTTGTCGGAGAGGTCGGGAATGGCATCTACCGGAGTCTTGTAGATCGACCAGCTACCCAAGGCAATGATGAGCCCGAAAACCATCAGCACAATGACCCTGTTACGGGCGGAATAGTCGATTATTTTTTCAATCATGGCAGTACTTCCTGTCGGATATTCTTCCTGCAATTATTCATTACCTGCTTTTTCTCAACCCTACCGAGTTCCGCCTTTCAACTGTGATTCAGAGTCAATGAGGTAGCTTCCCGACACAGCGACCTTTTCACCCTCTTTGAGGCCCGACAAAATCTGGACTTTATCGTTCGCCTTCTCTCCGAGCGTTACATCACGTGGTTCGAATATTCCCGGGGAGCTTTCAACCCAGACCACCTGGCGTTTGCCGGTGTCCATAACGGCGGTGAGCGGAACCACGATTGATGAAGCAAGCGGCAGCTTGATGACGGCATTGACAAACATTTCCGGCTTCAGATTCATGCCTGGGTTTGCCATTCCCACCCGAGCCTTGACTGTTCTTGTTTTGGGATCGAGAAATGGATAAATGAATGTGATCCGGCCAGTGAGCACCTTGTCGGGCAAGGAGCGTGCCCGTATTTCCACCTGCTGACCGGAGTGAATATTGGCCAATTCGTTCTCATAAAGCTCAATCTCAACCCAGACACTTGAAAGGTCGGCAATGTTGAAGAGCAGCTCTCCGGCAGTGACGTACTGACCCTGTTGCACCATTTTTTCAACCACCACACCGGAGAAGGGGCTGTAGACGGGAATGCTCATGAGTGGCCTGCCACTTTTTTCCAGTTCGGCGATCTGGCCCTTTCTCACTCCCAGAAGCATCAAGCGCTGTTTTGCCGATGCAACCATATCCTCTCCATTCATCGAGATGGTGGAGAACTGCGAGCTTTTCAGTTGGTCGCGGCTTCTGATTGCCAGCAGGTACTCCTGCTGAGTCGCCACGAGATCGGGGGAGTAGATTTCAGCCACAGGCCTCTCTTTGCTTACAAATACCCCGACACTGTTGACATTCAGTTTATCAATACGACCTGCTATCCAGGCGGTCACCCTTGCCTGTCGGGATTGGTCATACTGCACCGTACCCACGGCATTGATTTCCTTGTTCAGGCTGCTTTTTGTCACTTCCAGAGTGGATACATTGGCCATTACCCTCTGGGTCGGCGAAAGAGAGACCTTGGCAAGCATTTCAGCCTGCTGCTTCTGCGCAGCATTTTGAGTGTTGTCCACTGTTTTGCTCTCTATCTTTCTTATCAGTTCCATACCGCAGATCGGGCAGTTTCCCGGCTTCTCCCTGATGATTTCAGAGTGCATGGAACAGGTGTAGAACACTCTCTCTTGGCTCTCACGTTGAACTACTTTTTCTCTTGCGGGCTCTTTTTTTTGCCAGAGCCACCAGCCTCCACCCGAGGCAACAGTGAAGAGGAGAAAGAGCAGGGGAATTGCAACTTTTTTATTGAGGGTCATCATGGTCGTGCCTTGATATCGGGAGTGTTAATGATGGTAGTGCTGCCGATGGTCGCTTCGAGTTGCGCAAGCTTCATCATGTATTCAGCCTGTGACTCGTAAAGTTCACGCTCATAGTTGAACAGGCTCATTCTGCTGTCAAGCAGTGTCAGAAAATCGCTCCTGTTGACCCGGTAGCTTATAAGTGCAGATTCAAGAGAGTGTTCCGCCTGTGGAACAATGGCACCCTTGTAAAGTTCGACCAGTTTGCGACGTCGCTCCAGTTGGGCAAGGGTTTCACTGATGGTGTAGGCAATGGAGTTTTTAAGGGCATTCAGCTCTTCCGTTGCCATTGCGCTTTCAAATTTCGATTCGGCCACCATTGCACCGCGTTTTTCCTGCAGAAAGGGAAGGTTGAAGCTCACGCCAACACTGAACATGTTGTAGCCCGGATCGATGGCCATCCCGGTCGCAACCTGTCTGCGGAGCATATACTCAACCGAGAGATTGAAATCGGGGTAGAACTCCCTCTTTGCCAGACTACGCGAGGCCTCTGCCTTGCTTGCCAGACTTGCGAGACTTTTGAGCTGCGGACGTTTTTCCAATGCGCTCAGATTGAGCTCTTCCTCAGAGAGGGTAACACGCGGCAAGGAGAAATCGGCGACGGTACCGAACGGAGTATTGGCCGGGCGACAGAGCAGATAATTGATGTTGGCTTCCAGGCTTTTGCGCTGCTGCTGCAGGGTGATCTGCATGTCGAGCATTTTTGACTTTTGCAGGCTGGCCTTGTAGATATCCTGTTGTGTTCCCTGACCGAGAGAGTACCTCTGCCCGGTAATTGTTATGGCATCACCCAGGATTTTCAGGTTTTTGTCGATTATTGTCAGCTCCTTGTCAACCGCCCAGAGCTGGTAGCAGCTCTCCTTGACCATGCGCGTTAACTCCAGCTTGCGTTCTTCAAAAGCCCAATGGAAAGAGTCTGCTTCAAAGGCGGCAACTTTATGGCGGAGAGCACGTTTGCCCCAGAAGGGGAGTTGCTGTGAAATGCCGATCACCACTCCAGACTGGGGATCCTTGTTGAACACCAGAGGTTCACGCGTAAGCATGTTCTGAAGTTTCAGCATGAACATCGGATCTTCAAGTGCGCCAGCCTGTTTTGCCTTGCTGGCAAACATCTGCCATCTGGACTCGGATGCTTTCAGCTCAGGGTTGCTGGCGAGTGCGGTATCCACAAGAGTTTCCAGATTTTCCCCGTGAAATGTCACCTCTTCCGGTATGGCCACCCGGGGCGCAAAAGATAACACAATCAGTAAGGCAAGGGCAGCAAATCTTTTCATGGGACTATCTCGCAAATAAGTTGTCAATAGAGTTTATAATACATAAAGTGTGCCAATCACTCTATATGCGGCTTTTATTGAGCGAAATGTCGAAATTGGAACAAGTTATGCAGAATATTCCACACTTCCGGTTGAATATTCCTCTATATCATCGGATGTCGTTATTCCGCTGGACTCATTACTTGCCCGGCAATGCAATGTTATACTTTTCAATACGGTAGATGAGGGTATGGCGAGGAATCTTCAGAAAACGGGCAGCAGCGGTCTGGTTCCAGGCGTTGCGCTCAAGGGCCTCGACAACAATTTCCCGTTCCAGTTGTTCAAGTGAGTAGCCTTCATCCGGAAGTTTTACCACCGCACTGCCTTGATTTCTCTGTTCGCGGAACTTGTCCGGCAAATCAGAAGCCCTGATTGTATCGCTCTCCCTCATGATGAGCATCCGCTCGACCGTGTTTTCAAGCTCCCGCACATTTCCCGGCCAGGGATATCTGGTAAGGGCTTCAAGAGCATCTTTCTCAAAGGTGATCTTCTCACAACCATGCTTGGCAGCAAAATATCTGAGCAGAAGCGGAATGTCTTCGGGTCGCTGGCGCAGTGGCGGCAACTGAAGGGGAATGACCGAGAGGCGGTAATAGAGGTCTTCGCGAAAAGTGCCTTCAGCGATAGCTCTGTCGATGTCGAGATTGGTGGCAGAGATTACTCGAACATCAAGCTTCTCTACCTTTGTGCTTCCAACCGGTTCTACCTCCTTCTCCTGCAGCGCACGGAGCAGTTTCGGCTGGAGTTCAAGCAGAAGCTCTCCCACCTCGTCGAGGAAGATGGTGCCGCCATCGGCAAGCTGGAATTTCCCTTTTTTCTCTTTTATTGCACCCGTAAATGCTCCCTTGGTATGTCCGAACAGCTCACTCTCCAACAGCTCACGGGGAATGGCTGCACAGTTTATGGTGACAAACGGGCCGTTGCGACGTGAGCTGTGGGAATGAATGGAGTGGGCAACCAGCTCTTTTCCCGTGCCGGACTCTCCTGTGATCAAAATCGCGGCATCTGTATCTGCCACCTTGCGAATCACCTCAAAAACTTTTTCCATCTCCCTCGATGCACCGATGATGGTACGGAAATCCGCCTTGTCGGAAAGCTCGCTTTTAAGCCGTTTGTTCTCTTCCGCCAGACCGCAGAACTGAAGCGCCTTTTTGACCGTCAGTCTGAGAGCATCGCGGTTGAACGGTTTTGTTATGTAGTCGTAGGCTCCGGCCTTCATCGCTTCCACGGCGACATCGACCGTTCCAAAGGCTGTTATGATGATGACCAGTGTCTCCGGTGATCGCTCCTTGATTGCTTTGAGCACCATGAGGCCACTCATGCCGGGCATTTTCATGTCGGTAATGACCAGGTTTGGCCTGCACTGTTCGAAGAGCGTCAACCCCTCTTCACCTGAAGAAGCACTCTTTACCTCATACCCCTCTTGTTCGAGGTTGTACTCGAGCACCCGACGAAGCGAGGTGTCGTCGTCAATGACGAGAATCTTTGCTTTCATGATTTTTCTCCATGAGTTGCAGGCTCGATCGGCAACTGAACGGTTACGGTTGTCTCCTCTCCCGGTTCACTCTCCACCTGCACTGTTCCACCGTGGCTTTCAACGATTTTTCTGGTGATGCCGAGGCCAAGCCCGGTTCCGTCCGGTTTGGTGGTGAAGAAGGGTTCAAAGATGTGTGCCAGACTCTCCGCATCGATGCCCGGCCCGCTGTTGCGGAAACGGATCTCGCAGAGTGCTGGCTGCTTCACTGTTGCAGAGATTATGACCCGGCCTCCGGGTGGTGTGGCCTGCAGCGCATTGATAATGATATTGAGAAAAGCCTGGCGCAGTTTTTCGCCATCAGCCCGAATGATAACAGGATGGTCTGTCGGCTGCACCACCAGTTCAACATCTCGTTCCCTGGCGTCACTTCTCACCAGTGTGACGATGGTCTCAAGTTCATCCTGCACCGTGCAGCGTATCATCAGGGAGGGTTGAGGGCGTGCCATACGGAGAAAATCCTCGACAACCCGGTTCAGGCGCTCGGTTTCACGGATCTGAATATCGAGAAACTCATGCTTGGGATCGCCAGGCGGGTAATCATCTTTCAGGATTTCAGCAGTTCCCCGGATGGAGCCGAGCGGATTGCGAATCTCGTGAGCCAGCACAGCCGCCATCTCTCCAAGGGTAGACAACCTCTCCGACTGCCGTAACTTCTCTTCAATGGCGATGATACGCTCCGACTGATGTTGCAGGGTTCTGTATGACTCCTCCAGCACCCGTCCACTCTTTTGCAGTTCCAACGTTCGCTCCCGCTCCCGTTGCGAAAGAAGGCCAGTCACACCGCCCACCGTATTGTAGAGAAGAATTTCAAGATACTTTTCCATCTCCATGCCAGGATGAGCACCCCACTGGAAGAGAATATGGGGAGCATACACAATGCTGACAATGACTGAACAGAACAAAGCGCCTCGTAACCCGAACCAGAACGCCGCCAGAATGATTGGCAGATAGTAGAGCCGCTGGAAAATATCGTGCAGATTGTGGAAATGAAGGGGAGTCAGGTAGTGAAAAAGAGAGATGCCAACGATACATGCCGTGAGGGTAACTGTCCGGATGAGAGTGGACTTTTCCATTTTTTTGTGATTATCCGTACTGATTTTTTCTTCGACCAACGCGAAAGTTCTCTATCTTTTGAAGGTCATGAGCGTTGAGTTTCATGGCCCATTCGACTCACAACTGCAAATAGAGAGAACAGTAACTGATTTAAATTAGTTCTATTATCTCACTCTTTCAAAGGATTCTCTTTGCTTCAGGCTGATGGTTCCGTTTCGGCAAGCTTCCCTGTAGCTCTTTGCCCGATCAGGCCATGCCCGGCTGAAGAGAAACGGGCAGAGTGGTTACTTTATTTGATAGTAATGCGTAACTTTCCACACGGGAACGGTATCCTCCTTGAGGTCAGATACCCTTGCATCTCTTTCAGTGCTTAACCATTAACGATCATGCTCATCACATTCTCTACCGGTAAAAGCGTCAGTGAAGCTTCAACGGCCCTGGAAGCTGCTGTTGCGGCCCATCAATTCGGCATCCTGCACCTCTATAACATCAGGGAGACCATGGCGAAAAAGGGCGTAGAGTTTGGTCGCGAATGCCTGATTTTTGAGGTTTGTCAGCCACAAAAAGCCGAAAAAATGCTTGCGTTGAACATCGCTCTCTCCGCTATTCTGCCATGCCGGATCTCTATCTATGAGGAGGGAGGTAAAACCACATTAGCCAGCGTGAAGCCAACTGCTCTATTCGGGCTGTTCAACCATCCGCAGCTCCCCCCAGAGGTACTGGAGATAGAGGAGGCAATTATGGCCATAATGAAGGAGGCTGCATCCGGGTGATGCAAGGCTATGTAGGCAGACAGGGCGTCTGTAAACACTTCATTAAGGGTCACTTTTCCTGAAAACAGTTTCAAGAGTCGGGGCTGTGAGAACCGCTTCACTCCATGCTTCAAGTTCATCCTCTTTGGCGCTTCCTAATTGTTCTGCAGCCCATTTGGGCAAAAGGCCAAAGCGGCGTTCAAGCATCTTTTTCAGCAAGCTGGATTTTCCCTCAACACGACCTTCAACACGGCCCTCAACACGACCCTCGGCAATGCCTTCAGCACGGCCCTTGGCGATACCCTTTGCGATGCCAATTCGTTCTACGCTGGTAATGTATTGCACTTTTTCTCTCTCCTCGATTGTTTCAAGTTCTTTCCAGACCTGGCTGTTCAACCATTCCGGCAGTTGCATCAACCAATCCAGAACACAGAATAAATCAATGACACGTTGTTTATCCCAGTGACGCTGATAGAGTATCCGCAGCAAACGGAGTTTAGCTTCGTAACGTTCCTGATGCTGCTTTCGGGTTTGCTGAGTCAGGATATGTGCCGCAGTAATCCATCCAAAAGCGTTGTCCGATGCGAGTAGTTCATCAAGTCGGTCTTCGTAATCGGTCAGCTTGGCAACCGGGAACCTGATGGTATGACTGCACCCCGGCACAGCAAAACCGAATGAGGTCGGTTTCCACTGCCTGTGTTCATCTGCCAGCACCGCCAAACTGGCAACAGGCCGGTCATATCGGTCAAAAATTCTGTAGTTGTAAACAAACATGCGTTTGGCAAAC
>SZXY01000040.1 GCA_005843805.1 Chlorobium sp.
ATTCTGCAGCAGGATTCTCGCAATGGCGATGCGCTGGCGTTCACCTCCGCTGAGTTTCATGCCGTGCTGGCCTGTCCATTCGTCGAGTTTTGAGGTGAAGTGGCTGAGCCCGGCAGCGGTGAGTGCTTTTTTGAGCTGTTCGTCTGTGGCCTCTGGCTGGGCAAGCAGCAGGTTTTCGCGGATGGTTTCGGCGAAGAGGTAGGTTCGCTGGGAGACAAGGGCGATATTGCGGCGCAGCTCTTCAGGGTCGAAAAGAGAGATGTTGTGGCCGCCGATGGTGATGCTCCCTTCACTGCTGTTCCAGAAGCGCATGAACAGGGATGTTATGGTAGATTTTCCTGCGCCGCTTGGGCCTACGATGGCGATGTGCTGGCCGGGCGGCACCTCGAAAGAGAGTTGGTGTAGCGCTTTTGTGATGCTTCCGGGATAGGTGAAGCTTAAGTTTTCTGCCCTGATACAATGGTTTGGCGGGAAGGGCAGGGGAGTGGCTGGGGCAACGGTTTCGGGTTTTGCATCAAGGATTTCAAAGAGGCGATCTCCGGCGTGCTTGTCGGCTTCGAGGTGTTTTACGGTGGCTGGCAGCGGGAGAAAAGGCTCGAACGAAGCGATGACCGCAAGGGTGATGACGGTGAGTGAAATCCCGTTGACAGCGCCAGTCTTGAGGGTTGGAATGAGGGCCCAGAGAATGGCGATAAGTGCGCCGTTCATGAGAATGCCGGTTAGGGATTCGTGCAGGCCGTCAATAAGGGCGTTTTTGCGCTGGAGCTGGAGTTTGCACTCTTCGGCAGTGCGCATTTCGGCGAGGTGGTGGGGAAGTTTTCCGTAAAGTTGCAGCTCACCAACACCCTGGAAGAGGTCGAGCGCAAGAATCTGCTGTCGGGTTTTATGGGTCATGATGCCGACCTGAACGCCCCGGCTTAACTGCATGGTGAGGAGCGGTACGCCAATGCCTGCAAGGAGGTGGAAACAGAGGATAAGCAGCGCAGCCTGCATGGAGTAGACGCCCAGGAGAAACCACATCAGTGCCGCTACAAGGAGCGCGGTTAGCGGCGGAGCAAGTACCCTGGTGTAGATGTTTTCAAGGCTCTGGATGTCATCGACAATGCGCTGCAGCAGGTCACCGCTCTTGAAGTGCATGAGGCGCGCCGGTGCAAGGGGCTCGATGGCGTCGTAAAACCACAAACGCAGTTTTGCAAGGATTTTGAAGGTGATGTTGTGGGAGATGAGCCGTTCAGCGTAACGGAGCACGCCACGGGCAATGCTGAACACCCGGACGCCGATAATGCCGAGTTGCAGGGCGCCCATCGGCGGTTGCAAGGCAGCTTTGGCGATGATATAGCCGGAGGTCATGAGCAGGCCGATGCCGCTTCCGGTTGTTGCAAATCCGATGATCGCAGCAAGCGCCATCCACCAGAAATATGGTTTGACCAGTGCGGTCAGACGAAAAAAGGTTTTCATGATTGTTTCTCCTGTTGCAGAAGCAGGGAGTCGTGGTAGAACCCGCCGTTCCTGAAGAGCTGGTCGTGCGTGCCGCACTGGGTGATTTTTCCCTCACTGATGACAATGATCTGTTCGGCTGATTGTATGGTTTCAAGCCGGTGTGCTATGATGACCGTTGTGCGTCCTTTCATCAGCTCCTGGATTGAGCTGCGCAGTACCGCTTCAAGTTCCGGGTCGGTGTGGGATGTTGGTTCGTCAAGCACCAGCAAAGGAGCGTTTTTCAAGAACGCTCTTGCAAGCGCCACCCGTTGCGCTTCTCCTCCGCTCAATCGCGCACCCTGTTCACCGATCATGGTTTCGAGTCCGTCCGGCAGTGAGCTGACAAATGCAGAAAGTCCTGTTTTGTGCAGTGCAGCGCTCATCTCTTTTTCAGAAGCATCAGGCCGTGCCAGAAGGATGTTCTCCTTCAGGGTTGTATTAAAGAGGTATGGGTGTTGCGGAACCCAGGAGATATTATTGTGCCACTTCTCCAAAGGTATCTCATGGATTGGGTGGCCGTCAATGGTGATACAACCTTCGCCAGGTTCCTGAAAGCGGAGCAGCAGGTTGATCAGCGTGCTTTTTCCTGACCCGCTTGGGCCGATGATGGCGGTGGTTTTACCCGGCGGAATGGTTGCCGAGATATTCTGAAGCGCAGGCTGTGAGCTTCCGGGATAGGTGTAAGAGAGGTTGGTAAAAAGAATGGGCTGTTTTCCAAGGCTGTCAGGCGCTATGCTTCCGGTTGCCTCTGGGGAAGCAGCAGGAAGTTTCTGGTCGAGGATGGCAAAAATCTCTTTTGAAGCGCTGACACCTTCCATACCGGCATGAAATTTGGTGCCGAGCTGGCGCAGCGGCAGATAGAAGTCCGGGGTGAGTACCAGAACGAAGAGAGCATGCTGAAAGGTTAGCTGGCCAGCCATAAGTCGCATTCCTATACTGACTGCAATGATTGCAGTGCCGAGGGTGCCGACCAGTTCAAGCGTCAGGGATGAGAGAAAAGCGACTTTCAGTACCCGCATGGTTGCCTGGCGGAACGTTTCCCCTGACTCTTCGATTGCCTCACGCTGTTTTTTGCTTTGCGCGAAGAGCTTCAGAGTCGGCAGTCCCTGCAACACATCGAGGAAGTACCCGCTCATGCGGCTCATGGTTTTCCACTGTTTTTCAGTCATGGCGCTGGCTGATTTGCCAATCACGATCATGAAAAACGGGATGAGCGGCGCCGAAACAAGCAGGATAACACCGGAAACCCAGTCACCCGGCAAAATGGCCGAGACAATCAGAATAGGGGTAAAGAGGGCAAAAAAGATTTGCGGAATATATTGGCTGTAATAGGCATCAAGCGCTTCAACCCCTTTCAGCAGAGTTGTGCTGAGCCGTCCGCTCTGCACCGAGCGGGAATAGAGAGGGCCGAGAGTGCCGACGGTGCTGGTCAGGCGGTTAAACAGTTTTTCGCGGATTCTAATGGTGCCACGATTGGCTTCGCTCTGTGCGTTCCAGTTGAACAGCATCCGCAAAACACTGAAAAGCGCAAAAAGCCCAAGCAGGGGAATGAGCTTCTCCATGCCGATTTTCTGTATGAAAGCACTGTCGATGACTTTACTGAGATAGATCGCCTGGCCTATAAGCATTCCGGCAGCAAGAATTCCGGAGATGATCGAAAAGATAAAAGGAGCGCGTTCTTCTTTGAGGAGCTGAAAAAGGCGCCGGTCAATATTCATGGTTCATGGGTCGGGTTTCTACTGGACAAAACGTCATTAGTGTACATAATATAACTCTTTGATG
>SZXY01000123.1 GCA_005843805.1 Chlorobium sp.
ATGAAATGCTAAAACATCTTTTATACCTGGCTCCCCCCGGAAAATAACTTCAGCCCTATCACACCGCTGAGAATCAGCAGAAGGCAAATAATGCGGGCAATATCACGCGGTTCGTCGAAGAGAATCATGCCGAAAATGGCAACCCCGAGGGCGCCGATTCCTGTCCAGACAGCGTAGGCTGTGCCGACAGGAATGGTTTTCATGGCAAGTGAGAGGAACCAGAAGCTCGCTATCATGACCACGGCCGTCATGAGGGATGGGAGAGGCTTTGAGAAACCATCGGTATATTTCAGGCTCAATGCCCAGCCGCACTCAAGGCAACCGGCAATGACGAGGTAGATCCAGGACATGGCTCCCCTGTTTATATTTTTACCCAGGTGCGAAGTCGGCTGGAATCTGCGCCGGCCTGCAGTACTTTCTGGATCATGAGACCGTCGGAAAAACCTGCGGCATCGTGAAAGGTTTTATTCTTTCGACGTAGCGCCTTGACAATCCGGTGGGCCAGAAAGGCAAAGCCAACGGCAAAAATGCCATGCACGGCAATCGAGGAGTGCATGATTTTTTCCTTCAGTACAAGCTCGTCCCACGGCAAAATAGGCTCAATCAGCTTCCATCGGGGTGCATCGATCAAACTGCGCCCTCCTTTTGCCAGGGTATTGTCAACCTCCCAGAGGCGTCCTGCTCCGTCAAGCCTTATGGTTTTCAGACTGCCAACCACCTCAAACGATAGCCAGGTGTAGGCTCCCACAGTGGTGACATGCATCAGCGAAGAGCTTCCGAGAGCTACGGATGAGGGACCGAACTTCATCATCATGGCAAAACTGTCGTCCGAAGTGACTGCGCAGGGTTTGCCCGATGAGTCTGGGCGGTATGGAATAGAGGTCGAGAGGTTGCATGAGACTTCTGATATTTCTCCAATAAGGTAACGGTTGAGATCGATCAGGTGAGAACCTATTGCGCCGAGTGCGCCGCCTCCTTTTGACGTGTCACACCACCATGACCAGGGCTGGTCGGGCCGGTTGCGGGTAGCAAGATTGACAACGGAACGCACTTCATAGACCTTGCCAATTTCTCCGCCATCGATCATCTGCTTCATGTGGCGTACCGCCGGATGAAACCTGAGCTGGTGGTCAAGAAGCGCAATACCTGGTGAGCGTGAGGCTAAATCGACCATCGCCGCTGCATCAGCGACGTTGAGCACAAAGGGTTTTTCGCAGAGCACGCTTTTACCACTTTGAAGAATTCCAGCCACCATCTCCGCATGAAGAAAGGGAGGCGTGGTGACGCAAACCAGATCGAGATCACACTGGAGCATGTCGCGCCAGTCAGCAAATCCCTTGCTGATACCGAACATCTTCATAAATTTCTGCCGGTGCTCTGCGGTGGGACTTGCCACAGCGGAGAGTTCGACATTGTCCATCAGTGAAAAAGCGGGGGCTTGCGCTATTCGAGCCCAGCCACTTCCAAGAAATCCTATTTTTATTGTTTTTTTCATAAAAAGGACATAAAAAAAGGGTGACCAAGATCACCCTTCAAATTGTACTGAACCAAACACTCAGTTAAGCTGTTGAGCTTTTGCCAATCGGGCTTTCTCGATATAGGTCTTCTGGATATCCCGCGACACGTTGTATGCCTTTGAGAGGCTGTCGGAGCTCCAGAGCCTTGCGTCGAAGGCCATACAGATATTTCTGAGGAAAGGGATACCTGCTTCGGTTACCCGAACGCTTTTGTCGCCGAGGACAACAATACCATCGTTCTCCATATCTTCAAGACGGTAAAGTGCGATATCGAGTTCTTCAGTGTAGAGTTTCGGGTCTTCCCATGAGGTTTCCTGCTTGCACATCAGGTTGAGAATATGGCGGCGAAGCACAAGATCCTCTTCGGTAAGCAGATGACCGCGATGCAGCGGGAAGCGGCCTTCGTTGACAACCCTGATATAGTCTATATCGTCGCGTTCGTTCTGTGCGAAAGCATACCAGGTGTCACTTATGGATGATGAGCCAAGCGCAAGCATCATCTGTGTTGTGTTTTCGGTATAGCCCATGAAGTTACGGTGCAGTGTGCCGTTTTTCGCCGCAATATAGAGAGCATCGCCCTCGATGGCAAAATGGTCCATGCCGATCTCGTGATAACCAATGGACTCAAGCATGGCGCTGCCTTTGTCGTAAAGCTCCTGCTTTACATCGCCGACAGGCAGATCCTCTTCCTTGAACTTCCGCTGACCTTCGTACATGTGAGGGTTGTGACCGTAGGCATAAAAGGCAAGACGATCAGGCTTGAGCGCCATAACCTTCTGGATGGTATCGGTAATTGTGGCAAGCGTCTGCTTCGGAAGGCCGTAGACAAGATCGAAATTGACCGAGGTAAAGCCGATCTCGCGGGCAAGATCAACCTTTTCCTTGACCAGTTCAAATGACTGGAGACGGTTGATCTCCTGCTGAACTATCGGATCGAAATCCTGGATTCCGAAACTCATACGGCGGAACCCGACACTGTAGAGCGCTTCGAGATGCTCTCGGGATGTGGAGCGGGGATTGGTCTCGAAGCTGAACATATAGTTGTCCATCTTGTTGACATTCTTGCAGATACCGTCAATGAGCGTCACAAGGTTTTCAGGGCTGAAAAATGTCGGGGTACCGCCACCAATGTGCAGCTCCTTGACATTGAGTCTGCCTGGAAAAACATCGGTGTACATCTGCCACTCCTTGAGCAAGGCTTCAAGATAGGGCTTTTCGTAAGAGTGATCCTGGGTACGGTGAGCGTTACATCCGCAGAAATAGCAGTGATTCTCACAGTATGGAATGTGAATATACAGGCTGATACCGGTTGTCTCATTACTGTCATTGAAACCTTTGACCATCGCCTCTTTCCACTGCTCCTGGGTAACGCCATCGGTACTCCACGAAGGAATGGTGGGATAACTGGTATAACGAGGGCCGGGATTACTGTACTTTACTGCGAGATTAGTTGCCATTGTTATCTTCCTCAACAAGTATTATTTTTTTAAATTCATTCACGGGAAAATACATAAAACTCGGCAATTTCATAAATCATTGGTCGATAAACAGGCCGCCGCAAAACGTGTGGCACAATTTTCTTTTATTTATGGCAAAAGAACCTTCCGCTAAAAACGCTCCTTTGGTCGGCATTCTCATGGGCTCTGACTCGGATTTCGACATCATGAAAGAGGCGGCAATTGTGCTGGACGAGTTTGGTATTGCGTTCGAAATCTCCGTGATTTCAGCACACAGAACCCCGCAAGACCTTGAAGAGTATGCCTCTTCAGCAATTGGACGCGGCCTTAAAGTCATTATTGCCGGAGCTGGCGGAGCCGCCCACCTTCCCGGTGTCACGGCAGCCATGACCGTCCTGCCGGTTATTGGCGTCCCTATTTTCAACAGCAAACTTAGCGGCCAGGACGCTCTCTTTGCCATCGTGCAGATGCCTGCAGGCATTCCGGTTGCCACCGTCGGTATTGACAATGCACGCAATGCCGCACTGCTTGCCGTTCAGATTCTTGCGCTTTCAAGTGAACCCCTCATGGCTGCCATTTTAGAGTTCCGCAAAAAAATCGCCGAGGCATCACGCCTGAAAACCGGTAAAATCCGCGAGAAGCTCTATGCAAAAAGCTGAATTCTGGATCGAACGGCTCCAGCTTCAGCCGCATCCGGAAGGAGGCTACTACCGGGAAACCTACAGGAGCAAGGGTGCATACCCCTTCAATGAGGATACTCCATTCAAGGGCCCGCGCTCCTGGGCAACCTCCATCTTTTACCTCCTCAAGGGTTCGGAGCGATCGATGCTCCACAGGATTCATTCCGACGAGATCTGGTTCTTTCACGCCGGAGCGCCCCTGACGGTTCACATTTTTCCCGGCAAAGGTGAACCATCAAGCTTCACCCTCGGACTCCCCGGCAATAACCACTATCTCCTGCAGGAAACCGTCCCTGCCGGAAGCTGGTTTGGCGCCTCACTTGAAGAGCCTGACGAGAACAATTTTGCACTGGTAAGCTGCGTTGTCGCTCCGGGTTTTGATTTCAGGGATTTTGCCTTTGCGGAAAAAGAGAGACTTCTGCTACAATTTCCCATGCACTCGGCACTTATCGAACACCTCACCTGAACAGTAGACCTCCCTGTCCGGATAACCCGATATCTCTTGCAATGATTAAGTTGTGCATCATGAAAAGATCGCAAGTCGCGGGAATTTCCATCTTTTTTTTACATTAACCCGGTTTTGAATCGCAAGAACAACTATTTTGCAGAAACGAAACAAAAAAAAAGGACAAAATAAGATTCAAGGTGAAGAGAAACACTATCTCCCCCGAAAGCTAACGATGTATCACAGGAAAGAATAAAAGCTGTAATGAAAAAAAGAGTTGTAATTGTAGGCGGAGGATTTGCAGGGCTCAATGCCGCAAGGGTACTGGGCAACAAAGTGGATATAGAAATTACCCTTATCGACCGGAAGAACTATCACCTCTTTCAACCGCTCCTCTACCAGGTCGCCATGGCTGCACTGGGTGAAGGTGATATTGCCGCACCGCTCAGGAACATGCTTGCGCACTTCAGAAACATCACTGTGTTCAAGGGTATTGTAAAAAACATCGACACCGTCAACAAAATCGTCAAGACTGATTTCAGTGACATCCCCTACGACTACCTCATCCTTGGCTGCGGTGTACAGCACCACTATTTCGGACACAACGAGTGGGAGGAGTTCGCTCCCGGTCTTAAAACCCTTGCGCAGGCAAAGGAGATACGCCGGAGGGTAATGGAGGCCTATGAACGGGCCGAACGGACAACAGACCCGGTAGAGCGCAAGAAACTGCTGACCTTCGTTATAGTCGGAGGCGGACCGACCGGTGTGGAACTTGCCGGATCGATCGGCGAAATGAGCCGTTACACCCTTTCGAAATTCTATCGAAACATCGACCCGAAACTTACACGAATATTTATCGTTGAAGCTGCGCCGCGAATTCTCGGCTCTTTTTCTCCCGACCTTGCCAGCAAGGCAACCCGGTCGCTTGAAAAACTCGGCGTGCAGGTCTGGACAAACAGCATGGTCAGCGATGTCGATGCTGACGGAGTCCAGATTGGCAATGAACGCATTGAGGCTGCAACAGTGCTTTGGGCTGCGGGCGTTACAGCCATTGAGATCGGCAGAACAATGGGAGTGGAAACCGACCACATCGGTCGCATTATTGTCGCCGAAGACCTCAGCATTCCAGGCTACCCTGAAATATTTGTCGGCGGAGATCTTGCCTGTTTTGTCACCGAAAACGGAAAAACACTTCCCGGCCTTGCACCCGTTGCTCTGCAGCAGGGACGCGCAATCGGCAAAAACATTCTGCTTGACCTGAAAACCAAAGCAAGAAAAGTCTTCCGCTATCGGGACAAGGGCCAGATGGCCACCATCGGAAAAAACAAGGCAATCGTTGAATTCGGCAGCCTGAAGTTTGACGGCATTTTTGCCTGGTTCACCTGGCTTCTGGTGCACATCTATTTTCTCACCAGCTTCCGCCACAGGGTCTTTGTGCTGCTGCAATGGGGATGGTCTTACTTCACCTTCAGCTATGGCGCCCGCCTCATTGTCAACAGGGAGTGGCGATTCTATCCTGACGCCGACACCTGCGTCAACCACCAGGGGAAAGAGGACGAGGAATGATAAAACAAGGTTCCGCAGCATTGGTCACCGGCCTGATTCTGGCCGCCACCTTTACCGGTATTGCGCTGTACATTCTTTTTTCCCCTGGCATGTTTCCTTCCGCAACGAGAGAAGATCTCCGGCTCTATGCACTGCTGACCGGAGCTTATGGATTGTGGAGGTTTATTCGGGTCTGGCTTGCATGGAGAGAAGGAGAGGAAAACAGTAGCTTATAGTATTAGACAAAAAACCTGTATACATCAATAAGAACAAAATTACCGAAAAACCATCAAACCTGAACAAATTTTGAAACCGGGACAAATACTGTCGCAAAATGACAATATCGTTTCCCTTTCTCCATAAATTGATTTTTTCCGTAGATTCACCCTTGTTATCATATCGCTTCATTTAACTGGCGATGGTTGCTGTAGCACATCCGAAGCGCGATGAGTGATTTTTAGAGAGAATGTTATAAAACGAACAGCATGAAACAACTGCCCATCACACGGGAAACTGAAGAGCATCTTTTTTTTCATAATTATGCCCGGCTTCCCATTGCCGTATCTCATGGCGAAGGCGTATGGCTGGTCAGTGATAACGGAACCCGCTACCTCGACATGTTTTCAGGTATCGGCGTCAATGCGCTCGGCTATGGCGACAAGCGTCTTGCAGAGGCAATCAGCACACAGGCAACAAAGCTGATACACGGCTCAAACCTTTTCATGATGCAGCCGCAGTTCGATCTGGCCGCAAAACTGATCAAGCTTTCAGGGCTCTCGAAGGTCTTTTTTGCCAACAGTGGTACAGAAGCAATCGAGGCCGCCATAAAAATCGCACGGAAATGGGCTGGCCAGTCAGGAGACCAGGAGAAAAAAGAGGTACTGTCGCTAAGCAACTGTTTCCACGGCAGAACCTACGGCTCGATGTCGCTGACAGCCAAAGCAAAATATGTAGATGGATTTGAACCGCTGCTGCCCGGAACCGGCATGATTGCCTTCAACGATATTGCAGACCTTGAAGCAAAGGTTTCCGATAAAACTGCGGCAGTTTTCATTGAGGTTGTCCAGGGTGAAGGTGGAATTCACAAGATTTCACAGCCCTTTATTGACCGGCTCAAAGAGCTGCGTGAGCAATTCAATTTCCTGATTGTAGCCGATGAAATCCAGTCGGGATGCGGAAGAACCGGAACCTTTTTCAGTTATACAGATGTTAATGCCGATCCTGATCTGGTCTGCCTTGCCAAACCGCTTGGCGGTGGTCTGCCACTGGCGGCACTCATCGGTAGCGAAAAGGTGGCCAATGTGCTCACCTACGGCAACCACGGCACTACCTTCGGCGGCAACCCGGTGGCATGCGCAGCAGGAATTGCCATGATCGAGGCCATCGAAAAGGACAAACTCATGGATAACGCTAATGAAATCGGCGATTATATCAATGAGGAGTTGCAGAAACTGGCAGCAAGGTATCCACAAATCCTTGAAATCCGGCAATATGGCCTGATGATCGGTATCACCGTCAACAAGGAGGCCAAATATTATGTCGAAAAGGCGCTGCAGAAAAATGTGCTGATCAACGCCACCAGCGTCAACGTTATCAGGCTTCTTCCCCCGCTGACCATCAGTCGGGCAGAAGCTCAACATTGTATTATCGCACTCGATGAAATCCTTGCCGAAGAAACAGCAGAACAAACAGCCACAGAAGCCGCCTGCTGAAAAAGCAGTCGTCATGCCCCTTGGAACAGTCAACTATATCATGATTGCTCTCGGGGCTCTGGTA
The DNA here is from genome assembly GCA_005843805.1 of Chlorobium sp. Classification (GTDB taxonomy): domain Bacteria; phylum Bacteroidota; class Chlorobiia; order Chlorobiales; family Chlorobiaceae; genus Chlorobium. Next base: position 7,421 of record SZXY01000123.1, read on the forward strand.
ATTGCCGCAAGCTACGGAATAATGTTTCTCGAAAGAGAGGTAGACGGCGTGTTTGCCCTTTTTGTAAGCCCTGTAACCCTGATAGGGGCTTACCTGTGGATTATCTATGCTGTCCTCTACCGGCCAAAAGCCGGAAAAAAGCAGCCGGGATAGTCAAGTTTCAATCGTATCGGAACGACCTTAATTTACCAGGATATAATCCTTCTCTTTTGTCGCATCCTCAATTACCGGCAACCCGAAAAAATATTCTGCATCGTCAATACTTTTCGGCGCAAGCACTTTGGCCTTGAAATCCTCCCTTATCTTCACCATCAGTTCAGGATGAACCGTTACGGATACCGGATTCTTGACGTTACGGAATCCATATAAAATAGCGGCAATAACCTTTTCACGAAAAAAATCGCTGCCCACTTCATACTTCTTTTCCATTTTCCTCCCTATTTTAGTTTAAGAAATATAGCCAATTCAGGACTAAAACAGCCTCACTTTATCGGCACTCCCTTTTGTTCCGGCCAGTCAAAAAAAAACATGGCGACGCAGGAAATAGTCTTGTAGCCACGACCCTGAATCATCCCCTGCAATCCATCAGAATCAAGCAAGATGGCTGAGGCTTGATCCTGCTCCTTTGCATCAATCGAGTCAATCGACTCTCTCGTAAAGATTAAGGCATGTCAGTAGCGGGATGCGCGGCTGAGGAAAGAACAGCTTCGCGAAGATGGCAGGAAATCACCAAAACTTCGCGAATGTTCAATGGAAAAAGGGAAAGGGAGAATAACGAATCACAATGCTCAGTCGAGCTGGAACCTTATCGGAACGGTAAACCATACCTTGATGGGAGTGCCATTCTGAATGCCGGGATAGTATTTGGAATCCATCACGGACTTCAGGGCAACAGCGTCAAAAACATCACAGTCGGCAGGGACACGTTTCATGACTTTGGCCTTGATGGGATGACCATCTTCAGCAATCAGGACACTGACAAATACCTTTCCTGTAATTCCGGCAATTCTGGCCATCTCAGGATAAACCGGTTTTTTCTGGTCAAGAAAACCGGGCATTTTTTCACAGGGCACAAACATCGGTACCTCATCCCCGGAAGAGGCGGTTCCGGCTCCCGACCCCTGAGTCTGGATAGCCTGTTTCATCTCCCTCTGTGTAGCAAAAGTCTGTTCGGGAGGAACTTCCGCCTGGCTGACCTGCTTGATCTTTCCGACATTGGGAGGCGGTGGAGCAACAGGAGATGATGGCGTGACAGGAGTTGGCTCGGGGATATCGAGCGGAGGTGGCGGTGGAAGCTGAGTCACACTGGTAACGACTTCATAACACTCGACCATTGGTTTATCGTCCTTGCCAAACAGTCCGCTCAACCGGGAAAGGGTTTGCCAGTTGGCTGTGACAAGCCAGAAAACCGACATAATCGCTATGGCGGTAATGACTCCGTGGCTTAAAAAAAGATGGGCCTGACGGCGGAGCACAAGATTGCCATAGTGCAGCTTGCGCAAACGGTCAGTATCGAGAAACTCTTCACCGAAAGACCATGAAGAAAGGGCTTTGCGACTGAAAGTCTCCCTGTGGATTTTATCAAGTTTTGAAAACACCTGAAAGCACTCCTTTATAATACTCTCTTAAACAGCTCTTTTAATTTCCTGCGCATCCTGCTCGGTAAAGTCATCAAGGCTGAACCGGTCGATTTTCATCAGGTTCAGTTCGTCAATAATATCGACGAGATGCTTGTAATGGGCTTTTTCACTGATTTTAACGACAATCACCAGTTTTTCATTTTTAGTCGTCTGCTGGCGCAATATCTGGCGCAACTCTCCGCTTAGTGCCAGTTTGCGGCCATCTCCTGGATCATAGAGGGAAAACCTTCTCGGCGCCTCATCTCCAAGAGAACAATAGGCTGTTGCGTCATCAGCAATCCTGAGCGTCATGACATTTGTCGCGGCAACCTTCACCTCCTTTGCTTCTGGAGGAATATTGATCTCCATGGTATTGGATTTTGAAAAGGTTGTCGTCAGCATAAAAAAGGTCAGAAGAAGAAATGCGACATCAACCATCGGGGTCATATCGAGATGGAAACCGATCCGTTTTGTGCGCCGCTTCCCTTTTTTCTGGCTGCGTCGTCCGTTTTGGGAATCAACCATACCCATCAGCGAACCTCCTTTTCAAGAACGGTCACCAGATTGAAGGTGAGCATATTTGCCTTTTTGTATACCTTGATGACATGGTTGACCGCTTCATATCCGGCATCGGCATCGGCCCTGATAACAGGGCGGAGCTTCTGGTCGGCAAAACGTGCCATGACAACAAATTTGTCAAGCTCATCACGCCCAACCAGAAAGTTTTCTGCCAGCCTGAAGTGTTTCAGGGAGTCCTTTTGAGCAACTGCGGAAAAACCGGCCGATTGCAGTTTTGGCTTCACAACGGAGTTGAAAAGTTTCTCCCTCGTCTGCTGTGAAGAGACTCCCATAAAAAAGGTATTGTCGCCGCTAACCGTTACGGTCAGAACATCTGATTCGGGAAGTTTCCGCTCCGAATGAGATGTGGGCAGATCTATCTTGACCACTTCAGGCGGACGAAACTTGGTGGTCAGCATGAAAAACGTCAGCAGCAGAAACGCAACGTCCACCATTGGCGTCATATCAATGCGGAACCCAATCCGTTTTGACTTGATCCTCGACATCAGTTGTCCGATTTACCGGTTCCAAGAGTCTGTATGATATAGAATGCTGCCTCATCGATCATGTAACTGAAATGATCGATCCTGCTGGTAAAAATGTTGTAGGTGACAATACCGAAAATACCACCGACAATACCAAGCGCAGTATTGAAGAGCGCTTCGGAGATGCCAAGCGAAAGCTGTACTGCATCGGGAGCACCACTGGTTGCCATGGCGGCAAAAGCGCGGATCATGCCAAGTGTCGTTCCCAGAAGCCCGATCATGGTGGAAATCGAAGCAATGGTGGAAAGCGCCACCAGGTTTTTTTCAAGAAGCGGCATCTCCATCACCGTTGCCTCCTCGACAGCCTTTTCCATCTCACTGATCTTTTTCTCGCGATCAGTAACATTATAGGATACAAGTTTTTTGTACCGTTCAAGCACTGTACGCAACACTGCGGCAAGTGAACTCTGATGGTCATCACATTTGGCAATGGCCTGATCGATATAGCCGTTGTCAATATCCAGCTTGAGACTCCTGACAAATTCCGGAATGTTCCCTTTGCCTGAGGCCTTGTTCAGTGCGATGATACGCTCAACCGTGTAGGCAATCACCATAAGAATAAGTGCCATAAGCACCGAAACAACCGGCCCACCTTTCCAGACGGCATGGAACATTGAACCCGGAGGAGTCGTACCCATCCAGACATAGAAGCCGAAAGAAACCGCGTAGGTTACGACAATGAGCAGACCCGTAAAAAAACCCTGTTTCATAGACTGTTAATTAATTTTGACTCTCCCGAAAGATAAACGAAGCATGATAAACAGCTCTGTAATTTGCTATACTGCTGGACATATTTTTATAATAACAAGAACAACCACCGGCAGCAAGCATGATGAGAAAGCCGGTACTGTTTTACCGCGACAAGAGAGTGGTTGCAATGCACTAACAATAACCCAAGAAAGCTTCAGAAGCTTCAGTGATGAATTTAGCAAATAACCTTGTGATTTTTCAACAGTAATCTATTTTGAAAAGAAATAAACACGTGTTCCCGCAACAATTTCACTGACAAAGCAAAGGCAGATGATTCCTCATACGGCCATTGATGATGTCCGGCAGGCGGCAGACATTGTTGATATTATCTCCGATTACCTGACGCTTCAGCCTTCAGGACGCAATTATAAGGCACTTTCTCCTTTTACCAAAGAGAAAACTCCGTCGTTTGTCGTCTCACCCGACAAACAGATCTACAAATGCTTTTCAACAGGCAAGGGTGGAAACGTATTCTCTTTTGTCATGGAAATGGAAAAGGTCTCCTTTCCCGAAGCAGTTGAACTGGTTGCCAAACGTGCAGGTATCGATATCAGCCGGTTTACCGAAAAAAAAGAGCACAAACCGGATCACGAAGAGAGCCGTACTGAAACTCTCCGCTGGGCGGCCAAGTTCTTTCACGCAACGCTTGAAAGCCAGGCCGGAAAAACAGGATATAGCTACCTGACTGAAGAGAGGGGCCTGTCGGCAAAAACCATTGCGAGTTTTGCCCTCGGTTACGCGCCCGAAGCATGGGAAAATCTGCACAATGAGGCAAAACGTGCTGGAATTGCGAAGGAGCATCTGCTTGAACTCGGACTGATAACGCATCGCAAAGAGAAAAACTCCTTTTATGACACCTTCAGGGGACGGGTGATTTTTCCGGTTTTTTCCATTGGAGGCCAAGTTGTCGGTTTTGGAGGACGAACCCTGCAGAGTGACCCTCAAACACCAAAATATCTTAACTCCCCGGAAAGCAGCCTCTTTGAAAAGTCCAAACTGCTCTATGGACTGCACGCTGCAAAAGATGAAATCCGCCGCAAGGAGAGCGCTATCCTCGTTGAAGGCTACATGGATGTGCTGGCCCTTCACCAGGTTGGCATTACCAATACGGTAGCGTCATGCGGCACCTCACTGACACGATACCAGGCAAAAATCCTGAAGCGCTACACCAACCGGGTACTCTTCATGTATGATGGAGACAGTGCCGGTCAAAAGTCAATGATGAGAGGTATCGACACGCTTCTGGCAGAAGGGCTCACCCCGTTCGTCCTCATGCTTCCTGTTGGTGACGATCCCGACAGCTTTGTTCGGCGTGAAGGACGGGAGAACTTTCTGCAGTTTGCCGCTGAAAATAAACTGCCGTTTCAGGAGTTTCAAATCCGGTTTTTCATGGAAGAGGGAAATTTCGATCAGCCGGAGGTCAAATCAGAAGCGATCAAGGCAATGGCACACTCCATTGCACTGATCCCTGACCGAATCCGCCAGGAGCTTTACCTGCAGGAACTGTCGGAAAAACTGGCCATCAGCCTGCAGGCGCTCCACGAACTGCTTGGCAAGGAAAAGGTGACAGAGGAAAAGAAGAGAGTCTCAGCCGAAGATCGACTGGTCGTTCCCTCTCCGCGCCGGGAACAGACAAACTTCTCGGTTCTGGAAAAAACTTTTTTGAAAGCGCTGCTTGAAAGCACCGCGTATGGCAATGCCGTTCTGGAGTTTGCCGCTTCACATGAAGAGATGCTGGAGTTGCCACACAGGGAGGCGCAGGAGATTTTTACCCACATGATCCGCCGCTACCATGAGATTGCCGCCAACCCGGAAGAGAGGATCGACATCACAACCGAAATAAGCATGTTCAGTCATCCGGAATCGAGAGACCTTGCCTCCGGTTTGCTTATCGAGCAACCGGTAAGCAATAAATGGCTTGAACAATCCGACCTGCACGCTCAAAATGCAAAACGGTGTCTGACAATGTTCCTCGATGCCTTCAAAAACCTTATTCTGGAGCCCCTGATCCGCCAGAATGAGGTGATAACGGAAAAGATCCGCCATGAGAGCGATACAAACCGCGAGATCGAGCTGTCGAGGGAAAAGATTCTGCTTGACAAAAAAATCAGGAAAACCTCCCGTGACCTTGGTACGATGATAACATCCATTCTCAACAGCCAGTAAAAGGCTTTGATGACACAAAAAAAGCCGCCTCCCGGAAAAACTCCCTGAAGACGGCTTTGCAAACAAAAGAATCAGTATCTTCTCAAACGACGTATCCGTCAATCGGATGACTGAGACAAAGCTCCCTGATTTCCGCTCTGACACCACGGCAAATATCTCCAATCTCCGGCTTTTCGGCTGCAGAGATAACTCGGTCGATAAGCTCGGCAATAAGAGTACTGTCGGTTTCTTTCATCCCCCTTGTGGTCATTGCAGGAGTACCAATACGAATACCACTCGTCACAAAGGGAGACTTGTCGTCAAAAGGCACCATGTTCTTGTTGACGGTAATACCTGCTGAGTGCAGAAGGTTCTCGGCAACCTTTCCGGTAACGTTCTTGTTGCGAAGATCAAGCAGCATGAGATGGTTTTTGGTACCACCACTAACAATATTGTAACCAAGAGCCACAAACTTTTCAGCCATCACTGCGGCATTTTTCATGACCTGGATTGCATATTCCCTGAACTCCGGTTTCAGTGCCTCTCCAAAGGCAACTGCCTTGCCGGCAATAATATGCATGAGCGGGCCGCCCTGTATGCCTGGCATTACCTCGGCATCCATAACCTCGGACATCATTTTTACCCTGGAACCGGTTTTGGTTTTGATGGTCAGACCCATGGGGTTCTCGAAATCTTTGCCAATCATGATCATGCCACCCCTTGGACCGCGAAGGGTCTTGTGCGTGGTGGTGGTCACAAAATGGCAGTGAGGCATGGGGTCACCCAGAAGCCCGGCAGCAATAAGACCGGCAGGATGGGCAATATCGGCCATAAGCAACGCTCCTATCTTGTCGGCAATCGCGCGGAACGCTTTCAAATCAAAACCCTGGGAATAGGCACTTGCGCCGCAAATAATAAGTTTCGGCCTGACCTGCAGAGCAATCTCTTCAACCTTGTTCATGTCGATGCAGCCGGTTTGACGGTCAACACCGTAGAAATGTGCATCGAACATCTGACCGGAAAAATTGACTGCACTGCCATGGGTGAGATGACCACCATGTGAGAGGTCAAGACCCATGATACGGTCACCGGGTTTCAGTACCGAAAAAAGCACCGCCATGTTGGCGCTTGAACCAGAGTGCGGCTGCACATTGACATATTCGCAGCCAAAAAGTTTCTTTGCCCGGTCGCGAGCAAGGTTTTCTGCCACATCGACATACTCACAACCGCCATAATAGCGCTTGCCGGGATAGCCTTCGGCATATTTATTGGTCATCACCGACCCGCAAGCCTGCATGACCGCACGACTGGTGAAATTTTCAGAAGCAATGAGTTCAAGCGTTTCAGTCTGGCGAGTCATTTCATTGGCAATGGCCGCAAAAAGCTCTTGATCCTGAACTTGAAGTATGTCGGTATCCATCGGTGTCTCTGTCCTTTTCCTGACGGAAGTTTACGGGTTGGGATGTGTATTTTTTAATTTTTCTGCTGCGATCTGTTCAAGGTAAAGAGCGTCATTGCCACATGAACAACCGATCATGTGACCAAGTTTGTCACGTTTTGTGTCCAGATAGATCTGGTTCATGGGATTTGGAGCAATTTCGAGCGATATGCGTTCAACAATTTCCAGACCATACCCCTCGAGACCAACCACTTTTTTCGGATTATTGGTCATGAGCCTCATTTTGCGAACTCCGAGATCCTCGAGAATCTGGGCTCCAATACCGTAGTCTCGCAAATCAGCCTTGAAACCAAGTTTTTCATTTGCCTCGACCGTATCGAACCCTTCGTCCTGAAGGTTATAGGCTTTCAGTTTGTTGATGAGCCCAATCCCCCTTCCTTCCTGCATGAGATAGATGAGCACACCGCGCCCCTCTTTTTCAATCATGGCAAGCGCTGAATTAAGCTGGTTGCCGCAATCGCAGCGCAGGGAGGCAAAGGTATCGCCGGTAGCACACTGGGAGTGAACCCTGACAAGAACCGGTTCGTCAGTGGTAACATCCCCTTTGACAAAAGCCATGTGGTTCTGCTGGTCGGTAAATGATTCATAGGCGATAAGGCGGAACTCGCCGTGTATGGTCGGCAGTCTCGACTCGACTGCACGCTGCACAAGCTTGTTGCGCTGCATCTGATAGGCAACAAGGGACTTGATGGTAATAAGCTTCAGTCCGAATTTTTCCTTGATCTTGATCAGTTCAGGGAGGCGGGCCATACTGCCATCATCGTGCAGAATCTCGCAAAGAAGACCAACAGGGCTGAATCCGGCAAGACGTGCAAGATCAACCGCAGCTTCTGTATGTCCAACTCGGCGAAGCACACCGCCATCCATGGCACGAAGAGGAAAAATATGTCCGGGCCGGGAAAAATCGTCCGCCGTAAAGGATGGGTCGCCAAGCATCTTGATGGTCATTGCCCGATCGTAAGCTGAAATCCCGGTCGTGACTCCTTCGGCAATGGCATCGACCGATACGGTGAAATTGGTCTCATGCTGGGAGGTATTTCGCTGCACCATCGGATCGAGCTGCAGCTCTTTTGCCCGCTTCATGGTGACAGCAACACAAAGCAAACCTCGGGCCTCCTTGGTGATAAAATTGACCATTTCCGTGGTAACACGGTCTGCGGCAGCAATAAAATCACCCTCATCTTCACGATCCTCGTCATCAATGACAATAACCAGCTTGCCCAGCCTGATATCTTCAAGAGCAGCTTCGATAGTATCGAAAATCTTTTTGTCCATACGCGTTGTTACACCTTTTTTCGAAAAGAGATTTTTTCATGAAGACAAAGGTAATGTAAAAAAATCCTGTTCCATTTTCAGGGTGTGGAAAAAGAAGCTTAAAGGAACAACAAAACAGGCAGCTTTGAGAAGCATGAGCATTTTTGTATAATGCACGGGCTTTATAATAAGAAGGTGAATTGTTACCTTCTCTGACAGCCCTGTATTCTGAAGCTATTTCTAACCTATCGAGATTGCATGACCATACAAGCTTCCGACCTGCCGCAGGAGGTTATTGACCTTGCCCGGAAATTCCCGAAAGAGATGCTGCTGAAAGCCAAGCAAAACGGCTTTTCCGATTTTCAGCTTGCCAATATTTTCAACACTGCCGAGCCATCCATAAGGGCTCTGAGAAAACATTACGGTGTTGAATCCGTTTTTAAAACCGTCGATACCTGCGCAGCGGAGTTCGACGCAAAAACTCCCTACCACTATTCGACCTACGAAGAGGAAAACGAATCCATTGTTTCCGACCGCAAAAAGGTAATTATCCTCGGTGGAGGGCCTAACCGCATCGGCCAGGGCATCGAGTTTGACTATTGTTGCGTCCAGGCAGTCTTCGCCCTCAGGGAGGCCGGCTATGAGACCATCATGGTAAACTGTAACCCTGAAACTGTTTCCACGGACTACGATATAGCCGACAAACTCTACTTCGAACCGCTCACCTTTGAAGACACCATCCGCATCATAGAGCACGAAAAGCCGCTCGGTGTCATTGTCAGCTTTGGAGGCCAGACACCGCTGAAGCTCTCAACCAAACTGCATGAAGCTGGAGTAACCATTCTCGGTACCTCCTCCAAAGGCATTGACATGGCTGAAGACCGCAAGAAATTCGGGGCTCTGCTTGAACAGCTCGATATCCCGCATCCCGAATACGGCACAGCCATAAACCTCGATGAAGCCAAGGAGATAACCCGCAGAATCGGCTACCCTGCCCTTGTCCGGCCAAGCTATGTTCTCGGCGGACGGGCAATGAAAATCGTCTACAACGACGATTCGCTCAAGGAGTATATCGACCAGGCGCTCTTTATTACGGAAAAATATCCCCTTCTGATCGACCGTTTTCTGGAAACCGCCGTTGAATTCGATATCGACGCCATTGCCGACCGCACTGACTGCGTCATCAGCGGCATCATGCAGCATGTCGAGGCTGCAGGCATTCACAGCGGAGACTCCACCTCCATTCTGCCCTATCATAACATCAGCCAGAATGTCATTGCCACGATGAAGGAGTATACCCGCAAGCTGGCGGCAAACCTCAAGGTGGTCGGACTGATGAACATTCAGTATGCCGTGCAGAACGAGAGTGTCTATGTAATCGAGGTAAACCCGAGAGCCAGCCGTACTGTTCCATTTGTCGGCAAGGCAACCGCCATCCCTGTGGTAAAAATTGCAACCAGAGTCATGCTTGGCGAAAAGCTCAGCGACCTGCGCAAGGAGTACGACCTGAAAGATTGCGACGAACTCGGCATGAAGCATCTGGCCATCAAGGAACCAGTCTTCCCATTCTCAAAATTTGTCAAATCAGGCGTCTACCTCGGCCCTGAAATGCGCTCGACCGGTGAAGCCATGAGCCTTGCTGACGAGTTCCCCGAAGCCTTTGCCAAAGCATACCAGGCGGCAAACATGCATCTGCCCCTCTCCGGTGCAGTCTTTATCAGTGTCAACGACCAGGACAAAAACCAGAGAATTCTTGACATTGCACGAGCGCTCTACCGCATGGACTTCGACCTGATTGCCACAGCAGGCACACACAGCTTCCTGACAGAGCACGGCATTGAGTGCAAAAAGGTCTTCAAGGTCGGTGAAGAGGGTCGTCCGAACATCTTCGACATCATCAAGCACGGCAAGATCAACTTTGTCATCAATACCCCAAGAGGCGAAAAAGCACTGCACGACGAAGAGGCAATCGGCGCTGCATCAGTACTGAGCAACGTCCCCTTTGTCACCACAATAGAGGCCGCCGAAGCATCGGTTCAGGCAATCGACTGTATCCGCCACCAGGAGTTCGGAGTCAAAAGCCTCCAGGAGTACTCCTCCTACCGCGACAAATAAAATCCCCGCGTATTTCGATTCCCGCGTGTTCGCCCGATACCGTTTTTTGGTTGCATGGAAATGATGGGGATATGGAATCAGGGCAGACACGCAGGAATCAGGGCATCAAGAAACCTCCGCGCCACAGCGTAGATACCGGGTTCAGAACTGGCTCTCGGCCCGGCAACATTGAGCACTTCAATAGCGTTCGTCTCGATCCATTGACGAACCTGTGCAACTGCTGCCAGATCATCTGGAGAGACGATCAAAAAAGGCTTGTGAGCTTTTCTGGCGCGCTGCATGGTGTAAAGTGTGCCGCCTTGCAGGGACTTGCGCGCAAGAATCAGGGTGCCGTCTGAGTCACGGACATTCCAGGCCGTTCTCTGCGGATAGAGGGATTGAGGAGTTTCAACAAGCTGGTAGCTCTCGGCTATTCTTCCATCTTCCGCCCGTCGCCCCTGCGGGCACCATCCTCCGTGCTGAAGATTGCTGGATATGGCGGCATCGAGCGCTGCCCGGTCAACACCGGTCTGGCCTCCTGAAACAATTTTTTTCAGCATGAGTGGTTGCCGTGATTGACGGAAATTTTCTGTTGACAAAAAAAATAATCCTCTGGAAAAGATAACTCCCGGTTATATTTGAATGCAAAGGATTGTGCCCCTTACAGTGCCGCTCTTTGCTTGAGTGGAAAAAGGATCCAACAGCAACCAAAACAGTATTGACCATGCCCGCTATTCCCCAACACCACCTTGACGAATCGATAAAACTTGAACTGAACCTTGCCAAGCTCTACACCATCTTTCATGACTCTTTTTCTGACGATGAGGATTTCTGGTGGCAGCTTGCAATGGAGGAAAGAGGCCACGCTTCACTCCTGCAGCAGGAAAAAAAACAGCCTCAGCCTGAAGAGTTCTTTCCGGATAATCTGCTGGCAAAAGACCTGCAATCCCTGATCGATACCAACCAGCGAATTTCAGGGCTTGTAAGCGAATATTCAGCAAAACCGCCTTCAAGAGCTGATGCATTCAAGGCCGCACTCGATATTGAAATGGCTGCCGGTGAATCCCATTTCCAGCATTTTCTCGACAGTCCCACCAGCTCTTTTTCGGCCAATATTTTCAAGCAGCTCAACCAGGAAGATCGCGACCATGCCGAGAGAATCCGTGAGTATATGAAAGAGAACAGCATCCTGTAAGAGAAACTAATTGCCGTTGGAGTTTGTTCTTGATGAGTGATGAAGAGTGTATATATGGCAAACAAAAATCATCAGGGAATAACAGTATGTTAAGCAAAGCACTTCAGAAAGCATTCAACGATCAGCTCAACGCGGAATTCTCTTCGGCATATCTCTACCTTTCAATGGCGGCTTATGCTGAATCGCAGAATTTACCTGGTTTTGCAAACTGGCTCAAACTCCAGAACCGCGAAGAGAGTGGCCATGCCATGAAACTCTACAAGTTTATCAATGATCGCGGCAGTCGCGTGGAGCTTCAGGAGATCGAAGCGCCCCCCCTTGAGTTCAAGTCTCCAACCGCACTTTTTGAGGAGGTACTAAAGCACGAACGGAAAATAACCGTGCTCATCAACAAGCTCTATGAAGCTGCCCTCGAAGAGAAAGACTATGCCTCTCAGACTTTTCTGCACTGGTTCATCGAAGAGCAGGTAGAGGAAGAGGCGGCGGCGTCAGCAATCCTTGAAACCCTGAAAATGGCCGGTGAGAAGGGTCATGCCCTTATCATGATGGATCGTCAGCTCGCACGAAGAGGCCAGAGCTGAACCAATCGGTGTTCCACCGCCACTACATCCCGGCAAGACGGCTCTCTGCAGAGCAGAAGTGTTGCCGGGTTTCTTCGCCGCTCATAGAGAGATAAAACTCTGCCTGAAACTCTCCTTTCCCTCAATGATAAGCTCACTGTAGCATTCAGGAGTGTAACGGAAACTTCCTCCATTGATAAAGTTTATGCCGCTCACCGTGTAGGTCTGAAAACGGTGAAAATGACCGTGCAGCACCAGCTTTGCCTGCAGGGTCTTCATGACGGCGAGAAACTCTTCACGGTTTTTCAGCTCCATGGTCCAGTCAAAAGCCTGGTCAATCAGCGAATCTGTGCCGTAGACCTTGTAGGCGTGGTGGCAAAGTCCGATGACAAAGCACTCTTTAAGTGACGAAACAACATTTGCAGGAGTGAGGGCTTTGAGCTGGCCGGGATTGATAACACCCCTTGCTCCGAGAGGATTATCGGCAGGATACCACGGATAGACTGAATTGAGCGCCACAATGGCGATCTTCACCGAAGGGTAGTTTATAATCTTGACGAAAGGAAATGCCTTGTCTCCACGCTCTTCACCGGTAATGAGCTCCTGAAAAAAACTGCAAAAGTGGACGATTTTGCGATTAAATGCTTTTCTGCGCACCCCCGGAAGCGGGTTCAATGCGTTATAGAAACGCATCTCCTCTTCAAGATTGGTCATATCATGATTACCGGCAATAACTGTTGTCTTCTCCCAGCGATAAAGAGCGTGGCTCCTCAGTTTTTCCCTTACAATCTCCCAATCAGCGGGATCGGCACTGTTGCTGAGATCGCCTGAAATGACAAGATGATCGAACCCTACTGTGTTGAAATGGGCGAGCATACGATCAAACTCGTCGAGCTGTCGCCGATCCTGCTTACCGGATAGGTGAAGATCCGATATATGCGCTATTTTTACCACTCCAGTAATCAATTTATTAAGACTTGCGGTTTTCGATTCTAAAACAGTAAATTAGACCTTTTATTCATCAGGCATATCAACAGGATTGCCCAAAAGCTTTTATAATTCTGCCATCCCTCAGGCTGCTGCAGCAAAGAAATCATTATCCCCGATTCAATTATGCAAAAAAAAATAACTTCCCTTAAAGAACTGACAAGAAATCTCTGGTGGTCATGGGATACGGAAGCTAAACAGATTTTTGAAGAACTCTCTCCCCTGCATTGGGAAAGAAACAATCACAATCCTGTAGAGCTTTTGCGGCATATATCCAATGACGAATTGACTGCACGTTGTCACGGCGAATTTGCCGGAAAAATAGACCGTGCTCATGCGCGTTTTACGAACTACCTCAATTCAAAAGATACCTGGGCGGCAAAAAATGCACCTGAGCTTGTCAAAAATCCGGTAGCCTATTTCAGCGCTGAATTTGGAATTCATGAAAGCGTCAGGATTTATTCCGGTGGACTTGGAGTCTTGGCGGGAGATCACCTGAAATCTGCCAGCGACCTCGGCATCAATTTTATTGGAATCACCCTGTTTTACAAGGAGGGATACTTCCGCCAGTACCTGAACCAGGACGGCTGGCAAATGGAAGATTACCCTCTGCAATACCCTGAAAGCCTTCCGATAGAAAAAGTTATCGGCCCTGACGGTAAAGATCTCATCATTTCAGTCAATATAGCACAAAGCGAAGTTCTTGCCCAGGCATGGAGTCTCAAAGTTGGCCGTGCAACGCTCTACCTTCTTGACACCAATATTCCTACAAACGAATCACACTACCGCGATATCTGCTGCAGAGTCTATGGTGGCGACCAGAACATGCGCATCAACCAGGAAATTCTCCTCGGTATCGGTGGCGTAAAACTGCTCGAAAAACTTGGCGTACAACCAGCAGTTTATCACATGAATGAAGGGCATTCAGCATTTCTCACTCTTGAACTGCTCGCAAAGGAACTTGCTGCAGGTGAGACAAAAGTGGCTGCAATGGAAAAGGTTCGCTCACGCTGTGTCTTCACGACGCATACGCCGGTTCCTGCTGGCCATGATCGTTTCTCCAGAGACATGATGCATTACACCTTTGACAAGTACCTTGCCGGCATCGGAATGGATTTCGATGACCTGATGTTACTCGGTTCCGAAGACAAGAACAATATTTACGGGCTCTTCACCATGACGGTGCTGGCGTTGAACCTTTCACGTTCGGCAAACGGCGTATCCAAACTGCACGGAGAGGTCTCACGCACCATGTGGCAACACCTCTACCCTGAGAAAAAGGTTTCTGAAGTGCCAATCGGTCATATTACAAACGGAGTACATGCAAACAGTTGGACATGCGGACTTACCGATACCTTCTGGAAGCACTTTGCAGAGAGCATAGATGATTTGACACTCTCACGTGAAACTGCTGAAGCCGCTCTGGCGAAAGTTACCGATGAAGATCTCTGGTCGTTGCGCTACAGCCTGAAACGCAACCTTGTTGACTTTATCGACCGCTATCTTGCCAACCAGCTCTTTCACCAGCATATCAATTCGTTCCATAACGAATATGATGCCATGCGTTCCGAGAAAAACACGCTTTCACCCGATGTTCTGACCATAGGATTTGCCCGCAGGTTTGCCACTTACAAACGCGCACCGCTGATTTTCAGGGATCTTGACCGCCTTAACAGAATCATCAATCATTCTACAATGCCGGTGCAGATTGTCTTCGCCGGAAAAGCTCATCCTCACGATGATGCAGGAAAAGACTATATCCGTCAGATCGTCGAACACTCCCGCCGTCCGCAGTTTACCGGGAAAGTTATTTTCCTTGAAAACTACAACCTTGGTGTAGCAAAACGAATGGTTTCAGGCGTTGACATCTGGCTTAATACCCCGGTAAGACCAATGGAGGCCAGTGGTACATCAGGCGAAAAAACCGTACTGCACGGTGGCCTGAATTTCAGTGTGCTTGACGGATGGTGGCCTGAAGCCTATAACGGCGAAAACGGCTGGGCGATCGGACATGGCGAATCATTTGAAAATCATGAAGAGCAGGATCGCTTCGATGCCGAAAAACTCTACACGACGCTGGAAAACCAGATCATTCCGACATATTACGAACGCAACGAACTGAACATTCCTGTTCGCTGGATCAAAAAAATCAGGAATGCCATTGCTACAATTGCACCGGAATACAACACCCACAGAATGGTACGTGACTATGCGACCAAGTACTATCTGAACAGATAAAAGAACTGATCGTTTTTGCTGCAATCATCTTTTTCATGCCTGCAGGATACCCGTTATCCTGTCAAGGCATGAAAAGAGCAGTCAAGCACCGTTACAACATGAGCCAACACGAAACCGCAAAACCATCACCCTCTGCGGCTGTATCTCTCGGCCGGGGGCTTGAACTGAAATCACCGGTACTGCTTGCATCGGGCACCGTCTCTTATGGCGAAGAACTCAACACCCTTTGTGATCTTTCAAAAATCGGAGGAGTGGTCACCAAGGCTATATCCCTCGAACCCAGAACAGGCAATCCTCCACAGCGTATCGCAGAGACTCCGTCAGGCATGATCAATGCCATCGGACTGGCAAATGTCGGTCTGGAACGGTTCATTGCAGAAAAAGTACCCTTTCTGCGCACTCTCGATACAGCGGTCATTGTCAATATTGCTGGACGCTCGATTGACGAATATTGTGAGGTCGTCTCACGACTTGATGAGGTAGAAGGTCTCAATGGTTACGAAATAAACCTTTCCTGCCCGAACGTCAAGGGTGAGTGCATGATTATGGGTGTCAGCCGCGAGGCGACCTTTGAGATTGTCTCGGAACTGCGCCACATAACCACCCGGCACCTCATGATAAAGCTGACGCCGAACGTTACTTCCATCAGCTCCATCGCCCTGGCGGCGGAAGAAGCTGGTGCAGATTCGGTTTCACTCATCAACACGGTTGTAGGCATGGCCGTTAATCATAAAACCCGCAGGCCTCTGTTGAAAAACATTACCGGTGGACTTTCCGGCCCTGCAATCAAACCGATTGCCCTTGCCAAGGTGTGGGAAGTTTACAATGCCGTAAAAATCCCTGTTGTTGGCATGGGTGGTATTGCCGGATTTGGAGATGCCATGGAGTTTCTGCTTGTAGGATCAAGCGCTGTACAGATAGGCACCATGAACTTTGTCTATCCAGATATCGGCGAAAAGGTCGCCACTGCCATTGAAGAACACTTTTCCGCACCAGGAGCAATGCCGCTCATGGAGTACAGGGGAAGTCTGCTTACCCGTTAGCCCTGTCGCCCTCCCCCCCTTTTGTTCACGAGATATTTCCTCGCTCGCCGTACTCCGATTTTCGAACCCGGAAGACGATATTCCCTCACCGTACGATTTGTTGAGAGAAAAGAGTTATTGGTCAGTTGGGAGATAATCCGGGATTCTGTTTCCCTGATATCAACATCTGATGGCCCGACATTGGAGAGCAGCTTGACAATGAGCGGAGCACATTCGAAGGTGATGAAAAGCAGGGTGATGAAATAAACCGCATTGGCCGACGAACGGCTCACATCGTTCGACGAATGAGTCAACTCACCAAGCGCCCAGTTTCGGTCAGCAAAACCCGCACTGGCAGCTTTTCTGTCAAGACTCTCATCGCCGAGCATCATCTGGTTGTTGAGCCCCTCAGCGGCTTTCTGGCTGTTCATGTACTGCTGCAGAGAGGCCAGTTGAGCCGCAAGATATTCAAGCCTTACCTGCTTGGACTTCACAACCTCTTCCTTGTTTTTGGCATAGGTGCCATACCCGGCTACACCGGAAGTGGTTGATGTACGTGAACCAAAGACCTCCTGTTTAAGCTCCTCACGCAAACGATTGACATCGCCACTCAACCGGTCATACTCTTCCTGATAGTTTTTTATCTGCTGAAGCTCAAGGGCGTATTTCTCCCTGAAAGAGTACTGCACCTTGACAATACGCTGCTGCTGATCTGAAAGGTAGCGCGCCCGAAGCTGCTCATGAATCTCCTTGTCAAATATTTTCAGTTCAAGGGGACGGGCAATGACAATGGCAATGAGCACAGCAAAAACCAGCCGGGGAGAGGCCTGATAGAACTGTTTGAGCCCTTTGGAGCTTTTGTTGATACTTGAAACGATATATCTGTCGAGATTGAAGATGGCCAGGCCCCAGATAAGGCCGAAGAGCAATGCCCACAATTCCGCAAATGAACTGCCGGAAAAAACGAAATACAGCGCGTAGCCGCCTGACAGGCCCGCAAACAAAGCGGTAAAAAAGATTGTCGCCCCGATACCGAGATATTTGCTGTGCTCGGTCGGGTACCTTTCAATCATTGCAACCGGCGTTCCGGCACATACCCAGAAAAAACGCTGAAGTTGAAAAAAAGTCATGCGCGATCCCCCCATTCCCTCTGATTACGAAAAAAAACAGAACTTACCCTCTGTTATCCAAAACATTGCCGTAAAATAATCAATCAAAGAAAGTGTGCACTTTTTTCATGATTTTTCCTGACACAAAGCTCATCAGGTTCTGATTTTTCCTTATTTATTCTATCTTTTGCTACCTTTTCGGTTATAACTCACAAAAAAACTGTATCAACATGCGTATTGGAATTGGTATTGATGTACACCCGTTTGCAGAGGGTCGGAAACTTGTGATCGGAGGCGTTCACATCCCCGGAGACAAAGGACTTGACGGCCACAGTGATGCCGACGTACTGCTTCATGCCATCAGTGATGCCCTTCTTGGTGCAGCGGCACTGGGAGACATAGGCCTGCACTTTCCCAACACAAGCGAGGATTACAAGGATATCGACAGCATGATCCTGCTCAAACATGTCGCAAAACTGCTGGAAAAGAACGGATACCAGACAATGAACGTGGATGCCATGCTGCTGCTCGAAGCACCCAAAATCGCCTCTTACATTACCGAGATGCGTAAAAACATTGCCCGCTGTCTTGGCGTTGAGATCGGCACCGTATCGGTCAAGGCAACCACCAACGAAAAACTCGGCTACATTGGACGGGAAGAGGGTGCTGCCGCCCATGCGGTCTGCATTATCCGCTCCATCTAAGCCCCGACTTCACCCCTGAGTATACTGACCGGCATATATCGCGTCGCTTTTCGTGCCGGGCTCAGGGAGGAAAACACCGCAATCAGGATACCAAACACGATGACAATAAGGTGAGAATCCGCCATTTCGAGCAGGTTGAGTCGGTCGCTCTTCAGCACTCCGGCAGTACTGGCCTCAAAGCGGATAAGCGAAACAAAATGGCATATAACATGGCCCATCGGACTGCCGACAAGAACCCCGAGAACACCTATCATGAACCCCTCAAGCATGAAAATACGGGTAATGCTCCCTCGCTGCACACCCATCGAGCGCATGATGGCAATATCCTTGACCTTCTGCAGTACCACGGTGGTCATGACGGATGAAACTCCGAGACCCGCAACAATAAAGACAAATCCGACCAGCACCAGCGTGATTACAGCGTTACGATTGTAAAATTCGATCACGTTGCGATTGGTTTCATCCCAGCTCTCGCTGTGGTAACCGGAAAGTGCCTGAACTTTGGCTGCGGTCTCAGCCGCACGCTCCACATGAGCCGTTCTCAAACCAATACCAGTCACCGAATTCGAGGCTATCCCCTCCATTCTCTGGGCAAGTGACAGATTCACATAAGCTTCACGCTCATCCTTTGCATTGAATCCGCTGCTGAAACGACCCACCACCGTGACAGGAAACTCTTCACTGTTCTTTGTGACAAGCACAATCCGGTCACGGTAACCGGCATTGAGTTTTTTTGCCAGAAGATCGCCGACAAGAATACCATTCGGCGTATAGGCCAGCTCATCGAGGGCGTTTACTTCAATCAGGTTTTTTTTCAGGCCGGCAATATCAGCTTCAAGATGAGGAACAACACCACGGGTAACACAGGGAGTAAAGCGGGTTTTGTTACGTGCAATCACTTTGCTGAGCACAAAAGGGGAAATACTCCGAAGCTCCTCAACAGGCCGGATACTCTCGACAACTCCGGTATAATTCTTGATAACCTCCTGTTTATCCGGTGTAACGTTTTTGGTCACCATGGCAACCCTGCCACCATTTTGCACAATAATATTGTCAGGTACCAGAGGAACAACCCTTTCTGCGCTGATAAGCACATGCGGCGCAGTATCAATCACCTTGGCGATAACATTTGACGAAGAACCCCTTGACACAGCAATAGTAGTAACCAGCATGGCCGAACCGACCGCCACACCAAGAGCTGTGAGGGCTGTCTGTCGTTTTCTCTCTCTGAGGTGCACAAAAGCGATCCTCGCCTGATCCATATAATTCATTCAAAAAAAATCATTTCAGGCATTAGAGGAAGTATAGTCCGCTATTAATTTTAAGGCTGGTCGTTGAAAAATCATACAAAAAATCTATCTTGACAGCCAGAAGCAGGAACTATTTATTTCCTGACAAATAAATAAATTCGGCCATTAAAAACTAACCTGAGCATTGAAAGGAGAGCGTAACAGTGAAAAAAATCGGAATACTTACCAGCGGCGGCGATTGTGGCGGGCTCAATGCCGTGCTGAAAGGCGCAGCATTGATGGCTCAGTCAAAAGGCCTTGAGCTCTATATCATCCCTAACGGATATGCCGGATTATACAACCTTCTCGATCAGGAGACTATTGTCCGCCTTGACCAGGAACGTCTTGACCGGTTTGACGCCAGTTTTGCCGGTTCAGAGGCAGGTCATTCAAGAGTCAAGATCAAAGCCATAAGCAATCCGGAAAAGTACAACCGCATCAAGGCTGGCATGAAAAAATTTGACCTCGATGCTCTCATTATCAGCGGTGGTGACGATTCGGGCAGCGTTATGGTTGATCTCAACCAGAAAGGGATTCAGTGTATCCACGCACCGAAAACCATGGATCTCGACCTGCAGACCTACTCGGTCGGCGGCGACTCCACCATCAACCGCATCGCACAGTTTGTGCACGATCTTAAAACAACCGGCAAAACCCACAACCGGGTTCTGGTTACCGAAGTATTCGGTCGTTATGCCGGTCATACCGCTTTCCGCAGTGGCGTTGCAGCAGAAGCTGACTGTATTCTCATACCGGAAATTCCGGCGGACTGGGATATCGTTTACGAACATCTTGCAGAACGCTTTACCCGCCGGATCAGGGAGAGCGATGTGCATAGCGGCACCTACACCATTGTCGTCGCTGAAGGACTGAAAAATGCAGACGGCAGCGATATAGTCGATGAATCTGCAGGAATTGATGCCTTCGGTCACAAAAAACTTGCCGGAGCCGGAAAATTCACCTGCCAGCAAATCCAGAAAAAAATGAAAGCCGACCCGGCCATGCCTCTTTTCATGAAAGAGACCGGTATGTTCGTCGAAGGCATTTATGAAATTCCGGAAGTTCGCGAAGTTCATCCCGGACACCTTGTCCGTTCAGGCAACTCTTCGGCATACGACATCAACTTCGGCTTCGAAGCTGGTGCGGCGGCAATACTGCTCCTGCTCGAAGGCAAGACCGGAGTGACAATCTCAAAAGTCAAGGGTCGCAAAGTTGAGTTCATTGAATCCAGCAAGGCAATTGTTCAGCGCCACGTGGATCTGGAACATGTCGCCATGTACGAATCTCTCGGCATCTGCTTCGGACGCAAGCCAGGAGTCTACGAGCCGATATTGCGCGAGGTAGAGGGTGTTTACGAAAGAATCTACTGAGCTTTTGAATTAGAACCGAAACAACACCCTGCGGCCTGCTGCAGGGTTGTTTCATCTTCCGCTGCTGACCATATCTTCTCAATCAAAACAAATGCTTTGCCTGGGCTCAAAAGAGAACCAATTGCCCGACAACTGCAGAAAAATGCCTGCTTTTACTTTTAAAAAACACAAAACAATATATCTTGAGTTTTATACTGGTAATGTTTTAACATCCAATACCTGCATCATGAACAAGTCTGCTAAAATATGGATGAACGGAGAGCTCATTGACTGGAATGACGCAAAAATCCACATTCTGTCACATGTTGTCCACTACGGCTCATCCACCTTTGAAGGAATACGCTGCTATGAAACCCAGAAGGGCTCAGCACTGCTTTTTCTGGACGAACACATCAAACGGCTCAGAGATTCCTCAAAAATATACCGTATTGAAATTCCATATTCCGAAAAAGAGCTGAAAGAGGCTGTCATCAGCACCATTCACGCCAACAGTCACAAATCCTGCTATGTCCGTCCTCTGGTCTACCGTGGACAGGGCGCTTTTGGAGTCAACCCTCACCGGGCTTCAATCGAGGTTGCCATCGCTACCTGGGAATGGGGCACCTATCTTGGAGAAGATGTGCTTGAAACCGGCGTTGATGTGCGTGTATCCTCATGGAACAGACCAGCCCCCAACACCCTGCCTGCATGGGCAAAAGCCGGAGGCAACTATCTCAACTCGCAGCTCATCAAAATGGAAGCCCTGATGGACGACTATGCCGAAGGGCTTGCGCTCGATGTCAACGGCTATGTTTCCGAAGGAAGTGGCGAAAACATTTTTGTTGTCCGCGACCGGGTCATCTATACCCCCATGTCGGCCCAGTCAATTTTGCCGGGCTTTACCCGCTACGCCGTCATGCATATTGCAAAGGAACTCGGATATGAAGTTCGCGAAACGCTCATTCCCCGCGAAGCACTCTATATTGCCGACGAAGTCTTCCTTACCGGTACTGCTGCTGAAATTACCCCGGTCAGAAGCATCGACAAATACCCGATAGGCAATGAAAAACGCGGCCCTATTACCGAAGAGCTGCAGTTCAAATATCTTAAGATTGTCCAGACCGGCGAAGACCCCTACAACTGGCTGACCTTTATCTGAACGTGACAGAAGAGGCATGAGCTGGCAAAACATTATCGGTCAGAAACAGCAGATCCGCGTCCTGCAAAAAGCACTTGAAACTGGACGTTTTGCTCATGCCTACCTTTTCACCGGCCCGGAAGGGTCGGGAAAAGAGTCTGTAGCCTTTGAAATAGCCTCCATCCTCAACTGCTACACCGCCAAAGGGAGCTACACTGAAGGATCATGCCAAACATGTCCTGACTGCCTGCAGGTAGGCTCTTTCATGCACCAGAATGTCGAGTACATTTTTCCGGTAGAATCCGCCCTGCTCGATCCCGGTGATTCCGCAAAAAAAGAGAACAAGCGATTTACCGAAGCACGGGAACGCTACGAAGCGCTGCTTGAGCAAAAACAGCAGAACCCCTATTTCTCCCCTGCCATGGAGCGATCAATGGGTATTCTGACCGAGCAGATTGTCGCCCTGCAGCATAAAGCCTCGTTTATGCCAAGTGAGGGAAGCAAAAAGATTTTCATTATTTCACAGGCCGAAAGGCTGCACCCCTCAGCCGCCAACAAACTGCTGAAACTGCTCGAAGAACCGCCAGCGCACGTCATGTTCATTCTTGTCTCATCGAGGCCCGAAGCGCTGCTGCCCACAATCCGCTCACGATGCCAAAGCGTAAGTTTTTCGAGGGTTACTGCCAAAGAACTCCGGCAATGGCTGCAGGAAAACCGCCCGGACATCATTGAGCCAGAACTGAGCTTTATTGTCAGTTTTTCGAGAGGAAACCTCCGGCTTGCCTGGGAACTGATCAACAACCGCGACGGTGACCCTGCAGAAACACCCACCATTGTGCTGCGCAACCAGGCACTCGAATACCTGCGTAAAGTGCTCACACCAAGCCGCTTTCACGAAGCAATAATCGCATGCGAAGAGAACGCCAAAAACATGTCACGCAGTGAACTGACGCTCTTTCTGGCCGCTCTCCTGCTCTTCTTTCAGGATGCAAACCACCGCCGCATCGATCCCGGATTTCAGGAACTGAACAACCCTGACATCAGCGATGCAATCGACCGTTTTGCCAAAAACTTCCCAAACCCCGATTTCTTCCGGATTTCGACCATCGCCGAAGATGCCATCCGCGCCATCGAACGCAACGCCAGCCCGCTGCTTGTCATGACCTCCTTCACCGCTGAGATCAAAGGGTTGCTGCAAAGGGCATGACGTAAAGCTTCATCTCACCCGGCAATCTTGAACCATCTCCGGCGACATCAACTTCCTATCTTACCGAACAACGTCCCCACTCCCTTTATCGGACGCGGTGGTGGTATCGAGCCAGCCGAGATAACCCGGAAGGCCGCCGGTAATGGGCAGTTTGATGATTTCCGGCACATCGTAGGGATGATACTGCTCGATATAGGCTTCGAGCTCTGTGTAGCGGGTTTCGGTGGTCTTGATGCAGAGTGCGACCTCTTCCTCTTTCTGCAGCGATTTTTCCCAAAGAAAAAAGCTGCGGATATCGGTCATCTGCACACAGGCAGCAAGACGGTTGTTGAGAATTCCTTCAGCGAGATTTTCGGCTTCCTCGCGGTCAGGAACGGTGGTGATAACCATGCAATAAGCGGTATTGATTGTTTGTTCTGGCATTGTTCAATCTTTACAATTCAAGAAGCTCTTTGCTGAAATGCTGCAACGGAATTGCTCCATTCGGACCCATCACCACCGTATCTTCGATGCGCACCCCGAATTTACCGGGCAGGTAGATCCCTGGCTCGATGGTAAAAACCATCTTTTCCTGCAGCAGATGCTCTCCTTTCGGGCTGATACGAGGCTCTTCGTGTACCTCAAGACCTACACCGTGACCAAGGCCGTGACCAAACTCATCGCCATAGCCGTAAGAGGCAATGAAGCTTCGAACCTCGAGGTCAAGCTCTTTGCCGCTCATGCCGCACCTTGCCGAGGCAATACCGAGTTGCTGGGCTTCCCGGACAATATTATAGACATGACGAGCTTCGTGTGAAACTTTTCCAAGTGCGACCGTTCTTGTCTGGTCAGATGCATATCCTTCATAAACGCACCCCATGTCAATCACAATCAGCTCACCCGCCTTGAGTCGGACAGTCGACGGCCTTGCATGGGGCATGGCGGAACGGGCTCCGCTGGCCACAATGGGATCAAAGGAATCTTTTTCAGCACCAAGTTTTTTGTGCTGGTAAGAGATCTCTGCAGCAATGTCAAGTTCCGTCACAGATGGTGAAATCAAGGGAAGCACTTTTTCAAGCGCAAGTTCACTGATTTCAGCCGCACGACGCATCTTTGCAAGCTCTATGTCATTCTTGATCATCCTGAACTCGTCGAAAAAAGAGTCAACCGGCACCACCCGTTGTTTGTCCAGAATCTGATCGATAAGGCGTGTGGCTTCATGCCAGGTAACCGTATCAGACTGCAGTGCGACAGTTTTACCAAGAGGATAGCGGCCCGAACCAAGCTCAAGAGCAAACCCGTCAGTGGCAATAACCGTTTCGGCTACCCTGACCTCACCTGCAGCCTGCTCGCGATAGCGGAAATCAGTAAAAAGCCAGCTTTTCTCCGGGGTAACAAGCAATCTGGCACTTGAACCACTGAAGCCTGTCAGCCAGCATATAACTGAAAGATCAGTAACAATACAGGCATCGAGAGCCCGGCTCATCATTTTCTCCAGAACCATCCGCAGGGCATTTTCCCTGCACTTTGTTATCTCTTTACTGTCCATAAGGTTGCAAGAAGTTCATAAAAATAGCACGATCACCATGATTTTTCCACGTTCAATACAATCAATTGTTCTTATTATTTACATTTAGATCAATTCTTCTTATTATTTGACTTTACGAATATTCGCGCTCATTTGCCAACCAATACGTTTCATGCCCCAAAAGAAGTTACTTCAAAAGCTGCTTGCAGAAGAACATTTTTCACAGGAAGAGATGACCTTCTGCATGAACAGTATTATGGACGGAGTTTTTTCCGACATTGTCATTGCAGCACTTCTTGCTCTCCTGCAGAAAAAAGGGGTAACCCCGGCTGAAGCTGCTGGTGCATATTACAGCCTGATAGCAAAAGCCAACACGATTGTACTGGACGAAGATGCGATCGACACCTGTGGAACTGGAGGAGATCATGCCGGTACCTTTAACATTTCAACGACAGCCTCAATTATCGCCAACAGTGCGGGCGTCCCGGTTGCAAAGCATGGAAACCGTTCGGTTACAAGCAGTTGCGGAAGTGCCGACGTTCTTGAAGCACTCGGATTTACTATTGATCTGTCGCCGGAAGCGACAACAGAACTTTTCAGGCAAACAGGATTTGCTTTCCTCTTTGCCCCGCTTTACCACCCCTCCATGAAAAAGGTTGCCCATATCCGCAGGGAACTTGGCATCAGAACCATATTCAACATTCTTGGGCCCCTGATCAATCCAGCAAGGGCAAAGCGACAACTTGTGGGTGTTTTCAACCCGGAACTCATGGAACTCTACACGGAAGTGCTGGTACAGACCGGTGCCCGTCATGCCCTGATTGTTCATGCCATGACAGAAGAGGGCATTGCACTCGATGAACCGAGCCTTAACGGGCCTACCCATATTGTCGAGATTCTGAACGGCAGTGTAACCCGCCATACACTCTATCCCGAAGAGTTCGGACTGACGCGCCATTCCCTCTTGAGCATCCAAGGAGGAGACCGGAATGAAAACGCCCTCATTATCCGCCGAATCCTTGACGGGAGCGCTCCTGCGGCACATATCGATGCGGCACTCTTCACCACCGCAATGGCCTGCTATGTTTCCGGTAAATCCTGCTGTATCAATGAGGGATTCATTTTGGCAAAAGAGGCGCTGGAAAGCGGACATACAAAGAAAAAATTTGACGAAATCCTGAAACTAAACGCTGAACTTGCAGGGAAACAGAGTGTTAGTGGCAACTAAATCTTTATATTTTTGCCAAAAAACTTGTATACTATCTGCCTCTGTTTAAGCCGAATCGAGAATCCATTATACCCATGAACGGACGCGACACGCTAAACCCTGAAATGCAGCACAGCATCAGCGAAAAGCTTCGCTCGTCCGGAATGAGCGATTCCCGCCAGAAGATCATCCAGCAGGCACTTGAAAATGTCAACAAGCCTGGATTCAGGATCGATCCTTCGGCTATACTTCCGCTGATGAAACCGGTCACCTGGTTCCCTCCCATGTGGGCGTTTGCCTGCGGTGTGGTATCAACAGGCCAGGATATTTCAGCCAACTGGTCTATTCTCCTGCGAGGTGTCCTGCTTGCCGGGCCACTCATGTGCGCCATGTCGCAGACCATGAACGACTATTTTGACCGGGAGGTTGATGCTATCAATGAACCCGACCGCCCTATCCCGGCAGGAAGAATATCGAAATCGGCCAGTTGGCTGATTACCTTCGGCCTTATCATTACCGGCTTTCTTGTTGCTCTCTCCATTCATCCCTATGTGGTCGCCATTGCCTTTGTCGGGGTGCTCATGTCGCATGCCTATTCCGGCCCACCCATCCGGGCAAAAAGAAACGGCTGGTTCGGCAATCTTATTGTCGGACTTGCCTATGAGGGTGTAGCCTGGCTTACGGGCAGTTTTTCCATTACACAGGGTATTCCTTCAACCGAGACCATTGCGCTGGCCATTATTTTCTCTCTTGGAGCACACGGCATCATGACTCTGAACGACTTCAAGTCAATTGTGGGTGACAATATCCGCAAGGTCGCCTCCATTCCTGTGCAGCTTGGAGAGAAAAAAGCCGCCATCCTTGCTGCAATTGTCATGGATATTGCACAGCTTGCAGCTATTGCGATCCTTGTTGCCAGAGGCTCAATGACAACGACCATCATAGCCCTTGTACTCCTTGTAGCGCAGTTGCCCATGCAGAAAATCCTGATTGCCCAACCGAGGGAAAAGGCAATCTGGTATAACGCTTTCGGCACACTGCTCTATGTTTTGTCCATGATGGTATGCGCTGTCGGCATCCGGCCATAAAACAATATGGTTTCCGGTTTATCAAACTATTGTTATATTCCACTTCGTTTTTTTAACACCAATTGATTGCACTATGTCTAAAGTTTGTTTACTGACCGGCAAAAGACCTATATACGGCAACACGGTATCCCATGCGAACAACCACGTCCGTACCCGTTTTGAGCCAAATCTCCACACCAAAAGAATCTGGATCGAAGAGGAAAAGCGGTTTGTAAAGGTTAAGCTTTCAGCCAAAGCCATGAAAATTATCGCTAAAACCGGAACTGCCGAACTCGCCAAACTGATAAAGTAAGGCCCGGCAACCCCGGCTATAAAAGATGTTCACTATCTTGCAAAGGCTCAATCATGCGTGGTTGAGCTTTTTTTTTCGATGCAAAAAAAAATAATCATTTACACCGACGGTGCCTGCAGTGGCAATCCCGGCCCGGGAGGCTGGGGAGCACTCCTGATGTACGGCTCTTCCACCCGTGAAATGTCGGGCTACTCCCCTGCCACAACCAATAACCGCATGGAGCTGAGCGCCGCAATAGAAGCGCTTGAAGCACTCAGGGAGCCATGCACGGTTGAACTCTACAGCGACTCGAGCTATCTCGTCAACGCCATCAATGAGGGGTGGCTGAAACGCTGGACCATCAACAACTGGCAAACCGCAGCAAAAAAAAATGTGGAAAACATCGATCTTTGGCAAAAAATCCTGAAGTTGATTAAATTGCACAGCGTTACTTTCCACAAGGTAAAGGGTCACAGCGACAATCCTTACAACAACCGCTGCGATACACTGGCCCGGCTGGCCATAAAAAACAAATCATAACCAGTTGATGTATGCAGAAGAATGGCCTGACCCAAGAAACACCCGAAAAACGCTCCCTTAAAAAAGGGTCTGGACTCCTCCTGTCGATCAGCGCAATCAGCATGATCTGCTTTTTTGGCGTTGTTATCTGGATCAATTGGCAAAAACCCCGACTCAAGCCTGAACCCTTGAGCCAGGAACTTATATCAATTGTTGAGCGCATTCCGGGAAAATCCGATGCACTGATCTACATCGGCCTTAAAGATATCCGTGAAAGCAGGCTCTGGAAGGAAATCATTCCTGACTCCCTGAAAAAAGCACCACTCTTTCAGCCTGACGGCAGGCTCGACGTGCTCCTGAAAGCTGCTTCCATCAACCCTTCTCTCGACCTTGACACCCTGCTGATCAGTTTCCGACGCAAGAGCTATACAGAGCAGAGCTTTCTTGGTATTGCCTGCGGACCTTTTTCAAAAAAACTGCCTGAATCGTTTCTCAAAACAAACAGCAGATCGGTTGAGCAAATCGGTGGCCACACATGCTACGCGCTTGACAGCACACTCTGGCTCTGTACACTCAGTCCGAGGCGCATAGCCTTGGCAAACAGCAAACAAATGCTTGAAGAGTTCCTCGTCCCGACCGGCAGCTTTTACAAGAGAGACTCACTCACCGTATCGCTTATCGACAAAGCCGTCTACAAATCGCACCTCTGGTTTGCCCTGCCCTCAGCTCTCTGGACAACTGGAGCGCTGCAAAGCCTCACCTCGAAAAATCAGGATGTAAAAAGCCTGGGAAACCTGAACCGAATCCAGAACCTTGCGCTATCCGTAAAATTCAATGACGGAATTGAAGGCCACAGCGAATGGGTCTACAGCACCCGACGTGCTGCTTATTTCGCATCAACCTTTCTCTGGGGAGCTGTAAAGCTTTCCGAACTCCAGGGCACGAGAACCGCCGAACCGACAAGACAACTGCTCAAGAAAATAGAGATCCAGCAGAACCTCGAGTCAGTCATCATTCATACAAAACTTCCCCTGGAGATCTTTCAGCGCGGCAAACAAAAAGAGTAAATCACGGACACTCAAACCGGCTCCCGGAAAAAACAGAGCTGGTTTCCTTTCCAGAGAACCCGCAACTGTCTGCCAGCCATAACCATCCTTCCTGGCTGGGTTGAAAGAAGAGCAACCAGCTTCTGAAGAGTTTGTGCATCAACCGATACATCCAGCTCCCGAAGAGCCCTCTTGAAAAGTTCTTTCTGCTCAAACACTGTAAGCCTCTGAAGAGTCGGCACATCAAGTTTACCATCAGAGAGAGAGAGGCCTGGCTCCCTCTCAGCAAGATTTTCGAAGTAGAGTTCAAGAAACTCTTCAAGTTCCCCCGCCTGTTCCGAGATACGCTGGAGAGAGGGCATGAGTTTATGGGTAAACCGCTCTTCGATCAGAGGAATAACCCGGTTTCTGATAAAATTCCTGTCATAGTCGTTGACGATATTACTTGCATCAGTCCGACTGGCAATACCCTTTTCCTTCAGATATTGAGTAATCCCGGTTTTATGCAAGAGAAGCATCGGACGGATGATTTTTCCATGACTGGCACGGATACCCTTGAGACCAGGAAGAGAAACCCCCCTGAACAAATTGAACAGAATAGTCTCCGCATTATCGTTTACATGATGACCAGTGGCAATCCTGTTAAAATGGTTCTGTTGCATAACCTCTTCGAAAAAACGGTAACGCAAAATCCTGGCGGTTTCCTCAATGGATTTCTTCCACTCTGCAGCACACTGCAGGGTATCGAACCGTTCGACAAAACACTCAAGAGCAAGCGCCAAAGAGTGCTCTCTCACAAAAGATTCATCCCGGTCACTCTCAGCACCACGAAGCTTGAAATTACAATGTGCCACAGCAAGAGTGCAGTGCAGGACAGGCTGAACCGCACTCAAGAGAGAAAGCAGCGCCATTGAGTCCGGTCCTCCGGAAACGGCAACAAGAACCCTGTCACCATCAGCGACAAGTCCTCTTGTCCTGATCTGCTCAAGAAACTTTTTTTCCAATGCATTCACTCTTGATCCCCGATTAATCGGCAGTTCAGCGCAGAAAATCACACTTCAGCTTTATGCAGAAAATACCGCTTCAGCGTCGTAATCATTTATGCAAGAAGGACAAAAAAAATTTGAAAAAAATTCCACGATTTTTTCATGTACAAGATAAATAATTATCATAAGGGGGCTTATCATAAAATAACCGATCCTTGACGAAAAAAGATGTTTACTTCCTACGGCTCCGGCAGCATAAGAAAAGTTCTTCTCCTCTCTCTTCTCGCAAGCGCAGCCGCCCTGTTTTTTCCTTTTTCCGGAAAAGTAGTCCTCCTGCTGATCACCCTGACTGCACTCCTCTTCACCCTCTATTTTTTCCGTGACCCAAAGCGAACCATACCTGATGAAAAGCGGATTATTGTAGCCCCTGCTGACGGCAAAATCATCCTCGTGCAACAGCAGGAGAACAGCTTTACAGGAAAGTCATCAACACTGGTAAGCATTTTCATGTCACCCTTCAATGTTCACGTCAACCGCATACCTATCGACGGAGCGGTGACACACCTCCTCTACCATCCTGGTCAATTCCGAATGGCATTCGACAACCGGAGCATGGAAAGCAATGAAAAAATGGAAATTGGCATTGACAATGGTGAAATACGAGTGCTCTTCAGCCAGGTATCCGGTTTTTTGGCCAGAAGAATTGTCTGCATGCTTCATATCGACGAGAGTGTCAAAGCAGGCGAAAAATTCGGCATGATCAAGTTTGGCTCCAGAGTCGATATCATCCTGCCCCATTCAGCATCAGTAGTTGTAAAACCTGGCCAGATCACCCGCGCTGGCGAAACCATCCTGGGCCGTTACTGACGCACCTCTTTCCGCTCAAAAAACTTGGTTTAGGAAAGCATATTGATTATATAAATATCATGTAGCCAAAACATTTCATCATTTTAAATTTCCGGAGGAATACAGATGTTTGGATTAGGTGGTGGGGAGTTAATGCTTATTTTTTTGGCGATTCTGCTATTATTCGGGGCACAAAAACTTCCGGAACTTGCAAAAGGTATGGGAAAAGGCATAAAGGAGTTCAAAAAAGCCCAACAAGAAATAGATGAGGAGTTTAACAAAGTGGGTGATGAAACCCCAAAAAAGGAAAAATCATCCTCTTCAAATAAAGGATAAACTGCTCAACATAAAAGCCCGCATCCAGGGCTTTTTGTCTGTTCAGGGAGAGTGAAGCGCACACCAAGATACCCGGCCATGCTTTTCAGCCTTTATATAAAAAATTTTGCACTGATCCAGGAACTCTCGATTGAGTTCAGACCCGGACTGACCATTATCACCGGAGAAACTGGGGCCGGCAAATCAATTCTTCTCGGAGCGTTGAGTCTCGTACTTGGTGAGCGTGCAAGTGCCGATCTGGTACGCTCTGGAACAACAAAGGCTGTTATCGAAGCACTCTTCAAAGATGTTCTTCCTGACAAGATAAACGCCCTGCTGAATGCGGCAGAGATTGAAACAAGCCCGGAACTCATTATCCGCAGGGAACTCTCTGCAAGCGGTCAGTCCCGCTGCTTCATCAACGACTCCCCCTGTACGGCAAGCCTTCTTAAACAGCTTGGAGAGCTTCTGATAGACCTGCACGGCCAGCATGAGCACCAGCTCCTGCTGCACGCCGAAACACACGAATCTCTACTCGATGATTTCGCCCAATCCGCACAGGAGGTGACCACCTATATTTCAGTCCGTTCATCGCTTCAGGAGCTGCAACAACAAGTCAAAAAGCTTCAGCGAGAGGCAGCCGAACTGCGCGAAAAAAAAGAGATGCTCGATTTCCAGTTGAACGAACTTCGCTCTCTTGACCTGAAACCCGGCGAAGACGAGACAATCGAGACCGAAATAACGCTGCTTGAAAATGCCGAAACCCTTTTCACGCTCAGCACCTCTCTCAGCGACCTCCTCTACGACAGCGAACACTCTGTTTACTCCTCCATAAGCTCGGCTCTGCACAGCCTTGAAAAACTTGCCAGCATCGACAAGCGCTTTGAAAACCATATTGAGGAAGCACGCAGTGCAAAAAGCATTGTCGATGAGCTTTCCCGATTCACACGCAGCTACTCTTCAAACATTGATTTCAATCCCGGCAGGCTGGAATCACTCAGGGAACGGCAGCTTCAACTCCAGCGCATCTCCAAAAAATACTCCCGCCCGCTCTCCGGGCTGATCGAGCTATGCCAGGATCTGGATGCAAAAGTCGCTCTTGAAGAGAACCTTGAAGAAGAGATCGCCCTTATCCAGCAGGAGATTGACGTTCGAAAAGCGGAACTTTCCACTTGCGCCGTCACCCTCTCTCTAAAGCGGGAGAAAGCCGCACACCGCCTGGAAACAACCATCCAGGAAGAGTTAAAAGAGCTTGGCATTCCCCACTCCACCTTCATCGTCAGCATAACCCACGAAGAAGAGCTCGAAGGAGAGATCACCATCGAAGGAAAAACCTTTACGGCATTTGCCCGTGGGTACGACCGCATCGAGTTCCTTATTTCCACCAACCCCGGCGAAAAACCAAAACCACTTGTCAAGGTTGCATCGGGAGGAGAAATTTCAAGAGTCATGCTCGCCCTGAAAAGCGCACTTGCAGAATCCTCAAAGCTGCCTATCCTGATTTTTGACGAAATCGATACCGGCATCAGTGGCCGGGTTGCCGAGTCCGTCGGAAAAAGCCTCAAACGACTCTCACGACTCCACCAGATCATAGCCATCACCCACCTGCCCCAGATAGCCGCCATGGCCGACCTGCACCTCCAGGTTCAAAAATCCGTGCAGGAAGAGAGAACCGTCACTGAAGTAACCCCTCTTGACCATGAGAGCCGCCTGCAAGCCATCGCCAGCCTCATCAGCGGCCACCAGATCTCAGCCTCATCGCTCACTCTCGCTTCCGAGCTGGTGGAGGGAGCAAGGTCGGTGTAGCAGAAGAAAAGATGACTCACGCAAAGGCTCACTCATTTTTTCTATCTTGAGCTACTGACTCAACAATTACCATCTGCTTCACATGCCAAAATTGAAAGCCAACGGATTAAAATGGCTGAAAGGGTTTCATCTGCTTGCCGTTTCCTGCTGGATTGGAGGCGCAGTATCGCTGATATCGCTTTACTTCCTGAAAAATCCCGTGACCGACTCTGGTGTTTTGTATGGAATAAACCAAAGCATTCACCATGTCGATATGACGATTGTCGTCGTTCCAGGCGCCATTGGGTGCCTGCTTACCGGATTGGCCTATTCGCTCTTCAGTAACTGGGGCTTCTTCAAGCACACCTGGCTGACCGTCAAATGGATTGTGACAGTCAGCGCCATTATATTTGGCACTTTTTTTCTTGGGCCATGGGAAACCGCCATGATGGAGATCTCCGGAAAGATTGGCATCTCATCTTTGGGTGATTCCGCATACCTCTACAATCAAACGATGAACCTCTGGTTCGGGACTCTTCAAGTCCTCATCTTGATGGTTACCATATTTGTGTCGATCTTCAAACCATGGAAATCAAAAAAGGAGAGCAAGAAAAGTTGACTCACGCAAAGGGGCGAAGGTGCAAAGAAAAAAGGGACTGGACTATTGAATTGATTTCCTTGGCGACTTTGCGGCTTTGCGTGACACAATTCATCTGTTCATGCTCCGTATGCTCGCTCCAGTTATAAAAAGAAAAATAAATTCAGTTTTACAAATTACCTTTCTCTGTATATTCCTGATCATTACGAATATTGATAAGGAATAGCTAACAGGGGCCAATAACAGGGAATTAACAAGAGTATGTCTACACGATACCTTTCAGGGTCTGCCGTTGCGCTGGTCACTCCTTTCAGGGAGGACAGCTCGGTCGATACCAATACCTTAAGAAAGCTGGTGCAGTTTCATATAGAGGCTGGAACCGATATTATCATTCCTTGCGGAACGACGGGTGAGTCGCCGACACTGACTGTGGCTGAACAGTCTGAGATTATCCGCACGGTCAAGGATGAGGCTGACGGCAAAATCATTGTGGCTGCTGGTGCTGGCACAAATGCTACGTCAGAAGCGGTCGAGCTTGCAAAAAATGCCGAAAAGGCTGGTGCTATGGCCATTCTTTCGGTTGCGCCCTATTACAACAAGCCTTCACAGGAGGGTTTCTACCAGCATTATCGGCACATTGCAGAGGCTGTTTCAGTGCCGATTATCATCTACAACGTTCCTGGAAGAACGGGATGCAATGTGGCTGCATCGACAATTCTGAGGCTTGCCCGGGATTTCGAAAACATTGCCGCTGTCAAGGAGGCTTCGGAGAATATGAGCCAGATATCGGAACTTCTGGAAGAGAGACCAGATCATTTTTCTGTACTGACAGGCGAGGATTCACTGATTCTGCCTTTCATTGCAATGGGTGGTGACGGGGTGATTTCTGTTGCGGCTAACGAAATTCCATCGCTGGTCAAAGAGCTGGTCGAAGCAGTCAAACAGGGCAATCTTGAAGAGGCCCGCTCAATAAACCGAACATGCCGGAACCTGTTCAAGCTGAACTTTATCGAGAGTAATCCGGTACCTGTTAAATATGCTCTTTCGCGGATGGGCATGATCGAGGAGAACTACCGACTGCCGCTTGTCCCGCTTTCGGCAAAGCACAAGCAGCTTATCGACCATGAACTGACAGCTCTGGGACTGCTGCAATAAAAGGCTCTCTAAAA
>SZXY01000120.1 GCA_005843805.1 Chlorobium sp.
GCGATATTATTTCCGATATTGATTTCAGTGCTCTCATACGCCGTCATAAAGAGTCAGGCCTTCCTGGAACCCTGACCCTTTTTGAAACACCGGAAGCTGCAACTATCGGTTCAATTGGCATTGAAAACGGTCTGATCAAGGATTTCCGTAACCTTCGCAATACTGGTCTCTCTTCTTCGTTCATCTATACAGGCGCGGCAGTTTTCAGCCCGCAGATTTTCCGGTATCTGAAACCGGAGTTTTCGGGAATAGTCGATACCGGTTTTACAGGAGTGATTGATAACGGAGGGCTTGGCTTTTACCACCATAAGGGTGTATGGATGGATATAGGCACGATGCAGAACTACTGGCAGGCAAATCTCGATCAACACTCGATTATTGCCAACATGGCGCAACCAATGGCACAGGCTATCGCCATGAGGCCACACAAACTCTCTCCGCAGGCTCTCATCAGCCCTGAAGCGAGAGTTTCAGGTTCCGTCATCGGCAGAGAATGTAACATCGGAGCGCACGCTACCATCACGAATTCAGTCATTCTTCCGGGAGTAACGGTAAAACCAGGGAGCACTATCATCAATGCCGTTGTCGATCCCGGCAGTATTACGAACATGGAATATCCTCAACAAAACAGGACAGAGAGATGGTAGCAACAGGACTTGACATTCTGCTGAGGAATACCGACCACCTTTTGAAAAAAAGGATCGGTCTGATTGCCAATCAAACCTCCGTAACGCATGACCTGCGCTACTCATGGAAGGTACTGAAAGAAAAAGGGTTGAATCTCAAAAGGATTTTTTCTCCCGAACACGGTCTCTTCGCCACCGAGCAGGATCAGATTGCCGTCGCTTTCCAGCCTGAAACTGGCTGTGAAGTGGTCAGCCTCTATGGCGATTCTGCGGAGTCACTTCTGCCCGACAAAGGGCTGCTTGACGACATAGACATTATACTGTTCGATATTCAGGATGTCGGTTCCCGCTATTACACCTATCTCAATACGCTGGCTCTTTTCATGGAAGCCGTTTCCGGCATGGACAAAAAGATAGTGGTTCTCGACCGTCCCAATCCACTGGGAGGCACCATCGTCGAAGGGCCGTTGCTCAATGCTTCGTTCCGTTCGTTTGTAGGCATTTTCCCTGTGCCTGTTCGACACGGCATGACAGCCGGAGAACTTGCTATCCTCTACCGTGATACAAAAAAGCTCGATATCAACCTCAGCGTCATAACTATGGAAGGGTGGAACCGCTCCATGCTTTTCCCTGAAACTGGACTGCACTGGATTCCCCCCTCTCCGAACATGCCTTCCTTTGCCACTGCCGAGGTTTATCCCGGTATGTGCCTCTTGGAAGGTCTGAACGTTTCGGAAGGACGAGGATCGACAACCCCTTTCCAGCTTTCCGGCGCACCGTTCATCAGGCCCGGTGAGCTTGCTGAACTCTGCTCGCAATACGGGCTCGAAGGAGTTCATTTCCGCCCGGTATGGTTCAAGCCAACATTTCACAAGTTCTCCGGAGAAGTTATCGGGGGGCTCTGGCTGCAGGTAACCGATCACACCCTGTTCCGCTCATTCGCCACCGGAGTTGCCATAAGTGCCGCACTGCACAAGCTCTACCCGGAACACCTGAAGTTTTTGCACAACGTCTATGAATTCAACGATACCCATCCCGCCTTTGATCTGCTGGCCGGCACCAGCCATATCCGCACCTGGATACTCAGTGGGTGCGATACCGCAACCATTCTGGCTTCCTGGCACCGAGAAGAGGCTGAATTCAGCAGAATCAAGCCGAAATATCACCTCTACGAATCGTAACCATCGCATTCCATGCAGAACATCGATCTTGCCATTATTATTCTGTTTCTGGCAGCAAATACACTCTTCGGCCTCTGGCATGGAAAAAGCAACAAAAGCAGCAGCGACTATTTTATCGGCAGTCACAACCTGCCGTGGGTTGTCGCCATGCTCTCAATTGTGGCCTCAGAAACATCGGTACTGACCTTTGTAAGCGTTCCCGGCCTTGCCTACAGGGGAGACTGGACATTTCTGCAGCTTGCCATTGGCTATATCATCGGCAGGGTTCTCGTCAGCGCCATTCTTCTGCCCATGTATTTCAAACATGGCGTCAGCTCGATCTATGAAATCATCGGTATCCGTTTTGGCCCGAACATGCATAAAGTGGCTGCCGTGGTTTTTCTTGTCACAAGAACTCTTGGAGATGCCATCCGTTTTCTGGCTGCCGGAGTGGTCGTGCAGGTCGTAACTGGCTGGTCACTGCCTCTGTCCGTCATGATTATCGGTATGGTCACGCTTGTCTACACCCTGTCCGGAGGAATCAAGGCTGTTGTCTGGCTTGAAAGCTTCCAGTTCGGGCTTTACCTCCTCGGCGGTCTTCTCTCCATCGCCTTCATTCTTCACAGCATCGATATGGATCTTCCCACCATTTTCAGGTCACTGGCAAGCTCCGGCAAACTGAACATCATCAGTAATGACCCGAATATTTTAACCAACCCGCTCACCTTTTTCAGTGCCGTTATTGGTGGAATCCTGCTCTCGCTCTCATCGCACGGTGTCGATTACATGATGGTGCAGCGTGTTCTCGGCTGCAAAAATCTGGGTTCAGCAAGAAAAGCGATGATCGGAAGCGGATTTTTCGTGTTTTTCCAGTTTTCGGTTTTTCTGCTTGCAGGCTCACTGATCTCGGTATTCATGCATGGCGCCGCACTTGAAAAAGACCGGGAATTCGCCTTTTTCATTGTTCACCATCTTCCGGCAGGATTGAAGGGATTACTGATCGCAGGTGTTCTCTCTGCCGCCATGTCTACCCACAGTTCGGCAATCAATGCGCTTGCATCCTCGACGGTGAACGACATCCTTGGCGGAAAACCTTCACTTGCCATGTCGAGAGTCATCAGTTTTATCTGGGCAATTGTGCTTATCATCATTGCGCTGATGTTTGACACCGGCAGCAAGGCTATTGTCATGGTTGGTCTTGAAATCGCCTCTTTCACCTATGGCGGCCTGCTCGGGCTCTTTCTCTTGTCGAAAAGCAAGCGCAACTTCCATCCCGCAAGTCTCGGTATCGGTCTGGTTGCAAGTATGGGTATTGTTTTCGTCCTGAAATTTTTTGGCCTGGCGTGGACCTGGTATATCAGCGTGTCGGTGCTGGTCAATCTGCTGGTAACTCTGGGTATCGACATCACCTTTTTCAATAAAAAGCTGCAGCAACCACAGCCTCCCCCCCCCAAAACTCCACAGGAGTGAGGGGAGAATGGCATTTCATGAAATGAGCTACCCAGGCAAGGTGTCATAGTATTTCGCAAGCCCCTCTCTCTGCGCCTCCTCGCCCTCGCTGATTACCTCAAAAGTTTTGTTTCTGGCCTTCTCAATCCATAAGGAGATCACCAGCAGCTCTGCGACATCGGAACGATTGATGAAGCCGTTCCACAACCTGTCCCCTGTTTCGAGATGGAGCTTATACTGTAAAGGCTCGCCATCTTTGAGGCCGCCGGGGCGTACAATGGTAAAGGATCGCCCTTGCCCTGAAAAGACCTTTCTCAAATGCTCTTCTGCCTCCCACTTTTTCGTCAGTACCCCGGCAAAAAGATTGAGTGGATGGTACCAGCGGGTAACCGCCAAAGAGCTCTGAAGCCCAAAATGCTTCACCCCGGCTTTTGCCGCCTCATCGACAAGCCTGATGACTCCATCCCTGTCCACCTCTCCGGGAGATGATTCACCAGAATACGAGCTTGAGCCAAGCGTAGAAATAACAGCACTACACCCCTCTACAGCTCGGGCAATATCGGTGGCACTCTGAATCTTGCCACTGACACACTCAACGCCCGGGCCAAAGAGCCGCAAAGCCTTGTCACTATCCCTCGCAAACACTCTTACGGGAATCCCGTAATGCAAAAGCCGTTTCACAACCCACTCACCACTCTTTCCCGTTGCCCCGGCCACAAGAACCTTCCCATTGTATACAACATTGCCATCCATAAGCCAGTGTTTAAAAAATTTGAATCAACTTATTATTTCACAATACATTACTGAATAGAACCGCTGCGGCGTGAATAAAGTTTCTTTACTCTCTGCCAATTCATTAATTTTGCATGTTACATCTATTTCCTGCGGCTTTCGTGCCGTACAGATAAAACAACCACCCATGAAACATAAACAGCGACTCAAAGCAGCTCTCTTTCTTGGTATGCTGTTTTCCATGCAAAACACCGCTCTTGGATACGATCAGGAGACTTATGACAAACTGAAAAAGAGTGTTTCAGAATGGAATGCCATGCGTCTGGCAAAACAGGAACAAGAGATCGACCTCACCAAGGCGCCACTCGAAGATCTCAACCTGACTGGCGCAAACCTCAGCAAGTCAGTTCTTGAAAGAGCCGAACTGAGCGGTTCACGTCTTGACCGGGCTGACATGAAAGCCTCAAACCTCATGATGGCACTGATAAAAAAAGCCGATATGAACAATACCGACCTGTCGAGAGCCTGCCTGGTCAAGGCAAATCTCAAGGGTTCGTTCATGAAAAACGCAATGTTCAGGGAAGCAAACCTTCAGGGTGCCAACCTGAGATGGGCCATGATGGAAAATGCGGACTTCAGCCAGGCAAATCTGGCCAATACCACTCTTTTTGAAGCAAATCTTGAACAAGCAAACCTCAAAGGTACCAACCTCAAAGGCGCATTGTTCATCGAGCTGGCCAATCTGAATGGAGCCTTGCTCTCAAACAACACCATTTTGCCAACAGGCCAAAAAGCAACATCACTCTGGAGTGCCCTGCACAATGCAAGATTTGTCAGTGAAGCGGAAGCTCCGCCGCTGACCTATCCCCTCCCACTGCAAATCAGGCAGACAGATCAAACAAAAACCGCAGTTAACTCAAACGCATCTGCAACAGCGGGAAGCGGAAGCCAAAAGCAACATGAAATGATCAGGGAAGATGTTGCATCGTGGAATCTCATGCGCAGCAAAAACCCTGAACAGAGCGTCATGATGAAAGAGGAAAAACTTGAACATTCATCTCTGGCTGGCATAAATCTTCATCAAGCAGTGCTTTCTGGCTCCAACTTCGAAAATGCCTCGCTCGACAATGCTGACATGTCAGGAGCCGATCTTGGCAATGTCAATTTCCATAAAGCGGACATGAAACGCACCAGGCTGAAGGGTGCCAACCTGCAGCACGCCAACCTTGACCGTGCGTTTCTCAAAGGTGCCGACCTCAGCCAGAGCAATCTATCTCACGCAACTCTTTATGGAGCCATGCTTGCAGAGGCAAACCTAAGCGGAGCAAATCTGGAAGAAGCCTCACTCTTTGA
Organism: Chlorobium sp.; assembly: GCA_005843805.1. GTDB lineage: Bacteria > Bacteroidota > Chlorobiia > Chlorobiales > Chlorobiaceae > Chlorobium. The sequence goes on from SZXY01000120.1 coordinate 5,321, forward strand.
TGCAGATCTGGAAGGAGCAAATCTGGAAGGGGCCAACCTGAAAGGAGCCAACATTATGGATACAAATTTCAACAATGCAACTTTCTCATCACTCACCATCCTGCCATCAGGACAACCGGCAACCTCCAGCTGGGCAATTCAGAAACGGGCACTGTTTGTAAACAAAAAACAATAAAAAAAAGCAGGGAATCCATGGCCAATATTCTTGTGGCAAGTTATTACAGCAGGTGGTACCTCCATAAACACACGGGCAGAATAGCCCTCTATGACTCAAGCAACCAGTTGATTGACAACCATCGCTATGAAAACCCGGCGGAATTCCAGGTAGTTGTCAGCATGCTGCGCAATGAAAAACCCGTCTGGTATGAAACAGAGGCACGTTATCTGCGTACTGGCAATGAACCAGCAGGAGAGGGTGAAAAGTAGCCTGAATTATTTTTTCAACGAGAGAAAAAAAATACTGACTTACAGCTCTTCACTGAACTGAGGAAACCGTTTGCGGTACAACAATTGCTTGATTAGTCTGGCTTTGCTGATATTGGGATCACTGGCTTCGAGCCTTAGCTTTTTACCTGTGCGTGTAACAACTTCAAGCGTTCCGTCATCGTTGACCTTTGCTACTTTCCAGAACTTGTCCACCACATAATGATAGGCTTCTCCATGTTCAAAAGGATAAACCTGCCTGGCTCTTGGCCCCGGACAGAATGAACTCTTGGGCTTATGGTAAACTATCGGGTCACCAACCCTGAATTGAATCATCTCGACCTCCTTTCCGGTAAAATGACCGGACGTTATTTTTATGCATTATGGCATTAATTTATAAAAATAAAAGCGGAAAGCCACTGTTTTTCAAATCGTAACGTCATTGAATACCTTCTTATTCTACCTATAACCATAATCCAGGCACAATAGTCACCCGCCCTGTTCAATCAAAAAGCGTTTCAGGAACGATCATTTCGGGGAAAATTGAAAAGAAAGCTGGTAAGCACAGGAATGAAAAATATGGCAACAGTAACTCCTGACGTGATAATATCCGCCTCTCTGCCTTCCATAAAGCGGACAAAAGCCGTTTCCGGGTAAAAATGCTCCGCCACAGAGATGGAGAGTTTAAGACCAAGCAGACCAATGACTATAAAAGCGCAGGTTTCAAGAAACGGGTACCTTTCCATCAGCTTTACAAACCCCTGGGCAACGAAACGCATGGCCAGAATACCGATAAAAACCCCGCTCCAGATAAGGATAAGATTGTCGGTAAAGGCCACTGCTGCAAAAATATTGTCTATCGAAAAGGCCAAATCCATGATCTCGATAAGCAAAACCGTCGACCAGAAAGTACCGAGCGGGCCGGAGGTCAATCGATAGAGCCAGTTGCTCTCCTTGTCGAAATAATCATCAGTTTTTTCAGGAGTTCGTTTACCCTTCTGCCAATTCCAGACAAGATAGAGCAGATAAAGACCGCCTACAGGCTTCAGCCACCAGATCTGCACCAGAAAAGCCGCAAAAAACAGACATATCCCCCTGAACAGATAGGCTCCTATAATACCATACTTTAACGCTGCAGCCCTTTGCTTTTCCGGCAAGTCCATCACCATAGTTGCCAGTACTGCTGCGTTATCGACCGAGAGAAGGCTTTCAATAAGAATAAGATTTCCGATAACAAGCAATGATGCCAGCGGATTATCAACGATGTTCTGTACAAACTCAATCATGAATCATACTGTTACCCTGTTACCATCACCATGAAAAGGAAAAGCTGTTGCCGCTAAATCTGTACCTGAACACCTATCTCGATAACCTGACCCGAAGGAAGATCATAGTATGCTGTAGCACTGAGAGCATTTCGCGCCATGAGTGCAAAAAGTTTTTTGCGCCACAAGATCATTTTCGACTTGAGGCCGGCAACAATTTTCTCACGGCTCAGGAAGAAGCTGATAGCCTCAGGCCTGAAATGCAATCCCTGATGATTGGCAAGGGCAAGAACCTGGGTAATATTGGGATATTCCAGAAAGCCATACCTCGCAACAACCTTGAAAAAGCCATCACCCAGTTTGGTGACCACTACCTTCTGGTTGTTCGGTACCCTTGGCACCCGTTCAGTACTGAAATGAAAAAGCGCTACCTCCGAATGCAGAATCTTGTTGTGACGAAGGTTATGGAGCATGGCAATGGGAACCACATCAGGATTGGCCGTAAGATAGACCGCCTGGCCAGTCACACGCTGTGGCTGCTGCAGCGCAAGACTCTGCATAAACTCATCGACCGTAAGAGTACGATCCTGGATTTGCTGAAGCAGAAGACTGCGACCCTGCTTCCAGGTAAACATGAGGGTAAAGACTGCAAACCCGATGACAAGCGGAAACCATGCACCGTGAAAAAGTTTGCTCATACTTGCCCCGAAAAATGAGAGGTCAATAACCGCAAAAAAGCTGATCATGATATTGAGAACCAACTTGTTCCAGTTCCAGAGATCACGGGCAACGTAATAGAACAAAATAGTGGAAATCAGCATGGTTGCCGTTACCGCCACACCGTAAGCCGCTGCGAGCTTGCTTGATGAACCAAAGCCGGCAACAAGACCGATAGTTGCAAACATCAACGACCAGTTTGCTGCAGGCACATAAATCTGCCCCATATGCCTTGCCGAGGTATGCTTAACCGTCAGCCGAGGAAGATAACCGAGCTGGATAGCTTGTTGGGTCAACGAAAAAACACCGGTTATCAGTGCCTGTGAAGCAATGATTGTGGCAGAGGTGGCAAGCAAAACCATCGGAATCATCGCCCATGATGGTACCAGACCATAAAAAGGATGATGAGACTCACCAGGAAAAGCCAGAAGCAGTGCACCCTGCCCGAAATAGTTCAGAAGCAATGCAGGAAGCACCAGAAGCACCCAGGTCAGTCGAATAGGACTTCTTCCAAAATGACCCATATCGGCATAAAGCGCTTCAGCGCCCGTTACGGAAAGAAAAACTGCACCAAGCACCATAAAACCCTGCAGGTGATTCTCAAGCAGAAAAGAGATGCCATACCATGGCATGATAGCATGCAGGATCTGAGGATAGCGGATAATTTCAACAAGACCGAGTATACCGATAACGGCAAACCAGACAAAAATAATCGGCCCGAAAAGAGCACCGACCCGAGCTGTACCATTGTGCTGAAACAGGAAAAGACCTGCAAGCACCACAATGGTAACCGGTATGACCAGCTCCTTGAAGTCTGGAGCAATGATCTGCAGACCTTCAACCGCACTGAGAACTGAAATAGCGGGAGTAATCATGCCGTCACCATAGAGCAAGGCTGCACCAAACAAGCCGATTGCCACCAGAAACCAGCGTTCATAACCTTTCGTCCGGCTGTTGGTAATAATCAGCGCTGTAAGGGCAAGAATACCACCCTCTCCGTCGTTATCTGCCTTCATGATAAAGGTCAGATATTTCAGGCTGACAATGAGAATAATAGCCCAGACAAGCAGTGAAAGAACGCCAAGCACATTGCCCTGTGTAACAGGAATTCCATAATCGCCATGAAAACATTCACGAACGGCATAAAGAGGACTGGTACCAATATCGCCGAATACCACACCAAGAGCAGCAAGAGAAAGCCCGGCAAGCCGTTTCAGGCCGGATGGTCCTGAATGAAGAGTTAGCTCAGGCTCTGCAGATAAAGTTGACATGATTGATTGAGAAAATGAAAAAAGAATTGAACGGTTGGTACCGAACATTGACTACCAAGAACAACTCCCTCCATTCCTGAAAAAAGGAAGGCGGTACTGCAAACAACAGATGAAAGAAAAAAAGAAGTGCAGAGACTCTTTTGCATAGACCAGATAAAATATTCCTTTGAAGGATAAAAACGCTTCACTTTGATAATATAGACAATAGTTGACTAATCAAATAGTCCTTATGCAGAGCAGATCATCTGCTTTTTTTTATAAAAACGATACTATACCCTCATAAAATGAGGCAAAATTAGCCTTAAATCGAAACTAATACAGATTTTTGCGAAAATAATTGCAAGCACTCTTCAAACAGGCCGGCACCTTGTTCTGCCTCACCAGTCAAAGAGCGAAACGCAGCGAAAGAAACCTCGCGGAATGAATGGTATCCACAATAAAGGATTGATCAACCCGAAAAGCATCCCATGAATCCAGAAAAAAGACGGAAGCGCCTTTACCAACATGCGTGAAAACAGTAAAAAACCCACATTAAAAGTAGCTCAAAACCTCTAAAACAAAGGACTTACGTAGAATATGCTTGTTTTATTATTTTTTCTTTATATTGTTAACTGAAACACGACTGAATGGTATTGTGATTTTTATTCATTTACCTGTTCTTTTCATGAGTACCGTGCAAAGGACAGCGTGCTTAAACCATGAGCTTATGAAGCATGAAAAATATTTTTTTACCTCATCATTACTTGCGATCTTTCTCCTGATCAGCGTTGCGACTCTTTTTGCAATGAACCAGCAACAATCCCCTTTGTTTAAACCAGCGGACACTGCACTGACCACTGCATCTCCGGCTGTTAACAACTCACTCTTTCTTATATCCGAAGGCACAGCCTCCTACTACTCCACCCAGTTTCACGGACGCAAGACAGCGAACGGCGAAACATTCAATATGCACCAACTGACTGCCGCCCACCCCTCACTGCCTTTTGGTACCTGCGTAAAGGTTACCAACATGAGCAACGGCAAGGATGTCATCGTACGGATCAATGACCGTGGACCGTTTGTCAAAGGAAGAATCATCGATCTCTCTGCCGGAGCGGCAAAAAAGCTCGGAATCATAAAATCAGGAACAGTGCCGGTAAAGCTCGAAGCCCTTGAGTCTGCTCCCCGGGCATCAGTCGCTGGCTGATCCTGTTTTCGCAGTTGCACAGTAAACCCGGCAATTTCAGTCAGGAAACCCGCAAAAACAAAGATTTGCTGCATATACAAAAGGTTTTTGTATATTGAGGGCTATTATTGTTATGTGATACGGGTTTCTCGAATTCCCCGTGCTATTTGTATTTTGCCTTTCAAGAATTCGAGCTGATCCTCCTGGCGTAGTGCAAGCCATCCCGCAAAGCGGGAGATGCCAGCAAAAGGATTCAGGAAAAAAATCAATTACTGACAACGACCTTCCGGAAACGGTCGAGTTTGCAACGTCTGAAAAACGCTCGTAAACCCTTTTGGTATTATGAAACACATAAAACGATCCGGCACCGTACGTTCAACACTCTTTGCCCTGTTTTTTTGTACACTGCTGAATACAGCAATCCTCAATGCGGCAGAAGCCCCGGTTCTTGCCGACCCTGAAACCCCCGCCATCTCATGGCTGCCGGAAAACAGCAGTGTCAATCCTGCATCGTCAACCAGCGCAATACCAACAGTTTCTGGAGAAAGCGTGCTTGTTGCCGAAGGAAAAGCCTCATACTACTCCAGCAATTTGCATGGGAAAAAAACCGCCAGCGGAGAGTCGCTTAACCACACCCGTTTCACCGCTGCACACCGCTACCTTCCTTTCGGTACCAGCGTCAGGGTTATCAATCTTGACAACGGGAAAAATGTAGTAGTACGAATCAATGACCGTGGCCCTTTCCTGAAAGGCAGGATTATTGACGTTTCACGTGCTGCAGCAAAAGAGATCGGACTTCTCGGTACCGGAACGGCAAAAGTTAGAATCGAGGCATTTAACTAAGCAACCCTTACCGTTTGCCAAACACCATAATCATGGCGGAGTTTCGCTCCTTGTGAAACTCCGAACAGTCAAAGCCTGCGTAGAGAGCCTCCAATGCAAAGCCTGCCTCAAGATGTAACTGCACAAAAACATCGGATGTGAGGGGATAAAGCCGGGAGTGCTCACTGAAAACGGTTTCACCTCCCGAGAGGAGACTGACATCGAACACTACCTCTTCTGGCGATATCAGTGAATAACGGCGATGAAACTCCGAGCTTCCATCAGCAAAGCTCCTGACAGGAAAGGTGTAATCCTGCAAGGTCAACAGATAGTCCCAGTTCACCACCTGAAAGATCCAGTAGCCCCCCGTATCGAGAGCCTCATAAACATTATCAAGGAATGTCACCAACCTTTCTGGCGAAAGATGGGCAATCACATTGCCTGTGGAATAGATCAACTGAAAAGAGCCCTGAACAGCGTCAGGCGCAGCAATGTCAGTACACCGGAAGGTAGCTGCCCGGCATGATGCCCTTGCCACATTGATCATCTGCTGATCAAGATCGATACCCGTAACCCGAAATCCCTCACCGATAAAGCGGCAGCAATAGTGGCCGGGGCCGCATCCTGCATCGAGCACAGCCCCACCGGAACAACCCGCATATCCCCTGAGAAAGAGATAGAGATCCTCACGAAACGGAAAAAGCTGCTCGTAAAAGGGGGCAAACCCGGAATAGAAAGACATCCCTGACCTCAGTTATTCTTGTGATAAATCTCTCCCAGACTGTCCACGGCCAGATAGCCCATCCCGGAAGCCTCCAGAAAAGGCAGGGCATCACCCTCTTTCAACATTGCTATGGTCGAATAACTCCCTGCGGTAAGAGCGAGGGGAGCAACTACAGTGACCGATCGCCAGTATTTAACAGGATAACCTGTCCGGGGGTGGATAATGTGACAGTAACGATTGCTGCCAACCAGAAAATAGCGCTCATAATCTCCGCTTGTCGCCAGCGCCCCCGCATGAAGCGGAATCGATGCCATCGTGCGCTTTTTATGTCTTGGATCCTGAATCCCGATAACCCAGGGTGTACCGTCAGGCTTGGGGCCGATCAGGCGTATATCACCGGCAAGGTTTACGTAACCATGTTTCACACCCTGGGCATGAACAACTCCCGCTGCCCGGTCAGCAGCATACTCCTTGCCAAATCCTCCAAAATCAATCTCCATACCCGCTTCAGGCAGACGAACACTATTGTCCTGCCGTTCTACCCTACGCCAGCCAACAAGGGCAAGCAGTTCAGCAAGCTTTTCCTCCTCAGGCAGAACAGCCTTGCTGAAATCCCATGCATGGCGCAACACACCGGAGGTAATGTCAAACAAGCCGCCGCTTTCGACAAAAAGGCTGTCGGCATAACGAAACAGCGATCCCGTCTCCTCGTCAAATTCGACAAAGTCACGCCCAGCCGCAGCATTGATTCGGGACACAATGCTATCGGAACGGTAACGGGAATACTTGTATTCGATTCTCGCCACCTCCTCAAGAGCAAGATTGGCTATCGAGTGCGCCTTTTTCTGGCTCTCCGACACGAGGACTACCTCGCCACTGCCACCCATGGCATCAAATCCAAAACGAAAAATATCCATACCCACCTCTTCCTAACCATTAACCATTGTCAATTGTCCATTGACTCAGAACTGTCGTGACAGACCAACCTGGATGCTTCTTGCTTTAAAGGTAGCCAGCCCAGGATCTCCCTTGCCATTAAGACTCCACTCATCACGCTGTTCATAGCGCTCTAACTTCACATCCACCAGCCAGTCCGCATTGAACTGCTTGCTCACCTTCAATCCAACGGTAACTGCGCCAAATGCCGACAAACGATGATCTTCGGTATAATAGGCCGTACCAGCAGAAGGCTGCGTTGCTGTTTCTGGATGTGCCTTTTCAGCATCGCTGACAGCAAGATAAAAATCAGCTTCGCTTTGACTGTAAAGTCGCAGCAAGGGAGTCAGTGTCCACCCGCGCGGCAGCGGCTGGACATATTCCATGCCAAAAGTATGAGCCCGAATACCAAAAGTGTCGGTGTAATAGCGGTAGGAAAGACGGGCGGTACCATCCGTCTCATTAAAATGGTGGTTCCATCGGGTTAACACCGTTGTGCTGTTTCGATCACGTGGTCTCTTGTCAGGATCTTTGTAGGGATCAGTAAAATAGCCATTCCCGTTTGAGTAGCCAAGATCAAGCTGAACGATATCCTCTTTCGTCAACACCCTCGTAATACCAAACAACCCGGCAACAACCTGCTTTTTCTCATCGGCCACCTGCTTTTTTGATGGAATGACATTGGGCGCATCGAGTTTGACGGAATCATCCTCAAAGCTGCCACCAAGTGAAAAGGTAGTGTTTTTATCCTCCGTAGAGAGCGTTCCCTGAAGAGAACAACTTCGGGAAATATAATCGGACTCACTTGAATAACTGCTGCCAGCAGTCACTGTTCCCCGAGAAAAATAGCGTGTAAGTTGAAGATCGACAGAATGTCTTATTTCCCCGGAAGCGCCGGACTCAGTATCATGAGCCTTTTTGACAGGAAAACCCGAAGAGTGATAGGCTGGCGAAGCCCCTGAAACAGAATCGTCTGTAAGAGTGACCCCGATAGACCACTGACCGGCAATGGGCGCGACGCCCATAACCGAGAGAGCGTTCACGGCAATCCTATCCCTGCTCATGGCGGCAGTAACTGGAGTATCTCCCGACTGACTGTCCTGGTAATTGAGGTACTTGAAGCTTACAACACTTCGTTCCGGAGGGGTTTCAGCAGAAGCAAACTGCAGCGATGGCAAAGTCATCGCTGCAGCAAGAAAAGCGGTACCAAAAAAGTTGCACCTGGTGATCGACATTGAGCTCATGGGTTCCGGGTATTAATATTCAGGTTAATTCCATCAGCATATCATCCAGCGGCGTTACTGCCTTCGGAAAAAGCTATTTGCAGAACCTTTGAACTTAACACCAACAAACAAAAACGCCAAACCCTTTGAATCAAACGGGATGGATATTTTTCCCACTCCGCGAGCCCAATTATAGAAGCACCCATGCAAGAAGACCCAATACACCAACACCAGCAATCGCAATTCCGGCACCGCCACCACCATTATTGGCTGCAAAGGGATCCGCCGTGGTAAAGTCGTAGGAGGCACTGTCGGTATAACTATTACCAGCCGCATCCTGAATACTTCCGTTTGAAAATGTCACGTAGTAGTGGGTACCGGCAGAGAGATCAGCCGTCGGATTGATGGTGAGCGTATGTGCCGAAGCCGAGAAAGTCAGGTTCGTGGTGTTTGTCGCCGCATTGTAACTTAATACAGGCGTTGCAGTTGCTGAACCGACATGGATGTCGATTGTGCCAGTGCCATGCTGTACCGCTTCACTGAAGGTTACAACGATATCGCTGTTGACAGCTACTCCGGTCGCTGCATCGGCAGGACTGAAAGAGAGAACAGTCGGAGCAATGATATCATCTTTCGTCACATCGAGAAACTGGAAATGTTCCACATTGGTAACGACATCAATGCCATCACGACCAGCAACATTATCGGCTATCGTGTAACTTGAAGTACCCGTGTCATAGGTAATGGTGTAATCAGAGAAGTTTCCGCTAAACACCGCAGTGTCAATACCTGTACCACCATCGAGCGTATCATTGCCAAGACCACCGCTGAGAGTATCGTTGCCAGCATCACCAAAAAGCTTGTCGTCGCCAGCCAGTGAACCGATGGTGTCATTACCGGCACCACCATGCAGTTCGTCGTTGCCTGCACCAAGCACGATATATTGGTCTGAGCCATCAGCATATACGACATTGTCTCCAACACCACCAGTAATATGTGCTGCACCGATAACGAGGGCAAACTCAACATTGTTAAGTTGCAGGATAGTTCCGGAAGCCAAACCAGTTGTGTTGATCACCAGTGCTTCCTGACCTGTAGAAAGAACACCGGAAATTACAAGGGGTGAAGTCGGTGCAACCGGAGTAACTGGGAAGGTTATCGTACGTACAGTTACCTGAGTCGGATCGGTAACCGTTCCAACATAGATATCGATACCCGCTTGCTGGTCGATGGAAATTGACGTATCCGAAGCTTTAAGATGTGTCGCAAGATCAGGGATTGCTGTACCCGCAAGCTCCGTTTCAACAAGACCAAGACCTGCAGGCAAAGAGACATTGAGAAGGGCATTGCCCGTACTGTCAAACACCAGTGGAGAAGGAGTTACGAAGTCACTTGCTGCCACAGGCATTGTGGTGGTGGTTGTAACAGTCGTGCCACCACTGCCTGTAACTGTTCCTGAACTGATTGTTACTCCTGAAGGCGCAACGGCACTGCTAACCTGTTCCAGAGTGCTGTGTCCGTCAGTATAGCTCGCCACGACATTGATTGCCTTTCCAACATCATTTGCAGTGAGAGTATAGGTAGTACCAGTTCCAACATTGGCACCATCAGCTTTCCACTGGTAAGTGATTGCGCCAAGTCCATCCAAATCGGCAAGCGTATTGGCTGCAGTAAGTTGCTGTCCCTGAGCTGTCGTACCGGTAAAGGTCACACTTCCAGTTGGATCGTCATTGACATTGGCAACCGCCGCTGTCGCACTGCTCGTCACGTTCTCGAGAGTTCCATGACCGTCGGTGTAGCTTGCCACCACCGTAACGGCCTTGCCAACCTGTGCCTCCGCCAGGGTGAGGGTATTGGCGGTGGCTCCACTGATAGCTGTGCCAGCGGCATACCATTGGTAGGTTATTGTACCAAGTCCGTCCGCATCGGTCAGCGTATTGCTTGCTGTAAGCACCTGATTCTGGGTCGCTGTTCCACTGACAGTTACCGCGCCAACAGGTGCATCATTGACGTTGACAACCGAAGCCGTAGCAGTACTTGGAACACTTTCGGGCGTTCCATGACCGTCGGTGTAGCTTGCCCTCACTGTAATGGCCTTGCCAACCTGTGCCTCCGCCAAAGTAAGAGTAGTGCCGACAGCTCCTGTAATCGCACTGCCGTCAGCATACCACTGGTAGGTTATCGCACCAAGTCCATCCACATCTGCCAGGTTATTGCTGGCGGTAAGCACCTGGTTCTGGGTCGCTGTACCGGCGATTGATACCGTGCCGGTAGGAGGATGGTTTGTGAAAACTGCCGCCGTAGCCGCACTGGTTACACTTTCGAGGGTACCATGACCATCGGTATAACTTGCCGTTACCGTAATGGTTTTGTTCGTCTCGTTCGTTGTCAAAAGGTAGGTAGTGCCAGTCGCTCCTGCGATATTGACGTTATTGGCATTCCACTGGTAAGTAATTGTGCCCAGTCCATCAGCATCCGCAAGTGTCTGGCTTGCCGTAAGTGTCTGACCTGAAGCCGCATTGCCACTGATGGTCACACTACCTGTCGGAGCGTCATTGACATTGACCACAGCGGTCGTCGCAGCACTTGATACGCTCTCCGGATTTCCTCGGCCATCTGTGTAGTTTGCAGCCACCGTAATAGCCTTGCCAACCTGTGCCTCCGCCAGGGTGAGGGTATTGGTGGTAGCTCCAC
>SZXY01000060.1 GCA_005843805.1 Chlorobium sp.
CCCGTTGGGGTCACTCTCTTATCTCTTGCGAAATCCGCAGTGACGTTTTTTTGTCTGGGGATCTTTGGCGTGCAGAATGTCCGGGTGAATCAAAGAGTGCTCTCTGGAGCTTCAAAGTTATAAAGTGCGTTTCAAAGCTCTGTTCTTTACCGGTACAGGGCTTTTTTTTATTCATCAAAGCAGATTTTCCTCTACTTATGAAAATATCTGTAAGCTGGCTCAAAGATTTTCTTCCTTCCTTCTCTTCCGATATTCCTTCACTTGTTGAAAAACTGACTTTTCTTGGTCTTGAAGTGGAGGAGGTTCAGGAGCTTTCTCTTCCTGACGAGCTTGTCGTTGTGGGCCGAATCCTTGAGGTTTCTGCCCACCCCAATGCTGAACGACTTACCATTTGCCGGGTTGATGTTGGCCTTGAAGAAGCTCTTCAGATTGTTTGCGGTGCACCGAATGTCAAAGCAGGGATGCTTGTGCCTGTGGCAAGAGAGAAAGCGAAGCTCCAGTTTCCTGGTGGACAGACCCTTGTCATCAAACCGTCAAAAATACGGGGTGAACGATCTTTCGGCATGATTTGTGCCGCTGACGAGCTTGGATTGTCCGATGACCATTCAGGTGTCATGGAGCTTGACTCTTCATGCATAGTCGGAGAGCCTTTTGCCCGCTATCTTGATGGTGGCGTTGTGCTCGATATCGCCGTGACGCCAAACAGGCCAGATGTGCTCTCCCATCTTGGTGTGGCAAGGGAGCTTGCCGGAGTTGAGTCGATAGTTTATCCGCAACAGAAAGCGGTCGGGTTTTCCAAAACCGGCCCACTGGTTGAGGTACTTGATGCTGTTGCCTGCCCCTTGTATACCGGTGTGCTCATACGTGGCATAACAGTGGCCGAATCCCCGGCCTGGCTTCGCGCCAAACTTGAAAGTATCGGTCTGAGGCCGAAGAACAATATTGTCGATATCACCAACTATATTCTTCACGCTCTTGGTCAGCCACTGCATGCGTTTGATCTTCACAAACTTTCAGGAGAGAGGATTGTGGTACGCAGCGACATGCACTCTGAGTTTCTGGCCATCAATCAGCAGCTCTGCAAGGTCGAGCCAGGAATGCCGGTTATCTGTGATGCCGAGAAACCGGTTGCTCTTGCGGGTGTTATGGGTGGTCTCGATTCAGCGGTGAGTGATGCAACAACGGATATTTTGCTTGAAGCTGCATATTTTGATCCATCGAGGATCCGCAAATCTGCCAAACAGGCAGGGATTTCATCTGATTCCTCCTATCGCTATGAAAGAGGTATAGACCCGCTGAATGTTAAAAGGGCGGCCGAATGTGCTGTATCCCTTATTCTGGAACTTGCAGGCGGTCACATTGATGAAGCCCGTGAGTGGGGTTCCATTCCTTCGGAGTTGCGCAAGGTAATCCTGAGACCAGCCCGAGTCAATGCCTTGCTTGGCAGTTCGATAAGTGCCGCTGAAATGGTGGAGATGCTTCGCCAGATCGGTTTTTCACCCGTCACTATTGATGAAGAGTCGATAACCTTTGCGGTTCCCTCTTTCAGGGTTGATGTTTTTGCTGAGATCGATCTTGTCGAGGAGGTTGCCCGACTTTATGGTTATGACAATATTAAGTCCTCGGTACAGATGGTGACGACCTATCCGGAGTCTCGCAGTTTTCCAGGGTTTTTCCCTGACTTTCTCCGCTCTATCATGGTCGGCCTCAATTTCAGGGAAATTCTTACCAATCCGCTGATGAAAAGAAAGGAGGCAGAACTGCTCAGTGACCGACTCGTTGCAGTTCTCAATCCTATCAGCGAAGGGCTTGAGGTATTGCGCCCATCTCTCGTTCCTGGTTTTCTCAAGGTTATTGGTCATAATATCAGGCGTGGTAACAAGGATTTGAAGCTCTTTGAGGTTGCCAGGAGCTTCCGTAGTGTTCCCGCCGCTGAGCGATCTGGAGTATCGCTGCTTGAAGGCTATTCTGAGCAGGAGTATCTTGTTATGGCAATGACCGGCCTCCGTTTTCCGAGGATCTGGAACCAGCCGCAGGAAAAGACGGATTTTTATGACCTTATGGGCGCTGTCGAGATGCTGTTGGAGAAGCTGAATTTGCTTGATAAATCAGCGGTGAATATTTATAATGAAAAAACTGTCGGTATTGATGTTCAACTGGCAGAGAAGGGAAAGACCCGCTCATTGAGGGTGGGGGTGGTTCAGCAGGTCGATGCAGACCTTTTGAAGGAATTTGATATTGGACAGGATGTTTATATCGCAGAAATTGATGCGGCAGTTCTGGAATGCTGTTTCAATCCGGATGTAACCTATGAACCGCCGTCCAGATTTCCAGTCGTTCAGAGGGATTTATCGCTTGTTCTTCCTTCAAATGTTACCGTTAAGTCACTTGTAGAGCTTGTGCGCTCAAGTGATTCTTTGATCAGGGATGTGACTGTTTTCGATCTGTTCGAACGTACAGCACAGGATGGTGGAGAGCGAAGTGTTGCGCTCTCTCTGGAAATATCCGATCATACGGGAACGTTGCAGGATGAAAGAATCAGCGATATTCTTTCGAAAGTCGGCAGCAATGCCGAGAGTAAACTTGGTGCGGTAATTCGACAAGTCTGATACTCTTTGTTCTATGCATGATTCCGATGGGCAAAACATAAAGGATGAGGTTAGCCTTCTTGAAAATAATATTGAACTCCTTGTTGCCCGGTTGAGTGATTGCCGGAAAGAGAATGAAGTCCTGAGATCTGAGCTCTCAAGTCTGCAGAATATCCTCAGGTACTGGAAGTTACCCGGAACTGCAGGTTCATCTGACCTTGAAGCAGGCGAAAGTTCCGGAGGCAAGTTTGCCTATGCTGAAAAAATGCAGGTCAAACAAAAACTGGTACTGCTTTTGCAGAAAATAGAGATGGAACTCAGAAACAATCAGACATTGTAAGTAATGAGATGGAAAAAATTGATGTAAATGTTTATGGCGACAATTATCCTTTAAGGGTTGAAAGACGCGAACTGACCGAAAAGGCCGCACGGGATGTCGATGGTGTGATGCGACTTTTTGCTGAAAAGGCACCGACATTTCAGTCGGCTAAACTTGCGGTTCTTGCGGCGATTTCGTTTGCCGAAAAGAAAATTGAACTTGAAGAGGAGATGGAGTCGCTGAAGCAGAAAATTGCCCGGCTCAATGTTTTTATCGGACAGAATTTGCAATAAACCTTTACATTGAGAGTGAAGAAATAGCCGCACCATTTTGATTGAGGTGTCTTGTAAGTAAAAGAACTAACACTAAAGAATAGGGAGCCCAACTCTTCTTTTTGAATGCAGGCCTTGTTGAATTTTCCCGGACGCTTTGCGCCTTGGGTTGTTCAAGGAGAGTGGAAACATTTTCCCATTGGAAGCGAAGAAATCTGAAGGAGGCGCCCACCGTGTATAACGGGTTCTTGAATCTTACACACCTTGATGATGGTGCGGTTTTTTTTTGTTAAAATCGGTGCTTCTTGTTTGAGTATGAGAGCATGAAAATGGAGGTAGTTTAATGGGTATAGTTGTAAACCTGTTTTTAATTGTTTTTGCTTCAGTTGTTTTTTTTGCGGCAGGTTTTTTTCTTGGCCGTTTTTTTCTCGAGCGGATCGGTACAACCAAGGTGCTGGAAGCTGAAGAACGTGCGGTGCAGATAGTGCAGGAAGCCCAGAAAGAGGCCAACGAGTACAAGGAACTCAAAGTCAGTGAAGTAAACCAGGAGTGGAAAAAGAAGCGTCGGGAGTTTGACCAGGAAGTTGTCATCAAGAACAACAAGTACAACCAGCTCCAGAAACAAATTCAGCAGAAGGAACTGCAGCTCAAAAAGCAGAGTCAGGACGTAAAGGATACTGAACGCAAACTTCAGGATCAGCGCAAGGAGATCGAGCAGACAACGGAATCTGTTACACTTCGCTCTGCAGAACTCGAACGGATTATTTCAGAGCAGAACCAGCGCCTTGAGAGTATTAGCAATTTGCAGGCCGAAGAGGCACGCCAGATGCTGATTGACAACATGGTCGCAAAAGCGCGAGAAGAAGCCACTGAAACCATCCACCAGATTCACGAAGAGGCGGAGCAGAAAGCGGGTCGTCTTGCTGAAAAAACGCTTCTGACAGCCATTCAGCGCATATCCTTCGAGCAGGCTACTGAAAACGCTCTTTCCGTGGTGCATATCCAGAGCGATGAGCTCAAGGGTCGTATCATTGGTCGGGAAGGACGCAATATCAAGGCTTTTGAAAACGCCACCGGGGTTGATATCATTGTCGATGATACTCCCGAGGTTGTCATTCTTTCCTGCTTTGATCCCCTGCGCCGTGAGCTTGCCAAGCTTACCCTCCAGAAACTTCTTGTTGATGGAATCATTCACCCTGTGGCTATCGAGAAAGCATTTGAAGATGCCAAAAAGGAGATCGATGATGTCATTATCAGCGCTGGAGAGGAAGCACTTGCATCACTCCAGATCCCCGATATGCCATCCGAGATTGTCATGCTTATCGGTAAAATGAAATTTTACACGGTCTACGGTCAGAACCTCCTTCAGCACAGTCGTGAGGTTGCGATGCTGGCCGGACTTATGGCTGCCGAGCTCAAGCTCGATGTCCGTTTTGCCAAACGCGCCGGACTGCTCCATGACATCGGACTTGTGCTGCCGGAAAGTGATGATCCTCATGCCATCACCGGTATGAACTTCATGAAAAAATTCAACGAATCGCCCGTTGTGCTCAACTCCATTGCCTCTCATCATGGAGATGTCGACAAAGAGTCACCGCTTGCAGAACTCGTTGATGCGGCCAATGTCATCTCGCTTTCACGGCCAGGTGCACGTGGTGCCGTAACGGCTGACGGCAACGTCAAACGCCTCGAGAGTCTTGAAGAGATCGCCAAAGGATTTCCCGGAGTGCTGAAAACCTATGCATTACAGGCCGGAAGAGAGATCAGGGTGATTGTTGAAGGTGACAATGTCAGTGACTCCCAGGCCGATGTACTTGCTCATGATATCGCCCACAAAATAGAATCCGAGGCGCAATATCCTGGGCAGATCAAGGTATCTATTGTCCGCGAAAAACGATCCATTGCTTATGCCAAGTAAATGTCGCCTTGGAAAGTGATTTCAGGGACTCAAGGGACAACAAGGACAAATAAGACAAAAACCCCCGCTTTGACGGGGGCTTTTGTTTGCAAAAGATCGAAGATAGCGTTCTCAGAGTGGGCAGGGAAAGCTTCAGAACTTTCCCTTGGTTGAAGGGATATCGCTGCCTGTAACGGCAACTGCCGCTTTCAATGCATAGGCAAACGACTTGAACAGAGCCTCTATCTTGTGATGGGTATTTTTCCCCTCAAGGATTGTGAGATGAATATTGGCTTTGAGTGTTCCGGAAAGCGATACAAAGAAATGCTCCACCATCTCGGTTGAAAAACCCTCAATGACCGGGCGTTTGAACTCCGCATTGAAAACACAATAACTTCTCCCCCCCAGATCAAGTGCACAGCGAGCCAAAGCCTCATCCATCGGGATGATTGCCCATCCGTAACGCTGGATTCCCCGCTTGTCGCCAAGTGCTTCACTGATTGCACTGCCAAGCACCAGAGCAACATCCTCCACGCTGTGATGATCATCCACATCGATATCTCCCTTGCACTCCAGCACAAGGTCAAATCCGGAATGGCGGCTGAAATTGGTCAGCATGTGATCGAGAAAGACCACTCCTGAACTGACGGAACTGCTTCCCGTACCATCGAGAGTCACCGTTGCCGAAATGTCAGTCTCTTTTGTTGTTCTTCTGACCGTTGCGCTGCGCGCCGCCTTGTTCACTTCTTCTGGCATGGATTGTTTAGCGGATAAATTTGTTGAAAAGAAAAAGTATCAGGCTGAGCAGTACCGAGAGCAGTATAGAGCTGCCGATTGGAAAATAAAACCGGAAATTATCCCTTTCGATCCTGATATCGAGAGGAAGAGTACCGAACCAGTTAAACCAGCCCGACATTCCCGTTTTGGCTGATACCATAAGAAAAAGGCCAAAAACAACGATTCCGAGGCCAGTCATAACCACTATTTTTCCCACATCTGCAAACACGGCTTGGATTTTTTTTAAAAGTTGCTAACTTATGGCCATTAACATACGAAGATACGATATTTGCAAATTTATTAAAGCGGCTGGAAATGCATGTTTTTTTAGTGGTTGTCGGTTTGCTTGCATCGATTCTGCTTATCGGGGTGATTCTTTTGCAGAGTCCCAAGAGTGGCAGCGGCCTGACTGGTGGTATGGCCAGCCTTGGAACCGTACAGACACTTGGAGTAAGAAGAACCGGTGACTTTCTCAGCAAGACAACAGCCATTCTTGCAGCCGTAGTAATGT
>SZXY01000041.1 GCA_005843805.1 Chlorobium sp.
GCATGTAGTGCCAGGCATCAGGATACTTGCCTCCTACCCGGTTCAGATCCGGTCCGGTCCTGCGGGAACCCCAGAGGAAGGGTCTGTCATAGGCGAACTCTTCAGCTTTCGAGTACTCTCCGTAACGAAGTACCTCGGTTCTGAGTGGACGCACGGTCTGTGTGTGGCAGTTGTTGCACCCTTCGCGCATGTAGATGTCGCGTCCCTCCTGTTCGACAGCAGTGTAGGGTTTTATGTATGCGCTGACCGGCTGCGTCGAGGGCATGAAAAGAGGAATAAAGACCGTTACCGTCGTTCCAATAAGAATGACAGCGGCTGAAAGGACAGCAAAAACAACTGGTTTGGAAGTGATCCCCATGATTGCAACTCCTGTTTGTGATGTGTCGGTTATGCTTCCATCTGGCGAGGTTTTTGCCTCACCGTCATGACCAGATTCCAGGCAAAAATCAGAATGCCGATAAAATAGATCACTCCGGCCACAAACCGCAGACGGTAGTATGGGTAGAGTGAGGTGACCGTATCGAGAAAATTGTACATCAGCGAGCCGTCAGGATTGGTGGCTTTCCACATGGCGCCCTGCTGGATTCCTGCGATCCACATGGTGATGGTCCATGTAAGCTGGCCAACGAGGATGAGCCAGAAATGGGTGTTCGCAAGCTTGATGCTGTAGAGTTCCGTCTCGTTGATTCTCGGAATCATATAGTAGAACGATGCTGAAATAATCATGGTCACCCATCCCATGGTGCCCATATGCACGTGCCCAACCACCCAGTCGGTGTAGTGAAAGAAGGCATTGAGTGTTCGGAGTCCCTGAAGTGGCCCCTGAAGGGTCTGGAGACCGTAAAAGGTAATGCCGATAATGAAGAACTTGACAAGGTAGTTCGTACGCATCTGATCCCAGTTACCCTGAAGCGTGTAGTAGCCGTTGATAACCGAACCCCATGAAGGGGCAATCAGGAAGATGCTAAAGGCAATAGCGACAGTTTGAATCCATTCCGGCAACGGAGTCAGCATAAGGTGGTGTGCACCTGTCCAGAGATAGGCGAATATCAGCGCCCAGAAAGAGACGATGGAGAGGCGATGGCTGAAAATGGGCAGTCCGGTCGCTTTCGGAAGGAAGTAGTAAAACATCGCGAGCACCGGCACGGTAAAGATGAATCCCACGATATTGTGGCCGTACCACCACTCCACATTGGCATCGTTTGCTCCGGCATAGACCGTGTAGGACTTGAAGAGGGTGACGGGAATTTCAAGGTTGTTGACGATATAGAGTACTGCAATGGTGACGGTCATGGCAATGATGTACCATAGCGAAATGTACATCTGTTTTTCCTTGCGCTTGATGAGCGAGCCAAAGACATTTACGGCAAACATCACCCAGAAAATCACCACACCGATATCGAGCGGCCACTCGAGTTCAGCATACTCCTTTGTGGTATTCATGCCGGCAAAGAGGCTCACTGCGGCTAAAGCTATTGCAGTATTGAAGAGGTAGAGATGAGCCTGGGCAAGACGTGGAAAGGGGAGTGGAGTTCTCGTAAGGCGCTGCAGGATATAGTAGGAGGTGGCAAAAATACCTGCAAGTCCGAAACCAAGTCCAAGCCCGTTGGTATGGACAACCCGAAGTCGTCCGAAACTAAGCCAGGGGGTGAGATTAAGTGCCGGATTGAACATTTCGAAGGCAATCCAGAGTCCGACAACCAGACCGATGACAAGCCAGAAAAGTGCTGAAAAGGCAAAACCCCGCACTATCCTGTAATTGTACCCTGCTTCGCTCATGCTTTTCTCCTCTTCTTTTTTAGGGAAAAAACGCTGAACGCCGAACGACCGATGACAAAAACACAGTCAGTGCGTTCAGAAAACCTGTAATGGGAATGTAATGATAAACGGGGGATTTTGTTAAGAAAATATCGTTTGTGATGGGGTCGTCTGCACTTTGGTTTTCCTAACGCTCATGATTTCTTGATATACGTTATTTGCAGCGCTTATAATGGTCATCCTGAGACTCGTGTCCTTCATTTAATCAGTAGAATCAAGGCTCAAGACAAGCTCTAACCGTGAGTGTGTTGTTGTTTTCGTAGCTTTTGTGTATCCTGATTTTTATAGTTGTTTTTTCCGATTTATACATACAGGCAAAAATTCCCGGAGTGATATCATTTGTTCTCTTGCTCGAAAGAACAAAGTGAGGGCGTCACATTTTCTTTAAACAGGTTTTTCTTCGTGCCATTTTGTATGAAAACTATTGAAGAGATACGAAAGTATTTGAGGTGTGGTCAATTCGAGTTCAGTTATCACGCATTCAAACGAGCAGTTGAACGCAAAACAAGCGAAAGTGAAATACGAGAAATGGTTGAGAGTGCGGAAATAATAGAGGATTACCCCGATGATAAATATGCGCCAAGTTGTCTTCTATTAGGTTTCACAAAGTCAGGACGGCCTGTTCACATGCAGGTCACACTAATAGAGACCAGCGAGGGTTTGATCAAAATCATTACAATGTATCAGCCCGATGAAGAAGGATGGATCAATAACTTTTCAGTGAGGAGGTAATCATGTTTCATTGTCATATTTGTGGGGCAAACGATTCACGCGAGGAAATCGTTGATGAAGTATTTAAACTCAATGAAAAGCATGTTTTGGTGGAGGGTATTCCTGCTAAAGTTTGTGCACGTTGTGGTGACAAAACTTTCAGCCGTGAGACAACAGAGAGAATTCGAAAAATCGTACATGGCCACCTGGAACCGGCAAAATCAGTTCCTATGGATGTGTTTGAGTATGTGTAAAAAACGCTCACCGAACTTCATTGTGCGGTGAGCGTTTGGGTATAAATCCGTCTTACTCCGCAAAGAGCTGCTTAAGCTCATTGAGATAGTTGCCGACAACCGCTTTTTTATCGGTGATGATGCCCCTCAGAAATTTGCCCGGTGTAACATCGAACGCATAGTTGAGCACCGGTGTGGTTGGTGTGGCTACCTGTGTGCCGAAAATTGTTCTCAGTTCATCGGCGTTGCGCTCCTCGATCGGAATGTGTGTGCCGTCAGGAATGGTGATATCGATCGTGGATACCGGCGCGGCGATGTAGAACGGAAGGTTGTGATGCCAGGCGCTGATGGCGTGGGCACAGGTGCCGATCTTGTTGGCGGTGTCACCGTTGGCGGCAATCCTGTCCGCTCCGACAATACCAAAATCAATCATGCCGCGCTGCATCAGAAATGCTGATGAGGAGTCGGAAATAGAGACAAACGGTATGCCATCCTGCTGAAGTTCCCATGCGGTGAGGCGAAGTCCCTGCAGGAGCGGACGGCTTTCAGAAGTGATGACACGTTCGATCAGCCCTTCCTGCCAGGCAAGCCTGATGACTCCAAGTGCAGAACCAGTGCCGCAGCAGGCAAGCGTGCCTGTGTTGCAGTGGGTGAGTACGTTGAGCTTGCGGGTTTTCAGAATGTGTGCAAGGTCAATCTTGATCTGCTCAACGCCGTGGCGCGACATGAGATCGCAGTTTGCTATCTCGTCAGCGTGGATTTTGTGGGCGGCATCGTGCATTTTTGCAAAGAGCGTCTCAAGAGTATCTGCCTCAAAATTATCAGTATAGACTTTTTTCAGGCGAGCAGCAGCAAAAAAGAGGTTGACTGCAGTTGGCCGCGAGGCTTCCACTTCAGCGACAAGTGTCTTGAAGTATGCAGGAAACTCCTCTTTGGTGCCCTTGAAGCTGTTGATGCCGAGGATGATAGTGTAGGCTGCCGCGACGCCAATCAGTGGAGCACCGCGCACTGCGAGCGTTTTGATTGCCTCGATGGCTTCCTGGTAATTTTTTGTCGCAACGTAATCCTCCCTGAGCGGCAGATAGCGCTGGTCGAGGTAGTGAAGCGTGTTCTCTTTGAACGATATGGCGTCGATCATACGTATGTCAGGAGGTTAAAGGTTGGCAACAATAGACTTGAAAATTGCGGTCATTTTCGGTTCGGCATGGTTGGAAACCTCAATGATCTCTTCGATGCTGACCGATTTGAGGCAGTCAGGGAAACACTCGTCGGTGATGATGGACATGCCGAAAACCTCCGTTCCCTGGTGCACAGCGGCAATAACTTCAGGAACTGTTGACATGCCAACCACATCGGCGCCAAGGATTCTCAGCATTCTGTATTCGGCACGGGTTTCAAGGCATGGGCCGGAAAGGGCTACATAGACGCCGCGCTGAAGCTTGATTCTCTGGTTTAGCGCCACCTCTTCGGCAAGTTCAAGAAGGCGGGGCGAGTATGGTGCGCAAAGATCCGGAAAACGTGAGCCGATTTCAGGGTCGTTCGGTCCGATGAGCGGGTTGCCGCCAAGCAGGTTGATGTGGTCGTCGATCAGCATGATATCGCCTTTTCTGAATGAAGGGTTCAGACCGCCGCAGGCGTTGGTGATACCAAGGGTTTTAACACCGAGATGCTTCATTACCCGTACCGGAAAGACAATCTGGTGCATGGAGTAGCCTTCGTAAAAATGGAAACGCCCCTGCATTGCCACAACATTTTTTCCTGCAAGTGTACCGAAAATCAGTTTTCCGTGGTGAGTTTCAACCGTGGAAACAGGGAAGTTTGGAATATCGCGGTAGTCCAGTGAAAACTCGATATCAATCTCCTTGACAAGAGCGCCGAGGCCTGTTCCAAGCACAATTCCAACCGGATAATCGGCGGATGTTTTTTTTCTGATAAAGGCGACCGCTTCCTGGATTTTTGCCTGCTGTGAGATCATGATAGGATTGTTTTACAGGTTAATGGACATAGATTATAAAAAGTATGTTAAGCTCGGCTGCACTTTTTTCAGCGCCATCCGAAGATTGCCGTTCCGACACGGATCATGGTTGCACCCTCCTCAATGGCCTCCTCAAAATCACCGCTCATGCCCATGGAGAGTTCGGTAAGCTTCCGGGGTTCCGGCGCGATTTCTCTCAATGCTTCAAGCAGTTTGCGCAGTTGGCGGAACTCTATCTGTGCCAGGGCAGTGTCCGGTGAGGCGATGGTCATGAGACCTCGCAGGGTAATGTTCGGGAGATGAAAAAGAGTTTCAGCCGCCCCAAGCAGCTCTCCTGGTTGCATCCCGTACTTGGAAGCTTCACCTGAAGTATTGACCTCGAGAAGGTAATCTACCAGGAGGTTGTTCTGGACTGCCCGTTTAGACAGCTCTTCGGCAGTGGAAAGCTTGTCGATACCATGCACAAGACTGACCTTTCCGATAATCGAGCGAATTTTGTTTGACTGAAGATGGCCGATGAAATGCCACTCGATCGGGCAATTTACCAGCAACGAGTCTTCGTATTTGTCGAGGAACTCCTGGACGTAACTCTCCCCGAATTCGATCTGGCCAGCATCGAAAGCTTCCCTGACAAGAGATGCCGGTTTTGTCTTCGATACAGCGATCAAACGCACCTCTTCAGGCTTGCGGCCTGCTTTGATGCAGGCCGCGTTTATCTGTTCGCGTATTTCCTCAAGGTTGGAGGCAATGCTTTCCATTGGTTTGCCCTCAAGACTTGGCTACAGGTACAATTGTCTCAATGATGACCGGGGCAAGCGGGTTGTCGTTGGGATCGGTCTTGACAGCGGCGATTTTTTCCACTACATCCATACCGGTTTCAACAGCGCCGAAGACAGTGTACTGCCCGTCAAGAAAGCCGTTGTCGCCATGATTGATGTAGAACTGGCTTCCTGAAGAGGCTTTCTGAGGGTTGTTGTCCCTTGCTGCTGCGAGCGTTCCTTTTTTGTTGGGATGGCGGATTTCAGAGGGGATACGAACAGAGGGTCCACCGGTGCCATGCAGCGCACGTTTCTCTTCATGACGTGATAAAGGATCTCCGGTCTGGATCATGAACCCTTCGATAACCCGGTGAAAGCGGATGCCGTCGTAATAGTTTTCCCCGACAAGTTTGACGAAGTTGTCGCGGTGTAGCGGGGTGTCGTCGTAAAGGCTGATGGTAATGTCACCAAGGCTTGTCTTGATAATGAATTGTTCGGGCATGGCAAAAAGGTGTTTGGTTCGATGATATTGATCCTAAAGTTGTCCGGAAATCTGCCAGAGTGCTCTCTGTGCCATTGCAGCTCCCGTTGAACCGGGATAGTCGGCAATGATTTTCGTATAAAGCTCCGAGGCCTTTTTAAGTTGTTTCAATTGCTGGAAACAGTCAGCAGCATGAGCGAGATACTGGGATTTGAGCACGCTGTTTTCAGCCTTTTTCGATGCTTCCTGGTAGCTTTCCGCAGCCTGGGCAAACTGGTTTTTATTGCTGTAACAGGCCCCGGTACCTGCAAGAGCTGCGGCAGCAAGGTCATTGTTTCCCGTCGATACTGTTTTGAACACCTGCAGGGCAGAATCATATTCGCTGACTGAGTAATACGCATTTGCAAGCAGCAGGGCTGCCATATTACCGCTCGGACTACCACGGTGTTCATCGGCAATTTTTTTCAGTCCGGCAATCTGACCCTTGCCATTGATGGCAGCCTTGTAGTCACCCTGATCAAAAAGTGGCGCTACCCTTGAGAGTTGAAGCGCAGCTTCCTGTTCACTTGATTGTTGCTGGCGCATCCAGAAGAAGGTTCCGGCACCGAGGCAAACAATCAGCACAAGTGCGCCGATAATTGCGTTTTTATATTTAATGGCAATGAAAAGAAGATTGTCGGCAGTCGAACTCTTGGCTTCACCCTGAAGCGGGAGGTTTTTTTGTATGTCGCTCATAGCTTGTATCTCTGGTTGGTGCAATGGTTACGGGTGAGCGGGGAGTTATTCTCTGCCCTGCACTCCGGCCCCCAACCTAAGCAAGTTTGTATGAATTTCAAAATATTTGCACGGAGGTTGCCCCCAATAACACCCTGCGCTTTATGAAGCTGGTAATCTAAACAATTCAGCGCTATTATGCGCAATGGCTTTCGCTGCACTCTCAAGCGAAATCTCCCGGATACTTGCTATTGCCGCAGTAACGAAACGTACCCAGGAAGGCTCATTTCGTTTTCCCCGGAACGGCACAGGAGCAAGGTAGGGGGCATCGGTTTCCGTAAGGAGATCATCAAGCGAAACCGCTCTGACAACTTCCGGCAGTCGCGAATTTTTGAAGGTAACCGTGCCGGGAATGGAGAGGCGGAATCCTTTCCGGATACACTCTTCAGCAATAGAGGTGTCACCTGAAAAGCAGTGCATTACGCCGCGCATGGAGGAGTGCTTCTCTTCGGAAAGTATATGCAGCATATCCTCCCAGGCATCACGGCAATGAATCACGACCGGCATGTCGAGGTCGAGGGCAAGCCTCAGCATCTCACGGAAGGCATCCTGCTGGGCTTTGGGGTTATAGTCGGGATAGTGATAGTCAAGTCCGATCTCTCCAATGCCGACAACTTTCGGAGAGCGGGCAAGAACGGCCAGCTCCTCAAAAACGCTCTCTTCGACACGCTCTGAGGCTTCATGGGGGTGAAGACCGACATTGGCATAGATGAAATCGACATTGCCTGCAAGTTCAATGGCTTTTCTGCTTGTCGTAACATTGGTGCCAGGATCGATGAGCAGAGTGACCCGCTCTTCGGTCATGCGTTCGATAACCTCTTTTCGGTCATGGTCGAACTCCGGAAACGAGAGGTGGCAGTGTGTATCAACAAACATTCTCTTCACTTGTCGGGCTCCCTTCCGGAAAGAGCTTGTTATGAAAGATAATCAGCAGGCAGGCTCCAATGGTAATGGCTGAGTCCGCAACATTGAAAATCGGCCAGAGTGAGAGCCAGGTGCCAAAAACACGCCCGTTATAGAGGTCGAAATAGATGAAATCAACAACCCTGCCAATGCTTATCCGGTCAATCATATTTCCTGTTCCTCCACCGACAATGAGGGCAAAGGGGAGAAGAAAGAGTGGAGAACGGTTTTTTGAGCGGACAACGTAGACAATAACGATTGTCGTAATAAGTGCCGTCAGGAGGAGAAGCACTACTGGAGGCGCAAATTCAAGGCCAAAGGCGACCCCTTTGTTTTCAGCGTATGTAAGCGAAAGCAGCTTCGGGATTATGGTGATACTTTGAGCACCATCCCTCAGGAAGGTTATGGCAAGCTTTTTTGTCAACTGATCGGTGGTGATGACAAAGAGGACAAGAGTAAAAAACCATTTCATGAGTTCGGCAAATAAGGGATGTTTGTTGTTTGCAGGTAAAGTGTTACTGCTTGGCCTGTTGTTCAATTTCTTGCATGACCGCCTGCTTTACGGCAGTTACAGGCATTTTCATGCCGGTCCAGAGAAAAAAAGAGCGTTCAGCCTGACCGATCAGCATCTCTATGCCTGATATGGTTGTGGCTCCCGCAAGTCGGGCAGCCTGCAGCAGCGGGGTATCGAGAGGGTTGTAGACCATGTCGTAGACAATCTGGTCACGGTGAAGCAACGCAAGCTCAGGCGGAATGATCGTGTTGCCGGCGCCATTGTCACGCCCTCTGGTGCCGATTGGAGTAGCATTGACGATAAGCTGGCACTCACGGGTTTTTTCCGGATCGTCAGAACGCATGATGGTGATTGGCAACTTTTGCTCATAGCCGCTCTTTTCAAGCAATGTTTCCGCCTTTTTCGGATCACGAACAAAGAGGAGAATCTCTTTTGGATCAAAAAATTCACTGAACGCCTCTATTGCTGCCAATGCTGCACCGCCAGCTCCGAAAAGAGCGACGGTTCTGCCTTTTATGCTCTCTCTGTAAGGCAGAAGAGGAGCGGCAAAACCGGCAATGTCAGTGTTGTGTCCCGTCAGCTTTCCGTTGTTATTGACGATAGTGTTGACTGCCTGTATGGCAGCAGCTTCCCGTGATAGTTCGTCAAGAAAGGGAACGACCTCTTTTTTGTAGGGTATGGTTACATTGAAGCCTGCAATACCAAGAGCTTTTGCCCCGCGAAAGGCGTCAGCCAAGAGATTGCTCTCTGCAATGTTGAAAACGGTATAGTAGTAGGGCAGTGAGAGCAGCTTACACGCCGTATTATGAATGAGCGGAGAGTATGAATAATCCACTGCACGACCGAGAAGACCGAGAATTTTTATTGCTTTCGTCATGCAGTGTTGCGCTTTCTCTCCGTGATCATGAAATACCAAGCATTCTCCTGATGGAATCCTGCTGGTAAAGTTCAGGAAAAGTGCTCTGAAACAGTTCTTTCTTGTCAGGATCGATCTTGAATGCCTTGCTCAGAGCCTTCAGTGTGCTGAGTTTGTCGCCCATGGCGAAATAGGCAGCGGCAATTTCAAAATGTGCATCGGCTGAAAGTGGCTGCAGTCTCAGTGATTGATGCAGTGCATCAATGGAAGCATTGATAAGTCCAGCCTCCCGGAGAACTATGGCAAAATCAACCCATATCTGCGGGTTTTCCGCATCGAGCGTTACGATTTCGCGGTAGGTCGCTATCGAGTTGTCAAGATGGTTGAGATTATACTCTATCTCAGCCTTGAGCAGAAGAAACTCGATACTGTCAGGTGTTGTTTTCAAAGCCTGCTCTGTTGCCGTAAATGCCTCTTCATACTCTTCAAGCGCCTCATGGCAGCAGGCAAGAGCGAACCATGCATCGGCAAAATCACTGCTGACCTCGATGCAACGGCGGTAGCACTCTATCGCTTCGCTGTAATCCTCAAGCTCTTCATAAGCTATTCCGAGATTATAGAGCGCATTGATATCATCAGGTTCATACTCAAGGGTTTTCTGGTAGCTTTCAGCAGCCTCCTCGATACGTCCGGTGATGGCAAGGACATTGGCCCGGTTATACCATGCCGAACTGAAATCTTCCGAAATAGCCAGGGCCATGTCGTAACTGTCAAGCGCTTCATCATAGCGCTTCATTTTGCTCAATACAAGGCCATTGTTGTACCATGCATTGATATTGTAGGGATCCTGATCGAGTGTTTTGCGGTAGCATGAGGTACTCTCCTCAAGGTTGCCCATGATGTCCTTGCAATAGGCCAGTTCATACCAGGCATCCGAAAAATCAGGGTCAAGTTCAAGAGAACGGTTGAAATCCGATTCAGCTTCAGTGAAGCGTTCAAGTCGCTGCAGGATAATACCCCGGTAATAATGGTACTCCTTTTCAATGGATGAGTCGATCATCATCTCTTCAAGCTCTTCAAGAGCCTCATCGAGCTTGCCGGTGTTGAACCAGGCAAGTGCAAGGTTCAGCGTCATTTCTCCGTCTGCCGGACTGAGTACCACCGCTCTCTGAAACGCATTGAGCGCCTCTTCAAAAGAGCCGTTCAGGGTCAGGCAGTTACCAAGATGGAACCATGTTTCAGTGTTATAGGGTGCGATCTCTTCAAGACGACGGGCAACAGCAAGCGCTTCAAGCAGAAACCCCTCTTCATTATATTGCGTGATCCTGTCAAGAAGCTCTTCCGAATCGAACATGGAATCAAGTCCATCAAGATCGGGCAGTTCTTTGCCTGAAGGCCGCATAGGGTTATGACGATTATCGTCGAAGAAGTCAGGCAAGTTCATAAGCAATCGTAAAGAGTTTCACCATTCGTCGTTCAGATCATGATTAAATATAACAGAATTTTATTAAGAAAAACATAGTGAGGGGTTGCCAGGGGTGAGAATGGGGAGATTCATGGCCTGTAAAAGCGGTAGATGGTTGCGGCTGTTTTAGCTCCTGTTATTGTTTTAAGTTCTTCAATACTTGCATTTGCAACACCTTCTGCAGAGCCGAACCGCTCAAGCAGCCGGAACGCGGTTTTCTCTCCGATTCCTGCAATTGTGGTAAGTTCTGTCTGCAACGTGCGTTTGCTTCTCAGTTGACGGTGATAGGTAACGGCAAATCGGTGTGCTTCATCGCGCAGTTGCTGGAGCAGTTTCAGTGCAGGGGAGGTTTTGGGCAGATTGAACGGATCTTTTGCCTGCGGGGTAAAGATTTCCTCGATGCGTTTAGCAAGACCGATAACCGGGATCGATATGCCGAGAGCGCTGAGCGTCTGAAAAGCGATATTGACCTGCCCCTTTCCACCGTCTACAACAATAAGGTCAGGCATGGGAAGCTCTTCGGAAAGCGAGCCTCCGTAACGACGCCGGATCACCTCTTCCATGGCGGCATAGTCATCCGAGCCCTCGAAGCTGCTGAGTTTAAACTTTCTGTATTCGGATTTTTTTGGTTTTCCCTGTATAAAACAGACCATTGAACTCACATAGTCGCTGCCCTGAAAATGAGAATTGTCAAAACACTCGATCCGTTGCGGCATTTTCGACAGATGCAGCAACTCCCTGAGCGCTGATAGGCCGTAGTGCTCACGGGCAGCCTCGCCCCTTTTCTGTTTCTGGATCAGGTACTCCTCCAGATGGTGTCGGGCATTCTGTCGGCACATCTCTACGATATGAGCTTTGTCGCCGATTTGCGGCACCAGAAAGCGGATGCTTTTTTTCTCCTGTTTGCCCTCTTTTTGTTTTTCCGCAATAAGTGCTCTCAAACTATCCTCTTCATCAATGCCAAGCGCTTCCTGAAGCAGAACTTCATCAGGAATGAGTTCGAGGGTTTCCAGATAGTATTTTTCAAGCACTCGTGCCTGAAGTTCGGCATCGGTTTCACCAGCGGTATTGTTCATATAGATGTGTTGCGAACCGAGCAGTTTTCCCTCACGGATTTTGAAGACAACACCACAGGCGTCATCTTCTCCTGCGGCAACGGTAAAAACATCCCTGTCGAGAGCGTCGTCTGCCACCACTTTCTGCCGCTCTGCATAGCGTTTAAGGCTGTCGAGCTGCGCCTTTATTTCAGCCGCCTGTTCGAACTTCATCTCTGCAGCCAGGTTGTGCATTGTGTCTGTAAGGGAGCGTATCGTGCTTGAGGTCTTTCCTTTAAGCAGGCGGGTAATCTCTCCGATCATAAGGAGATACTCACTTTCTTTCTGCAGCCCTTCACAAGGGCCCTTGCATTTATGGATATGGTAATCGAGGCAGACCTTGAACTTTTTTGCCGCAATATTTTCCTCACTCAGGCGGTGTTTGCAACTCCTGAGCGGAAAAATCGAACCGACAAGATCGAGAATCGAACGGAGCTGACGTGCTTCCGTGTAGGGACCGAACCAGGTGGAACCGTCCCTTCTGATCTGACGGGTAAAGAAAATTCGGGGAAACGGTTCATTGGTAATGACCAGATACGGGTATGTCTTATCGTCCTTCAGGTTCACATTGTAGCGCGGCTTCAGCTCCTTGATCAGGTTGTTCTCGAGAATGAGCGCTTCAACTTCCGAAGAGGTGATAATGACTTCGAAATCATCGATATGAGTGACCAGTACCAGCGTTTTGCCAAATAGTTGCTGGCGGTTTCTGAAATAGGAGCGTACCCGGTTACGCAGGTTTTTAGCCTTGCCGACATAGATAACCCGCCCTTTGTCGTTTCTGAACTGATAGACGCCCGGGGAAGAGGGCAGGGTGGCGAGCTTTTCCAAAAGAGCATTCTTTATACCGGATGGAGCTTCGGGTTCCTGATTATCGGGGATCATGGGAGTCTGGTTCTGTGCATCGCTGAGAAACGCTTTACCTGAAAAAAGGAAAAGCCGCAAGTAAGTTGCGGCTTTTCCTTCAAAAAAAGAACATGTCTGATCTAATGCGACCTATGCAATGACATCATATTCACCTTTCAGAGCAAACACCCCGAAGGTAATAAGGCTGAAGGCGATAATCGGCATAAGCACGACAATCACGATAGACCAGAAAATATAGTTCTCTTCGCTGGGTTTTGCGGCGATCTCTTTCATGGCCTGCATGATCACCAGAGGGATGATACCAACTCCCATGGCTGCCCAGAGAAGCCCGAAAATCTTTTTTATTGCTGACATAATTGGTTGATTTAAATGGTTCTTGATTACTCGACGTCCAGGTTGTTGGTCTTGTTTGATATGTACAGCGAACCGATCACGAAGCTTACGCTGGCAATCAGAATCGGGTACCAGAGACCTGCAAGTGGATCGGCTGGTGGAAGTCCCGGTCCTGGACGGGTTGCTTCAACAAGACGGGTTGAAATAAGCGGAACCAGACCACCGAAAACACCGTTGCCGATATGGTATGGCAGCGACATCGAGGTGTAACGGATACGGGTCGGGAAAATCTCAACCAGGAATGCGGCAATAGGACCGTAAACCATTGTAACAAAAATCACCTGGATCAGGACAAGTCCAATCATTTTTATGGACAAATCCTTGGAAAGAGTTACTTCCTTCTTGGTTTCCGGCTTCATCTTGTCTTTTGGAAGTGCGGCCTTGAGGGCTGGATCAGCAGGGAACTTTTTCTTGACAGTTTCCTTGAAAGAGGTTCCATCAGTAAAAGCTTTGGTGGTGATCGTTGTAATCAGCGAATCAGCTCCTTTTACTGCACTCTTGACCTCAACTTTTTTCTGCTCGACAATCTCGGTTTTCAGCTTGAGATCGGCTTCGTTGTACATGACGGTGTAGATCGGTCTGTAGGCAATAACTGCGATGAGCATACCAGCCATCATGATGTACTTGCGTCCGATTTTGTCGGAAAGTGCGCCAAAGAGAATAAAGAAAGGTGTTCCGATAAGCAGTGCAACCGAAATGATCATGTTGCTCTGTACAAACTCGATGTTACAGGCGTTCTGAAGGAAAGAGAGTGCATAGAACTGACCGGTGTACCAGACAACACCCTGACCAGCGGTTGCTCCAAGAAGAGCGATAAGCACCATTTTCAGGTTGTCTTTCTCTTTGAAACTCTCGGCCAGCGGGTTGGCTGAGGTTTTGCCTTCCTTTTTCATCTTCACAAAGAGCGGTGATTCCGACATCTTCATGCGGATAAAGACGGAAACTGCAACGAGGAGTGCAGACAGGATAAACGGAATACGCCATCCCCAATCGGTGAAAGTTTCAACACCGAGTGACTGACGGACAACAAGAATCACACCGAGTGCAAGAAAGAGACCGAGGGTTGCAGTTGTCTGGATAAAGCTGGTCCAGAAACCTCGTTTGCCGGCAGGAGAGTGTTCGGCAACGTAGGTCGCCGCACCACCATACTCACCTCCAAGAGCGAGACCCTGCAGAAGCCGTAAAATAAAGACGATGGCTGGCGCAAAAAATCCTATCGTTTTATAGCCGGGAACAAGACCGATGGCAAACGTGGAACCGCCCATGATGACCAGGGTAACAAGAAAGGTGTACTTACGACCGATAAGGTCACCGAGGCGTCCAAAGAAAAGCGCACCGAAAGGCCTGATAACAAAACCTGCAGCAAAGGTTGCAAGAGTTGCCAGCAATGCGGCTGTCGGATTGTCTTTGGGGAAGAACTGCTCGGAAATAATTTTGGCAAGAGTACCAAAGATATAAAAGTCATACCACTCGATGAGTGTTCCGACCGAAGAAGCAGCGATAACTCTCCTGGTGCTGCTCACCTCTTCGGGTTGGGAAACATTTGTGACATGTTGTGCCATAAAAGTTTGCTTTGATTGTTAAAAAAAATGGATCGAACTGTTGTTGCCGCCAGATACTTAATTGATAAACTCGTGTTCGTTTTCCTTTACGACAAGAACCGGGCATGGGGCACGGCGAACGATGTGCTCAGCGACGCTTCCGAGGATCATACGCTTCAGGCCACGGCGACCATGAGAGCCCATGATAATGATATCAGCTTCCTGTCGTTTGGCATAGTCGAGAATGCACTCTTCGGGAAATCCTTCGTAGATGACATAATCGGCCACGATACCGGCCATCTGTTCTTCCTCGATCAGGTCGGCAAGTTTTTGTTCTGATTCAGCGCGTTCCTTTTCAAGACCGTGCGAATAGGTGATTGTCGGGTCATTCTCGATAACGCCGACCAGAAAGACCTCTCCGTTGGAAAGTCTCGCAAACTCGTTGGCGTATTTTAGCGCCTTGCGCGACAAACCAGAGAAATCAACCGGGCAGATGATTTTTTTAATGGTAATCATAGTACCGCTGTTGTGTTTTAGTTATTGAAATAAAACGTTTTAATGTGACTGATAGCAACAGGAAAAAGTCAAACAGGTTACTACTCAAACTGCACGGGTGCAGGGAGAGAACCATTGAATTCAACGCAAGAACCGTATTACTCTATGCAAACGGAAGCAGAAGTTTTGCCATTGTTTACAGGGCAAAAACATCCACCTGTCATCTTTCTGTCGAAAAAAAATGTAAGACTAAAAAGTCAAGAATCGTGAAAAATCCCCGGTGTAACAATTGTGACTCACAGGAACAAGACGTCTTGAAAACGGTAATGGGCGAAGAACGGCAAGAAAAAAAAAGCCGCAGTTGCCTGCGGCCTTATAACGAACATAGAGCGATTTAGAAAGTTACAGTCGCATAGAGTTCTGTGCGAAGCTGGTTGTTTCTGGTTGTGATATCACCGGCAGCAGCTCCTGATCCGCTTGCACGGTAGCGCAGGGTCGGTGTCAGACTGAATGAGCCTGTTGCTGATTCCTGAACCTTGATCTGGTACTGTGC
>SZXY01000167.1 GCA_005843805.1 Chlorobium sp.
CATCCCCGAAAAACGAGTCCCCTCCAGCCGACTGACCCACGGCCTCGACCTCGCCGACTACCTCCTTAGAGAAAAAGCTTTTATGTTATGAGCATCATGACAGGACAATTCTTTTGTTGGTCTGTTTTTAATGTCCTTTTTCAGTATTATCTTAATCCTAAACTGTGAGATTCGTAAAAACAATCCTGCTGCCGGTGCAGAGACATTGATCCAAGGACAGAAATGACTCAAAATCATCAACGAGAAGCTGATGTTGCAAGCAAATTATAACATTTCGGACAAAGAAGAGCGTAGAGTTCTGTGTTAGCAAGACAAGATCAGGAAAAATAACAGCATAAACAGCAAAAATCTTCGTTCAAAGCTCTTTTTGGGCGCACTCCTCCATTGCCTGATAGCTGTGTCTGTATTTTGCTGTCAATCGTCGGCTAACACTGCAAAACAGTAACGTTCAAACAGCGCTCAAAGAGTTTATCGAATTGCAGGCGCTCAAAGCAGGCTGTCGGAACTTTCATGATGAGTTTTTTGCCATTGCGAACAATTTTGGCTGCTGTATCAATGAACTGCCGACGAAAAGTATCGGCATAAACGGTTTTAGCAATGACTGATACGCTTACATCTTCTTTGAAGCTTTCGAACAGATTATTGCCCAGCAACATGAAAAAGTACCAAGCTGCATTGGCATAGAAGTTTTTGAAGGGCAATTGTTCTTCACCAAAGTTTTTGATGGCACGGTTGGCTAATTCATCATTGCCGCGCTGGTGATAGTTGCCGAGAATATCGTGAGCTGAAAGGAGGTTTTCTGCACCGGCTTGACAGAGGAGTTCGTCAATCAGACCGCTCATACCAAGGTTGGTGATGATGGCACTGTCAGTACCCAATCCCGGTACGACAAGTTGTCTGCCATGCTGAATCATACGGCTGTAAATTGTCCGACGGGCCAAGTCCCAAGTGTCTTGTTGACACATAAAATCGGTATACTTCCATATCTCCTTTTTATTTAACGAGTTAAAGTTAGACCAGCTTGTGCTGTCCGCCGCCGCTTTTTTAACATTAGCGTAAAGTTTTCCGCCGCAGATATAGCCGATATGCAACGATTCACAGATTTTAAACAACTTTTGGTCGTAAAAGCCGGAATCCATGCGAACAATGATCGGGACATCGACCCGATACGATTCCCTGATTGTCGCAACGATATTGTACAGCATCATCTCAACGGTTTGACCATGATTGGAGTGGTCTGAGCCAACCTGGAAAACGGCATCAACGAAGTAGCGGCCCCAATTCATCTGCACGGGATGGAACCCGT
The DNA here is from genome assembly GCA_005843805.1 of Chlorobium sp. GTDB lineage: Bacteria > Bacteroidota > Chlorobiia > Chlorobiales > Chlorobiaceae > Chlorobium. The sequence continues at coordinate 1,307 of SZXY01000167.1, forward strand.
TCACTTTCTTGTACGTTGGTTCAACACCCTCTCGTTTCAAAGCATCATTATTATCCAGCACCATAGAATCAATACCCAGTTCGATAACTGCGGGCTGATCAATTTTCAGCCGCCACAAAAAGACCTTTTGCAGTAAATAACGGAATAACCTTACTTTATGAGCAGAGAACACTCCAAAAAATCTTTTGACTGCATGAGACGATGCCAAGTGTTCCGGTTTACAGCCAATCAATGGGGCATAACTTTTCTCTTTTTTCAGTTCGTCAAACCATGTCAGGTGATGGCTGGTACCATCCATAAAAAAACACAACAATTGAAGAAGCAGATCAACAACCGGAACACCTTTTTTGTTTTTACGCATGGTTCTGAACATGTTCTCCATAATCGGCATGAGTTGAATACCCTGCAGATAGGTGGAAAACAATGCCAGCCCAGCGCGATTGGTAAGGCAATCATTGGTTGTTGTCACGATAGAACTGATACGATGGCCTTTATTGCGGCTCTTTTTTGTATCTTTCGGCATGAAGCTCCTGTATTTATTGGCTTGTGTTGCGTTACAAATGGTAATTTGCCGTTACTCATTATAATATAACACTTTAACCGCAAATATTGGAGCTTTTTTTGTGCTAAATCGCCCAGCTTAGGTATGAAATCAAATCCTGTGGCTGTTCAGTTTTGGGTTTAAAAACAAAACGAATGTGTTCAATTCCAACAGCAATTAAACCAATATTTTGTTCTTTTAGCAAATCTAAATCAACACGATGGAGAAGGGGACGCTCACAACTACGTAAACTAACTCATGCAGTTCAGCATCAGAATATGTTGTGAATGAGGTGTCGTGGAAGGGGATTTGCTGAACAGAAGTTGTCTCAGGCGTTTCAGAATCATAATCTTTGATTAACGACCCAGCTCGATATGAGAGCTGAGGCGAACCAGTTCAAGGCAGTTGTCATCGGTTTTGCGATAGATCAAAATCAGGCATTCCCGGTCGCCATGTTACAAATCAGGAACAAAGCGCATTCGTTTTGTTGATTTTCAGGGCTCGGAACCGGTTGGTTCATTTTTGATTTCTTTCAGGGCTGATGGAATAAATCCCTCTTTTGACAAGGCCATAATAATACCGCGCATCAGAATGTTATTGCTGAATCCGATAGCCTACTTTCTGCCGCCTTCCCTGGTTGATTGCAGCATCCTGCGGTGTACCAGTTTCTTGATCTGATATGTGCGTTGTCCTGAGCTTTTTAAGCCAGGGACAGGCTTTTTTCAGCTCTCCCGCCTTTATGATGCCTGATCTTGCAGCTCGCTTCAGTATGGCTCTGCGTAGTGTCGATCGCTCCATCACAATCCCGACTTCAGGAACTACTATCCCGGTTTTCGAGTTGTGTACACAGTAATCTTCCTGAAAATCTGAACATCTTATATCTGGAACTCCGGACTTGATGGACTGATTGGATGAATGTTGAGACCATCCACAAAGATCCGGATCCCTGATCAAAGCAATTGTGAACGTTACCATGAAACCAGATGCATAAGTCCTCGGCCGCTCTTCCGGAAAACATTGTTATTTTTGACGGTGTGTGCAATCTGTGCGAATTTTCGGTGAATTTTATTTTTGAGCACGATACCGTCGGGCATTTCTCGTTCACGCCTGCCCAGTCTCCTCTTGGAGCGTCGTTACTTAAGCATTTTGGCATCAATACTTCGCGTCTTGACACCGTCGTTCTTGTCAGTGGTGACCGCGCCTTTACCCGAAGTGCCGCTGCCATTGAAATCGCCTCCAGACTCGACATGCCATGGAATCTGCTCACCTTATTCCAGGCGGTTCCCGAACCCCTGCGGGATGTGATGTACGATCTGATAGCGCAGAACCGATATCAACTGTTCGGGAAAAAAGATGAATGCATGTTGCCGTCCGAAGAGTTGCGCAGGCGTTTTCTCGTAAAACTGCCGGGATAGCCAGTCATCGCAAGTGATATCGACCTCTTCACCAGAAAAAAATAAAAACCATGTCAGACAACACAGCGGGTCGTTTTTTTGCATATCTCAACTGGCTTCTCAATCCATTCCACGGATTGGAGACGGCGGAAGTCTATGATCTGATTGGTACCACTTCTCTTACCGAGCACAGGCTGTATCTGAATCTTGGTTACTGGCGGGATGTGGATACCATCGATGAGGCCAGTGAAGCGCTTGCTCTTCTGGTGGCGAAACGGGGCGGCATGGCTGCAGGTGATATAGTGCTG
>SZXY01000010.1 GCA_005843805.1 Chlorobium sp.
CAGTTTGGTCTTGGAGTGCTCATTCGTAACAAATGTGGACTGAATGGAGGTAACGCAGCCTTGATGAAAGCATGTGCATTGTCACAGCAGCAGGCCGATACCTATAATATATTTTATCAGGATGACCCGGAAAGCGCTTCTGAGGTCATTATTGAAGCGGTATGGAAGCATCTGAGAAGTGCAGCTTGATCGTCTCGCTCAACTTATTTTGAACCCTTTTCACAAAAAACTCCCGGCTTCCCGGGAGTTTTTTGTTGCAGTAAACTTTCCTGTCAAGCAAACAGTTCCTGTGGTTCCAGTTCAAGGAATTCCTGCCATGGGATAGCGGAATTTCCAACAAGAAGAACCTTGTGCGGTTTGCATTGCTGCTCGAACGCAGCAATGCCGGATGCGCGTTGTGTGTGGTCGCTTTTGATTTCGATACCGATCACTTTTCCCTTGTGTTCCAGAACGAAATCCACTTCATGATTTCCCTGGCGCCAGTAGAAGAGGTTGATGGCCGAAGAGCGGCTATGGTTGAGGAGGTGGGCTCCAATGGCCGACTCTACCCATCTCCCCCATTGCGATGGATTTGAGGCAATATCGTGAAAGGAGTGTTGCTGTTGTGCGCTGATCAGTGCAGTGTTATGCACCTGGAATTTGGGGATTGAGGCTCTTCGTCGTACCATTTCAGGGCTGAATTTTTCCACTCCTCCGAGTAACCCTGCGGTGTCGAGCAGGCGAAGATAGTGAGCAAGTGTTGTGGTGTTGCCTGCGTCCTGGAGCTGGCCAAGGATTTTTGTGTAGGAGAGAATCTGGCTGGAGTAACTGCATCCAAGTTCAAAGAGCCGTTTCATCAGAGCGGGCTTGTCAACACGGGTAAGCATCAGAATATCTTTCGAGATGCTTGTTTCGATGAGTGATTCGGTGATATATCGTCTCCATCGAGCTTCATCGTCGATCAGCATTGCTGCACCTGGACAGCCTCCAAACCAGACATATTGCTCAGGTGTGAAGTCAAATGCCTCTTTCATTTCCCGGTACGACCAGTGGCCAATAGAGATAGTTTCAAATCTGCCTGCGAGTGATTCGGTCAGACCTTGTTGCAGCAAAAGGCGTGATGAACCGAGCACTATTACCTTGAGTGCTTGCCGTTGTGCGCTGTCACTGTCCCACTCTTTTTTGACAGCTTCGCTCCAGTTGCCGATTTTCTGGATTTCGTCGATGATAAGTACAGCTTCTTGCTCTGTTGACTGGCGAAGCTTGATTCGTGCAGCTTCCCACTGCTGGCTGATCCAGCTTGATTGTCCCGTTGAAACAAGGTCAGCCGAGGCGAAATGAACTGGCAGTTTTGTTGACTCCATAAACTGCATGGCCAGTGTGGTTTTGCCAACCTGACGGGGGCCGTGGAGTACCTGAATGAATCGACGTGGTTCTCTTTCGATCCGTTGTGTCAGGAGTTTTTTTTTGAGAGCGCTCAATCAGCATGGATATTTTACTCAGTATACTGAGCAGCCTGAAGGATTACAAGTTTCTCTCAGTGTTGACAACTCCACCTACTCTGTCTGGGGGTAAGTTTGGTTTTGGGCAAGAAACAGTAGCTTTGAGCAGTTGCTCTTCTTTCTCGAACAAGAATGTTGTCGAAATCGTATAATCATTCAAGAGAGCCTCCCAGAAGTCGCCTGCCTTTTTCTGTGATCAGGTAGCGCTGATGTCTGCTGGTCGGTTTATCTGGTAAGGTCATGGCAATCCATTGTTTCTCTATAACAGGCAAAATATTGCGTTTAAAGTTTTTAGTGTGCATAGAAAGCCCCAGATAATCCAGTATCTCTTTCTTGCTTCGTTGATTTTGGCAATATCTTACAATCGCAACTTGGACACTATCTTGGGCACTCTTGGACACTCACCTGCTTTTGAACAGAAACCACCGTCAGAAAATCTCACATTACTTGAGTTTGCGTTTGTCGATAACCCGTTGTGCCTTGCCCATGCTGCGTTCTATCGTGCCGGGTTCTACCAGGCGGATGGTGGCGCTGATGCCAAGCAGGCTTGCAATGTTTGCCTTGATGCGCTGGCGTAACCCCTCCAGCTCCTTGACCTCGTCGGAGAAGAACTGCTCTTCTACCTCTACCTGAATTTCAAGAATATCGAGGTTCTTTTCACGGTCTACAACCAGCAGGTAGTGCGGTTTGGTTTCGCTCATTTCAAGCAGTACCGATTCCACCTGTGAGGGGAAGACGTTGACGCCGCGAATAATGAGCATGTCGTCTGAACGGCCAACGCATTTTTCCATACGCACCAGCGTTCTTCCGCATTCGCATTTGTCGGCATGGAGCCGGGTAAGGTCGCGTGTGCGGTATCGGATGAGAGGCATTGCCTCTTTGGTTGCCGGTGTAAAGACCAGTTCGCCAAGTTCCCCGTAAGGAAGCACTTCGCCGGTTTCGGGATTGATGATTTCGGGAATGAAGTGGTCTTCAAAAATATGCATTCCTTTCTGACATTGACACTCCATAGAAACTCCGGGCCCGATGATTTCGCTGAGGCCGTATATGTCGTAAGCCTTGATGCCGAGCAGGTGTTCAATCTGTGAGCGCATCTCTTCGGTCCATGGTTCTGCACCGAAAATGCCGACTTTGAGTTTCAGATTACTCCGGTCGACTTTTTCCTCAACAAGCGCTTCACCGAGATAGGCCGCATACGATGGGGTGCAGGCTATTGCCGTGGAACCGAAATCCTCCATGAGCTGAAGCTGTTTTTTTGTGTTGCCGCCGGAGATCGGAATGACCGATGCTCCAACTTTTTCCGCTCCGTAGTGCAGGCCGAGTCCTCCGGTGAAGAGACCGTAGCCATAGGCCACCTGGACGATGTCGGATTTGGTCACTCCTGCCATGGTGAGCGAACGGGCAACCACTTCACTCCACATCTGGATATCGTTGTGGGTGTAGCCGACAACGGTGGATTTGCCAGTTGTGCCGCTCGATGCATGCAGGCGTACAATATCTTCCTGTGGCACGGTAAAGAGACCGAAAGGATAATTGTCGCGCAAATCCTGTTTGGTGGTGAAGGGCAGTTTTTTCAGGTCGTCGATGGTGTTGATGTCGCCGGGCTCAATACCGGCATCCTGCAGCTTTTTGCGGTAGAAGGGAACCGAGTTATAAACCCTCTCCACCATATTTTTTACCCGTTCGCCCTGAAGTTTCCGGAGCTCTTCGCGCTCCATACACTCGTAATGCTCGTTCCAGATCATGACGCAGTCGCTTGAGGTTGAGATAATTCCTGTCCTATTCTGAATGCCCTGATGTTCATGGCTACAATGTCCGGGCCCTTTTTACCGAACAGCTCTTCAATAGCCGATTCAAGTTTTTCGGGGGCAATGGCGGTGAATGGAGCCGCAGCTCCAAGCATCACCATGTTTGATGTTCTTGCGTTGCCAGCCTCGCGTGCCAGTTCTGCCGCATTGACCAGCACGGGGTTGTTCGTGCGGTGCAGTTCGCTCTGGATCGCCTCCATCGCAGGGTAACCTTCCATGTTGATGAAGGGGTCGGTGGAGGTTACCACCTTCCCGTTGGAGGCGAGAAAGGGCAGGTAGCGCAGCGCTTCAAGAGGTTCTACCGAGAGTATAAGGTTTGCCGTGCCTTCCGCAATGAGATCGGAGTATATTTCCCGATCTGAAATCCGCAGGTGTGACTGTACTGCCCCGCCCCGCTGGCTCATGCCGTGCACCTCCGCCTGACGGACAGTGAGACCGGAGTTGAGCGCTGCCAGGTCGATCACGGCCGCTATGGTAAGGATTCCCTGTCCGCCTACTCCGGCAAGAATGATGTTGATCTGCATAATATTGTCAAGCGTTGGACGCCGGTTTACGTTTTTTGCGTGCGGCTGTTTCAATACATTCGCGTTCTGCAATTACCACCGATACTCCTTCCCACTCAATCTCCTCGGTGAGCACGGCAATGTTTTCCGCCAGGTGCGATTTGAGGGGAATGATGGTTTTGATATGTGCCTCTTCAACGCCGAGCCCCCTGCAAATTGCCAGAAGTCTCGAACCGTTGGCCGAAGAGTTCTGGCCGCCGGTCATGGCGGTGGTGTCGTTGTCGGCAATGATGACGGTGAGCGGCGAACGGTCGTTGATGGCATCGAGCAGGCCGGTCATGCCGGAGTGCGTGAAGGTGGAGTCGCCGATCACGGCAACCGCAGGTCGCAGCCCGGCGTCAGCCGCGCCCTTGGCCATGGTGATTGATGCGCCCATATCGACGCAGGTATGAATGGCGCTGAATGGCGCAAGCGCTCCGAGCGTGTAGCAGCCGATATCAGAGAAGACATGGTGCTCTTTCTGTTTGCTCATGACACTGTTCAGCGCTTCATAGAGGTCGCGGTGGCCGCACCCTTTGCAGAGTTCCGGAGGGCGGTTTACCACGATAGCTGGTATCGCCATCCCCTCTTTTTTTGCAATGCCGAGAGCATTGGCCAGGTTGTCCGTATTGAGTTCTCCGGCACGCGGGAGGGTTCCGTCGAGTCGGCCTCTTATATTTTTGCCACCAAAAAATCCCCTCAGCAGCTCTTCATAGACCGGGTATCCCTCTTCGGCAACCAGGACAGTGTCGCAGGTATTGAAGAGTGCTTCGATCTGTTTTCGCGGAAGTGGGTAGTGGCCAACCTTGAGGACGGGGCAGTCAAGGCCGTAAGCTTCACGTACCTCCATCACGTAGTTGAAGGCAATGCCGAAAGCGAGAACTCCCGTTTTACCTGCGCCAGGGATGAGACGGTTCAGCCATGAGTGTTCTGAAAGTTTCTCAAGCTGCTCCTGCACACCAAGCAGCTTGTTGTACTGGCGACGGGCATTGTGGGGCATCAGTACGAAGCGTTCCGGTGCATATATGGCATTGAGCGGGTTCTGTGGACGAACTTCCCGACCTTCAACACCTGCACGTGAATGCGCAAGTCTGGTCGTAAGGCGGAGCAGTACCGGAAGTCCAACTGATTCCGACAGATCGAAAGCGTCACGGGTTGCATCGTAGAGTTCCTGCTGTGAGGCAGGTTCGAGTACCGGCACCATGGCAAACTTGCCATATACCCTGCTGTCCTGCTCGTTTTGTGACGAGTGCATCGAAGGGTCATCCGCCACAGCAACCACCAATCCTCCGTTCACGCCGGTAATGGCTGAGTTGATGAATGCATCGGCTGCCACGTTCAAGCCGACATGCTTCATGCAGACAAGAGCTCTTTTGCCAGAGTATGACATGCCGAGCGCCGCTTCACAGGCGGTTTTTTCATTGGCCGACCAAGCCGAGCGAACCGGTTGCTCACGATCAGCACTGTTTTTCTGGATATATTCGGTGATTTCGGTCGAAGGAGTTCCGGGGTAGGCATAGACGCCTGATATTCCACCGTCAAGAGCACCAAGAGCAATGGCTTCAGCGCCGAGCAAAAGTTGTTTGTTCATGCATAAATTTATTTCAAAAGCACTTGCGGCAACCGTTTTCCCAAAACCTGAACAGGCTGAACGTGTGGTGCCAGGACGCCTCAACTGAATATAAAAAAAGCCGGGAATTACTCCGGCATTGGTTTGTGTTGAGCGAAGAGTGCGTCCTTCATTTTACATGCTTGGTTGTATGCCAGCAGAACGTCCAACCTTCTCGAATAAACGCTGTTTTTTTTGTGTTTCGTATCTTTATCCTGTGCACTACTGCCAGCCAATATGGGCGTTACTGACGCTCTGGCGGAATCCTGCAGTGTCGTCAGGGCTTGCTGTCGAAAACAAGTCAAGAGGGAGAAACAAAGAGTGAGTGAGATGCGTGATCTTCAGGAAAAACTCGACTTGTCCGAGGCAAAAAATCGCATCAACAATTGGGTGGCTATAAGTGTTGCAATTCTATCGGTTTTCATGGCCATTACGAAAGTGAAAGATGACAACATTGTTCAGGCAATGCTCCAGGCCAAGTCCGATGCGGTGGATATCTGGAACGAATATCAATCGAAAAAGATCAAGCACCATTTGGGTGAGCTTGGATTGAACCAGGTGCAGGCTTTTCTGGCACTGGAACGAGGGAAAGGAAGTGAGGAGCTTTCATCTCAACAGAAACGTTATCAGGAAACTATTGCCCGTTATCAGGAAGATGAAATTCTTTTGACCAAAAAAGCCAGGGAGTTTGAAAAGCAATACGATGATTTGAATTTCCGGAATGACCAGTTTGACCTCTCAGATGCTCTTATTTCCATCTCATTAGCCATGCTGGCAGTTACATCCCTTACCGGCAAACGTAAACTTTTTCTGCTTGCATGGTTCTTTGCCGGTTTTGGGTTGATCATGGGAGTTGCCAGGACTTATGGGGCTGTCGCTGCATCCTGACCTCCTGGTTAAACTGCTGTTGTAACCTTAAAATTTTCTTAAAAGATATTTGCAGTATTCAGTCGTTTCAGGCTTGGTTGATGGCGAATTCGCAAGTAACTTGAAGGGAATGAACAATGTTAAAAGGAGAATAACGATGCAAAAAAATATCTGGCTGGTTTTTGTTATTGCAGGGATGCTTTTCAGCTATCCCATTGCTGATACCCAGGCTACAACGAGTGTCAAAGTCGGAATCAATATAGGGCAGACAAGTCGGGTTCATCATCGCCGCACTCATTTGCATGCAAGACCCCGGTATAAGGTGGTCAATAAGAGACACCATGTCAGGCACCATGTGGTCAAGGTTCGTAACCACGACAGAGGGATAAGATAAGAGCCCTGTTGTTGCTCTAAGCGGCCAATCAATAAGAGTTATTATGGCTTGTGAATGACCATGTAAATTGAAAATGAAGGTTTCAATTTACATGGTCATTTTTTATGAGATGCCTCAAGGGATTGATTGCTTCCTATCTGCTGGAGGCGATCCAGCGAATATAAGGTGGCGCCGTAGCCGGAAATTGAAATGCAAGCAATCCCGGTTCGTCGCTATTGGCCGCACAACCCGGCAAGCGTCAGCCCGGTGACGTGGATGCCTCTTTCTTGCGGAAGTCTATCTTCAGCCATTGATCTTCATAGACCGCTTCGGCCACCCTCATGCCAGCCAGAAAAACCGGCAGGATTACCCCCTTCTGGTAGTTGCCGATTCTTAGAGTCAGCGATTCGCCGAGTTGCAGCACATTGGTCTCCATCTTGTTGTCCATGGCGAACGGAAGGCGCAGTTTCATGATATAGTGGCCTTCGCTGATTTTTGTAATGGCGGTATGCTCCTCGTGATAGAAAATATCGAGAGGGTTTTTGTCGCCGTAGACCACTTCACCCACGGTTTTCAGCATTTCGAGTCCCAGCACTTCGCGGCGGAAGAGTGGCACTTTCGTTATCGGGATGGGGGCAAAGGAGTGTTCGATCTGCTCGATATATTTCTGCTGGATGGTTTTCCACTCCCTGAAGTACTCTCCGTCAACCTCATCCATGAAGACCCGGTTGATGACCACCTGGTCAACCGTGATACCGTAAAGGTTGAGGTAGGTGAGCGCCCGCATGGACTCTTTGACCACCATCTTTTCGGGGTTCATGACAAGTCGCACAGTTGTTTTTGTTCCATCTGACAGCAGGTCGATGATGCCATCAACCGAGGAAAAGAGTTGGTCTATCTGGTCATAGACATTGGTATCGGGCACAAGCTCATGGAGCTTTCCAATCCGTTTTGAGAGGGGGCGTATCATCGGCTTAACCACATATTTCTCGAGGTTCCGCATCATTTTCAAGAGCCACCCGAAGGTTTCCGGCAGGGAGAGAAGGCGCAGGGTTTCACCGGTTGGAGCGCAGTCTACGACGAGAAGGTCGTACTCCCCCGATTGATCATATCGCTTGATGTAGGAGAGCGAGAAAAGCTCCTCCATCCCTGGCAGGACGCCCATCTCTTCGACATAGATACCCTTGATGCCCTGCACCTCCATGAGGTGGGCAAAGTGCTCACGGACAATTTCCCAGTTCAGGGTCAGGTCACCGTAGACGCTTACCTCCTGCCCGTAAAGGTTCTCGGCAATTTTGACCGGAGATGGGCCAAGTTCAAGGTCGAAGGAGTCCCCGAGGCTGTGTGCGGGGTCGGTTGAGATGACGAGGGTTTTAAAACCCATTGATGCTGCCTTTAAGGCTGTGGCTGCGGCTATGGAGGTTTTGCCGACGCCGCCTTTGCCTGTGAACACTATGGTTCTCATAAAGCCTCCGGTTCCCTGGAATGTTGCGTTTGTTCTTTTTCGGCTGCTGTTACATAATAACCGCGTTGAGCGGCAGAAAATTCTGTAATCGGTTTGCGAGAGAAAAGGGTGAGTGAATGAGACAAGGATGTGCGCAGGCTTCGTCTGTGGTAATTTATTGAAAACTGTATATTGGCTGTCAGGCCATACTCAGCAGCAGGTTTTTTCTCTGGCTTTTCAGCAGGCTGTTTGAGTGCCTGAAAAAATCATTATCATTGAGCGCAGAGAGGCTATTTTTTTCCATGTATCGATCGGAGCAGCACATTGAGAGAGGATGGTTCAAGAGGGTTCGCCAATGGATTACCCACTCCTGGTTTTCGGTTTGAGGTAAAGTGGGATTCAGTCGTGATGACCTTTCGGGAACTCTCCGGTTTTGATGTTGATATTCAGCCTGCCCAAAAAAGGATAGGCCCAAGCCCCAGCTTTTCGAGACAGAATATGCCGGGGGTGAAGAAATACAGCAACATCATTCTGAAACAAGGTGTGTTCAAAAGCGATGAGAAGGTGTGGCAATGGATTAACGAGATCAGGATGAACACGATCAAGCGAAAGTCCATAACCATCAGCCAGCTTGACGATGCGGGAAAATCTATCAGGGTTTGGTCGCTGGTCAACGCCTGGCCAATCAGGATCACAGGTATCGATCTCAAGGCGTATAACAACGAGGTGGCTGTTGAAAGCATCGAGATTGCTCTCGAGGGATTCACCATAGCATAGTTTCGAAAAAAGAAGGAAAGGAGTGAAAATCTTGAGCGACATGATTGAGCGGCAAGTGAGGCAATTTCGTGGCTTTCTGATTTTTTCAGGCATGTTCAACATTCTCCTTGCTGCGCCACTCATGGTACCTGAATTTTATACTCGCTACCTGAGTCTTCTCTGGAAGCTGAATAGCGTTCTCTTGCTTGGTGGCCGTGTGCCTGTTGCTCCTTCAGGAGGAGTGAATGCGCTGCTTATCAATACGGCGGGTATTGATCTTGTGCTCATTGGTATATTTGTGCTCTATGCGTCAAGAGACCCACTGTCGCGCTGGTTTATTCCGGCCATTAATGCAGCCGCGCGTGTCGTTTTTGCCGGGCTCATTCTCTATTACGTGCTTGTTTATGATATCGCACGCATTGTTTTACTGATTGGTTGTCTGGATCTCTTTATCAGCGTGGTGTTTGCCTGCTACCTTATTTCGCTTCGGAAACTCCGCAGCGCCTGACGTTATGAAAAATCACTCTTCCAACCATAGGCGCACCATTCGCAATCTGACGATCTTTGCTTTTGTTGCAATCTCGGCAGGATGGGTTGGGCGATTGTGGGGTGAGCCTGGTCAGCTTCTCTGGCTCGTTGCGCCGCTTCTGAGTGCGCTGCTTTTGCGGAGCTTTGGCGGAGATGGATGGAAGGATTTCGGGTTACGGCTTGAGCTGAAGAAAAGCGCGCTCTGGTATGCCGTTTCTCTTGTTCTGTTTCCTCTTTGTGCGGCACTCATTATCTTTACAGGATGTGTTCTGGGGCTGGTCACCCTGCCTGATGTTTCTCCAACGAGAGCTGCTCTCTTTCTGCATCTCACTCTCCTTGCTCTTGCACCCTCGTTTTTCAAGAATATTTTTGAGGAGTTTGCGTGGCGCGGTTATCTCGCCCCGAGAATTTCATCGCTGGGAGTGCATGATCTCGTTGGACATGTTCTGGTGGGTTTGGTCTGGGCGGCCTGGCATATTCCCTATTACCTGTTCTTTCTTGATCGGGCCTCTTTTGAAGCCTTCACCTCCAAGGGTTTTGGCATCTTTTTCTCCATGATGTTTGCCGGTGTGGCAGCATTGTCGCTGGTGTACGGAGAGATACGGCTTTTGAGCAAATCGGTCTGGCCGGTGCTGTTGCTGCACACGGTCAGTAACGCCGTCGGCAACCCGCTGCTGCTTCATGGTTTTATTCGGGTGGTTCCGGGTGCAGATGTTTTTGTCTCTCCTGAGCCAGGCTCAGTCTGCAGCATTATCGTTTACTCTCTGATTGGGATTGGGTTGTACCGATTCAGAAAGCGAAAGGCGGTTTTGAAGAATTTATAAAAGAATGGGGATCCTGGGTCGGACATTGTGCTGAGTTACAGAAACTCCGCAATCTCTTCGACTGATTTTCTTGATTTTGGGAGAGGCTCTGCATCAGGCGATGGGTAGCCAAGCGGTGTGAATGCAAAAACCTCCTCGTTTTCCTTCATTCCGAGCGTTTCACGCAGAATTGCGGGATCGAAGGCGGCAATCCAGCAGCTTCCCAACCCTTCCCAGGTAGCAGCAAGAATGAGGTGGTCCATTGCGATGGTGAGGTCTGTTTCGATGGAGTTATAGCCATCCTTGCTTCTTACCCATGCGTTGTTGCGTTCTCCTGTAACTATCAGGAGGCAGGGTGCACTCCGAATCCAGTCTCGTGAGTAGCAGGGGTAGATTTTTTCAAGCATTTCAGGAGATTGCACTACCCTGAATTTCCAGGGCTGGAGGTTTTTGGCCGAAGGGGCCATTCGCCCTGCATCGAGAATTCTGTGAAGCACCTCTTCGGGGATGGCTCTGTTGCGCTGAAAGCTTCGGATGCTGCTGCGCATGGTGACAAGGTCGTAAAAGTCCATCAGGGAGTATTCTTTTATGCCCGTTCAATTTTGATGAAATCTTTGGAAATAGAGTGAAATATCTTGTTGGTTGCGGTCTGCATGATCATCGACATTCCGGCGTTAATCATCGAACGCACTATTTTTAGGGGCAGAATCCGGAATGCAGGATAAAGCAGAAAACGCACATCGACTTTTAATTCGAAGTGTACTCTGGTCCTGTTCCCCTGCATGCGGTACATGAAGAGATTGCCAGAGGCTTTGCCTTCAAAGAGGTAGTTTTTGGGGTCGTTGATATTTTGTGGTGGCTTGTGGTACTTCCAGCGTACCTTTTTACCAACGGTGTAGCGTTTGATTGTCTCTTCGGAGAGATCATCAGAATCGGAGTATTCTATTTCTTCAGGCAGTTCCACCAGGAGTTCATCGCTCTGTTCGACATAAAAGATCACGTCGAAAGGGTTGTTCTGCGGATCGGTCACACGAAAATGCCATCGGTAGACATTTTCTGTGCTGGTTTGTTCGACGCTGTGGCAGAAGGGGTTGAAGCCAAGTATTTTTTTCTGGTCTGAGAGATAGGCTGTTGTCCGGTCAAATTCACCGTGAAAAATCCATTCGCCCTTGCTTACTCCTGTCGCATCCATTTCCATTGTTGCAGTTCCATTGGTTTTGTTTAAAGCGAGAGCGCTGGTGGAGCTTCAGCGCGATGTAATGCCCCAAAAATATAAAGAGAATCCTTGAAAACCTATCCCCTTGGACTGTTGGTTGGAGGATAGTTTGATCAGACGAGCATGGCTTTCACTGTTTCGTCTGGCAGAGAATTATAAAGGCGTCGATAATCTATTGCAGCTTGCCTGGCGGCAAAGCCAGGGCTTTGCTTTCATGCGTGTTCGACCTTGACGAAGTCTTTGGATATGGAGTGAAACGTTTTGTTGGTTGCGGTCTGCATGATCATGCACATGCATGCGTTGGTCATGGTGCTGATAATCTGTTCCGGAATGATCCGGAATGCAGGGTAAAGCGTAAAGTGGACATCGACTCTTAATTTGAAGTGTACTTTGGTTTGGTTTTCCGGCATGCGGTGCATGAAGAGATCGCCATAAGCCTTGCCTTCAAAGAGGTAGTTTGCGGGATCGTCAACCTGCAGGGGGAACTGGTGGTGCTTCCAGCTTATTTTTTTTCCCACAGTGTAGAGCTGGATTATCTCCTGGGAGAGTTCACGAGGGTCGGTGAATTCAAGGTGCTTTGGCAGCTCCAGCAGCAGTTCGTCGCGTTGTTCGACATAAAAGATCACGTCGAACGGGTTGTTCTGCGGATCGGTCACACGGAAATGCCATCTGAAGACATTTTCAGTGCTGGTTTGTTCGATACTGTGGCAAAAGGGGTTGAAGCCCAGTATTTTTTTCTGGTCTGAAAGATAGGCTACTGTTCGGTCAAACTCACCGTAAAATATCCAGTTGCCACTGCTTGTTCCTGTTCCTTCCATGTCCATTTTTTCTGTTCCATAGGTTTCGTTTCATTTGGGCAACGCCCTTGCTATCAGTGCGGATTCAGTCCGAAAAATATAAAGAGAATTGGTGAAAACCTATCCTCTTTGACAGTTCGTTTTATCGGGGATAGCTCAGACGAGCTCGGCCTTAAGTCGTTCTGTCTGGTCGTGCATTTTAAGGGCTTCGATAATCTCCTGCAGCTCTCCTTGCAGGATCTGGGGAAGAGCGTGGCTGGTAAAGCCAATACGGTGGTCGGTAACTCTTGATTGTGGGTAGTTGTAGGTACGGATTTTGGCGCTTCGGTCTCCGGTTGTGACCATCGAACGGCGCAGGTCAGCCCTTTTCTGCTGCTGCTCGGCAAGCTGTATGTCGTAGAGTTTTGTGCGGAGCATTTTCATCGCCCGCTCCTTGTTCTGGAGCTGGGAGCGCTCTTCCTGGCATGCGGTTACTATGCCGCTTGGCATGTGGGTGATTCTTACGGCTGTTTCCACCTTGTTGACGTTCTGGCCACCCTTGCCTCCGCTCCGGTAGGTATCGAAACGAAGGTCTTCCTTGCGAATCTCAACATCAACCTCTTCAGCTTCCGGCAGAACCGCCACGCTTACGGCGGAGGTATGGATTCTTCCCTGCGTTTCAGTGTCAGGAACGCGTTGCACGCGGTGTACGCCGCTTTCGTATTTCATGGTGCCGTAGACATCGTGGCCGCTTACGCCGAGTATCATCTCCCTGAATCCTCCAGGGACGGAGCTTTCATTAAAGTTGAGGACTTCATACTGCCACCCTTGTTTTTCAGAATAGCGCTGGTACATTCTGGTCAGGTCAGCGGCAAAAAGCGCAGCCTCTTCTCCACCGGTGCCCGCCCTGATCTCTATAATGACGTTACGCGAATCCGCTTCGTCTTTTGGCAGAAGCAGCACTTTCAGTCGTTGTTCGAGTTCCGGCAGCTTTTTTTGCAGTTCGCTGATCTCTGCCTGTACAAGCTCTTTCATCTCCTGCTCTTTTTCGTTTTGCAGGAGCAGCCTTGATTCTTCGAGTTCCGAGCAGGCCTGAGCGTAATTGTCATAAGCAGCGACAATCTCCTTGAGGTCGCTGTACTCCTTGTTGAGTTTTCTGAAACGGGCCTGATCAGTTGCTGCTTTCGGGTCGGCCAGCAACTGTTCAAGATCGAGATGTTTTTCCTTTATGGATTGCAGTTTGTCAAGCATCGGGTCAGGGCGTCAGCCTCAGGGATTGAGAATATCGTTGAAAATAATAAAGGCAAAAAGTGCCAGGAGCAGTGCCATGCCGATCTGCTGGATTCGCATTTTGGTTTCGAAGGGGATTTCCTTGCGGATTATTCCTTCAATGCCGTTGAGTACGAACTGACCACCGTCAAGTGCCGGAACCGGCAGGATGTTGATGATTGCCAGGGAGATTGAGAGCATGGCCAGAAAATAAAGGAAACTTACCGGCCCCTGTTCTGCACTTCTGCTTGCTATTTTGGCAATTTTGATTGGTCCGCCAACCGAACGGCGGAAATCTTCCTGGCCAGTGAAAATTTTGACAAAACCCTGAACGGTCATGGCACTCATTTTCCAGGTCTGACCGACTCCACTCTGGATTGCACCAGCGAGATTGAGTTTTCTGCGTTCAGTGACAAGCGTTTGTTTCAGCGATATGCCTATTTTTCCCGCTTTGTTTGGAACGACTGTCGTGACAATGGTTTTGCCTTCTGAGCGGATCATGTTGGCAGTAATGTCGCGGCCTTTGACGGGTTCAAGATAGAGCCAGGTAATGGTGATGGGTTTGCCTGCATTCGACGAGATGATTCCGACAACTTCCGTCCAGTCGGAGACCGCTTTTGCATTGATTGCTGTAATGAGTCCACCGGATTTTATTCCTGCAGCTTTGGCGGGCTCTTTTTCAAGCGCTTCGTCTATGACCGGAGGAATGATGGGTCGTATGCCAAGGCCCTGCTTTTCATTGATTCTCGACATGATGTTGCCGGGCGCCTCTATCCTCAGGCTCTTGCCGTCACGAAGAATTGTGTAGTTGAGCGAGCGGGCGGTCAGGAGTTCCGGATCGAGCACTTCTTCCCAGCTTTCAAATGATTTTCCATTGGCCAGCATAAACCGGTCGCCGGTTTTCATGCCCATGATTTCAAAAATCGATCCTTTTTCAACGAAGGCAGGGTTGTTGACATTGGTACGTGACTCTCCGAGCACAAGGGTTATGCCGATAAAGATCACAGCCGCAAGAATCACGTTCATGGCAACTCCTCCTGCCAGCACAATCAGACGCTGCCAGACCGGTTTTGCCCTGAACTCCCAGGGTTGCGGTTCCGAGTTCTGAAAATTGGTGTCGAGACTTTCATCGACCATTCCGGAAATCTTTACATAGCCGCCAAGAGGAAAGACCCCGATGCCGTATTCAGTTTCGCCGATTTTCTTTTTCCAGAGTCTGAGATCAAAAAAGTCGAAACCGATATAAAATTTGTCAACCCTCATGCCGAAAAGCTTCGCAGTCAGAAAATGACCGAGTTCATGGGCGGTGACAAGAATGAAAATTGCAAGAATGAAAAAAAATGTTGAGCCGAGAAAATCCATAACACTCCTTCAGTTAGGTAAAGAGAGGAGTGTTTTCCGCTTTTCCGGTTTAGGATCGGCGGATTGCACTCTCTTTTGCTGGTTGGTTAACAGGTTTTTATGCAATAAGTTTTTTTGCCGTTTCACGAGCCCACCTGTCGGCCTGGAGATATTCCTCAATTTCAACAGGAGTGTATGCTTCGTGAATCTGCATGGTTTTGTCAACAGTGTCGGCAATGTCGGTAAATCCGATTTTTCTATCAAGGAAGGCTGCTACGGCAATTTCATTTGCTGCATTGAGTACTGCCGGATAGGTTTGGCCTGCTTTCAGTGCGTCAAATGCAAGACGGAGAGCAGGGAATCGTACCATATCGGGCTCCTCGAAGGTCAATGTGCCGATCTTTGTCAGGTCGAGCTTGTGGATGCCGCTTTCGCACCGTTCCGGCCAGGAGAGGGCGTAGGCAATCGGAGCGCGCATGTCCGGGGTTCCCAACTGTGCGATGACGCAACCGTCGATATATTCTACCATCGAGTGAATGATACTCTGGGGATGCACAACGACGCCGATTTTTTCGGCAGGCATGTTAAAGAGCCAGTGAGCCTCGATCACTTCAAGACCTTTATTCATCATGGTGGCGGAGTCAATGGTGATTTTTGCTCCCATTGTCCATTGCGGGTGCTTGAGTGCCTGTTCGAGCTTGACATTTTTCAGCTCTTCGGCAGAGGTCTTGCGGAATGGTCCACCCGAAGCGGTAAGAATGATGCGTTCGACATCTTCGGCCCGGTGACCTGCAAGCGACTGGAAAATGGCCGAGTGTTCGCTGTCAACCGGCAGCAACTGTACGTTATGTTTTTTTACAAGGTCAGAAACAAGCTGTCCAGCGACAACAAGCGTCTCCTTGTTGGCCAGCGCGATATGCTTGCCAGCCTTGATGGCTGTGACGGTCGGCACAAGGCCGGCAGCTCCGACTATGGCAGAGACGACCATATCGACTCCATCGGCGGCAGCAATGGTTCCTGCGCCTTCAAGCCCGTAAAAAATTTCCGGTTTGTGAGAGCCAAGAAGGGTTTGAAGCTTTTTGGCGGACTCAGCATCCCTGACGGAAACCGCTGCAGGAAGAAACTCATTGATCTGTTCTGCAAGCAGCGAAACGTCGTGGCCTTCGGCAAGTCCAACAACATTGAATTTTTCAGGGTGCTGCCTGACAACATCAAGGGTACTGAGTCCGATTGAGCCGGTACTGCCGAGGATGGATAGTGATCTCATAATGAGTAATAAAAAAAGTTGCCGGGATTGCTGGTAAATTATCGGCCTGAATTTATGCTTTTTCGTGAAGGCATACAAATAACCAGCGTTGTCAAGCTGTATGCCTCTGTTTTTTCTTTTTGTATTCCAGGGAAATTATGTTATAATTCTGGCCGTTTCATTGGGTTCCTAGCTCAGCTGGTTAGAGCGACTGGTTTACACCCAGTAGGTCGGGGGTTCGAATCCCTCGGGACCCACATCCAAAGGTTATAATTCAGAAAAAGGCAGGTACCCCCTGCCTTTTTCTTTTCCACTTCTGCCTCTCTTTTATCGATAACGAACGGTAAATCTCTCCAGAGCAGTGTCGGGCGGTTTTTCCTCTTTCCGCAAAGAAGTGACTCTCGATCGTGAAGGCCCTTTTTGTGCAATCTTGAGCAGTTTATCGATCATCTCTTCCGGGCCCTGCGCCTCGATTTCCACTGTGCCATCAGGCCGGTTTCGCACCCAGCCGCAGAGTTTCAGCTCTTGTGCGGCCAAGTCAATAAACATCCGGAACCCAACTCCCTGAACAAGTCCGGCTACAATCAGGTTTACCCGTTTCGTCGGTGACATCTCCGTTCAATTTTCAGGTACTTTCCGGGACTCAGTGAGTCTTGCAACTGCCTTTTCAAGTTCTGCCTGTTCCTGAAGGCTGAGCTGATCACTCTTGTTCTGAGAGTTCTCATTGTCGTCTTCTGTCAAAGACTCTTCTTCGATGTGAACAGGAAAGAGCCCTTCAGGACGTTTTCCAAGAATTTCCTCGATCTGGCTGTACTGCAGCATCTCCTTCAACAGCAGTTCCCCTGAGAGCTTTTCGAGTTTCTCCCGGTTTTGTGTCAAGAGATCAGTTACCTTGATGCGGGAGGCTTCGACAATTGCCATGACCTCATGGTCGATAAGCCGGGCAGTCTCCTCACCATATTTTTTGTCGATACCAGGGCTGCCATAATAGGGATTGTTGCTTTCAAAGAATGAGAGGTTGCCGACTTTCTCGCTCATTCCATAAACCATCACCATGTTGTAGGCTATGCTGGTTACTTTCTCGAGATCATTCTGTGCTCCGGTCGAGATTTCGTTGAAAATGATCAGTTCAGCGATACGCCCACCAAGAAGGCCGCAGATGCGGGAGAGCAGTTCGCTCTTGGTCATCAGATAGCGATCCTCGAGCGGGATGTTCATGGTATAGCCGAGTGCGCTCATTCCTCTTGGAACGATGGAGATTTTCTGAACAGGATCGTTTTCAGGCATCATCCAACTGACAATGGCGTGACCCGCTTCATGATAGGCGACTATCTGCTTTTCACGCGGGTTAATCACCTTGTTCTTTTTTTCAAGTCCGGCCACGCAACGCTCTATTGCATCTTCAAAGTCTTTCATTTCGATGCTCAGCTTGTTGCGGCGTGAGGCAAGCAGGGCCGCTTCGTTGGCGGTATTGGCAATTTCTGCACCCGCAAATCCGGGAGTCTGTGATGCGAGCGTTTTCAGGTTGACGTCCGTGGAGAGCGAGAGTTTCTTGGTGTGAACCTTGAAAATATCGATACGTCCTTTCAGGTCGGGTTTGTCCACCATGATCTGGCGGTCAAAGCGGCCTGGTCTGAGCAGCGCAGAGTCCAGAACGTCAGGACGGTTTGTGGCGGCCATCAGAATGACGCCCTTGTCGGTTGCAAATCCATCCATTTCGACAAGCAACTGGTTGAGGGTGTTTTCGCGCTCGTCATTGGCGCCCATCATGGCCCCTTTTCCCCTGCTCCGGCCTACGGCATCGATTTCATCAATAAAAATAATGCAGGGAGCTTTTTCCTTGGCCTGTTTGAAGAGGTCACGTACCCTTGCAGCGCCTACACCGACAAACATTTCCACAAAGTCCGAACCGCTGATACTGAAAAACGGCACGTCTGCTTCACCAGCCACAGCCTTTGCCAGCAGGGTTTTTCCTGTACCCGGAGGGCCGACCAGCAACACTCCTTTCGGCAGCTTGCCGCCGAGGGTCGTATATTTTTTTGGATCCTTGAGGAAATCAACCACCTCCATGACCTCGGCCTTGGCCTCGTCGAGACCGGCGACATCCTTGAAGGTGATACGGGTGTGTTCGTCAAGGTTTTCATAGAGCGCAGCCTTGTTCTTGCCGATATTCATGAACTGGGAGCCCGGTCCGCCCATTTTCCGGAAAACAAAAAAGTAGATGCCGATAAGCAGGGCGAAAGGCAGCAACCATTGCAGCAGTTCACTGATCCAGGTGCTGCTTGGCAAACCCTGGTACTTGATTCCCTTGCTTTCAAGCAGTTCGATCAAGGTGTCATCGCGTACCGGATTGACAATGATCTCATCCGGCTTTGATTTGGATTGATTCGGGAAGAAGCCAGGGCTCTCTTTTTGCGGATCCTTTGCTGCAACGGCGGGAACAGCCCCCGGTTTGAGCTTGACATAGATTCGTTCCGGCGATATTTTCACCGATTCGACCTTGTTTTCAGCAATGAATTTTCGGAAAGTGCTGTAGGGAATTTCCTGTGTTGAGCCTGACCAGAAAAAGGCAAGCTGAATTCCTATGAGAAGAACAATGACTACCACATAGTACATTATGGAAAATTTAGGTCGCGGCAGGTTGTTTTCCGGTTCGTTTTTATAGGGATTTGAAGGTTTACTCGTTTTTTTTGCCATCAATCAACAATCATGGTTATAATAAAGCGACTCAGTACAGTGTTCACCGTTCGCGGATTCAAGGCTTGTAATTTACGGGATTCTTTCATTTAATGAAGCATGTCGTAAGAAAACATATTATATATTACACAAACGTAAAATGGATTCCTGCGGCTATAAGTTTCATTGTGTTTTTTGCAGGAACCTTGTTCAGCCTCTTTTTTTGAGCTGAGAGCTTGTTGCAGGGCTTGCATGCTGCATAAGGTTTTTTTTTAAGCATAAGGTTGGGAGGGTCATGAGTTCAGTTCGGGATAAGGCAAACCGCAGGATATCAGCATTGAAATCCCTTTTGTGTGTTGGGCTTGACAGTGATGTTGATAAACTTCCCGCAGTTTTTTTGAAATATGAAAACCCTGTTCTTGAGTTTAACCGCTCAGTTATCAGGGCGACCGGCGATGTTGCCATAGCATACAAGCTCAATACTGCATTTTATGAGGCCAGAGGGATCGCAGGTTTGCGCGATATGGAAAAAACCCTCACTCATATTCCCGATTCGGTCATGACGATTGCCGATGCCAAACGCGCAGATATCGGCAACACCAGCAAAAAATATGCGCAGGCTTTTTTTGAACACTGGCCTTTCGATGCCATTACCGTTGCCCCCTACATGGGCTTCGATTCTCTGGAGCCTTTTTTTGCCTATAAGGATAAGTTGGTTTTTGTGCTTTGTCTTACCTCGAACGAGGGGTCGGCGGATTTTGAGGAGCAGACTCTGGAGTCAGGCGGGCCGCTTTATCGTTCCGTGCTCGGAAAGGTTGCTTCATGGAGCAGAAACGACAATGCCGGAGTGGTGGTTGGTGCTACCAAAAGCACTTTGCTCGGTGATATTCGCCGAGAGGCTCCATCTCTTTTTTTTCTGATTCCAGGGGTGGGTGCCCAGGGGGGATCGCTTGAAGAGGCGGTGGATCTTGGCGTTGACAGGAACCGACAAAGTGCCATCATCAATGTCAGCCGGAGTCTCATCTATCCTCCGGCAGAGGTGGCGACATTATTTTCAGGCGTCGATGATTATGAACGGGCAGTTGCTGCCGAGGCCTCAAAAATTCATGATGTAATGCAACGTGTACTGTAGCTTTTGTGTTTTATTGGATGAATCTGTTATTATTTCGGAAAATGTTCCGGGTGCCCTTATTGTGCTTCCACGGATCTCAAGGATGGCTAAAAGAGTAATGCTATGTGTGGAATTGTTGGATATATAGGGTGGCAGGAAGCTGCCCCTTTGCTTTTGAAAGGGTTAAAACGTCTTGAATACAGGGGTTATGATTCAGCGGGAATTGCCTTGCTGAATGGCACTCTTTCGGTTATGAAGCAGAAAGGCAGTGTCAGTGGTCTTGAAACGGCGAGCGAAGCTTTCAGGGAAGAGATGCAGGGTGCTACGGTTGGTATCGGCCATACCCGTTGGGCTACCCATGGTGAACCAAGTGATCGCAACGCTCATCCCCATCTCAATAGTGCAGGTGATATTGCGGTCATTCATAATGGTATTGTAGAAAACTACTCTTCGCTGAAACAGGAGCTTCTCTCACAGGGTTATCTCTTTTCAAGCGATACCGATTCCGAGGTGCTGGTACATCTGATCGACAGGATATGGAAGAGCGAGCCGTCGCTCGATCTTGAATCGGTTATCCGCAGTGCCCTTCGTCATGTCGAAGGTGCTTATGGTCTTTGTGTGATCTCATCGCGTGAACCCGACAAGATCGTCGTTGCACGCAAGGGCAGTCCTCTGGTGATCGGTATCGGCATCGGGGAGTTTTTCATCGCATCGGATGCAGCCCCTATTGTAGAGCATACCAACAAGGTGGTTTACCTTTCTGATGGAGAGCTTGCCGTTGTAACGAAGGATGGTTATTCAGTCAAGACCATCGAGAATATAGAGCAGGAAAAGATGGTGACCGAGCTTGACTTTTCGCTTGACAAGATCGAGAAAGGTGGATTTGAGCACTTCATGCTCAAGGAGATCTTTGAGCAGCCGAGTGTCATGCACGATGTCATGCGTGGACGTGTGCGCATTGAGGAGGGCCGGGTCTGTCTTGGCGGTATTGAGGATTATCTCGACCGGCTGAAACATGCAAAGCGTATTGTCATCTGTGCCTGTGGTACGAGCTGGCATGCTGCCCTGATTGGCGAATACCTTATCGAGGAGTTTGCCCGTATCCCTGTCGAGGTTGACTATGCATCGGAGTTCAGGTACCGTAACCCGATAGTAGATGTCGATGATGTTGTCATTGTCATTTCCCAGTCAGGTGAAACTGCCGACACCCTGGCAGCTCTGCGTACCGCGAAGGAGAAAGGTGCGCTTGTCATGGGTATCTGCAACGTTGTCGGTTCCACGATTGCCCGTGAAACTCTATGTGGCATGTACACCCATGCAGGGCCAGAGGTCGGTGTTGCTTCGACCAAAGCCTTTACAGCACAGGTTATCATGCTCTATATGCTTGCACTGGCGCTCAGTAAGGGAAGAACCATCTCCCAGGACGAGATAGCGCTTCATCTCAAGGAGTTGTCGAATATTCCCGAAAAAGTCTCCCGTACTCTCGAGCAAGACAGTCAGATCAAGAGCATTGCGGAGCGCTTCAAGGATGCACGAAACTTTCTCTATCTTGGTCGCGGCTACAACTTTCCCGTCGCACTCGAAGGCGCCCTGAAACTCAAGGAGATCTCCTATATCCATGCTGAAGGGTATCCTGCAGCAGAAATGAAGCACGGTCCGATTGCCTTGATTGACGAGGATATGCCGGTCATTTTCATTGCTACCCGTGACAGCACCTACACAAAGATTCTCAGCAATATCGAGGAGGTTCGCAGTCGTAAAGGTCGTGTGATAGCCATTGCCAGCGAAGGGGATCAGGAGATTGCCCGTCTTGCCGAACATGTCATTTATGTTCCGCAGTCTTCCGGACCAATTACCCCTCTTTTGACGGTTATTCCCCTGCAGCTTCTTGCCTATCATATCGCAACACTCCGGGGATGCAATGTTGACCGTCCACGAAACCTTGCAAAATCGGTTACGGTCGAGTAGCCGGGAGTGTCAGTACTCCTCATTTTTTCATTGACAAGTAAAGCACGGGAAAAAGCAGGAGCTTTCCCGTGCGTTCTTTGGCGTACTTCGGAGTGCCTCAGGGGAATTATTATTTATAATCACTCGTTCAAAGAGGTTAAGCAGTGTTGAGCGTTGACACGGTCTTTTTTCACTTCAACTCACAAAGGTTATGCAAGGCCATATAGTTATTACTGGTGCGACTGGCGTTATAGGTGTGGAGCTTGCCCTGAAACTGATCGGACGGGGAGAGCAGGTGGTTGTTTTTGCCCGTTCTCCGGAATCTGCAGCCCGGAAGATTCCGGGGTGCGCCGGTTATGTCCAGTGGGATTCCGACCTGGAAACCGGCGAATGGCGCGGTTTTATCAGCGGGGCAAAGGCTGTGATTCATCTTGCCGGAAAGCCACTGCTTGAGAGTCGCTGGACTGAAGAACACAAGGAGGAGTGTTATGATTCGAGAATTCTTGGCACACGCCATATCGTTGCCGCCATTGAAGCTTCCTCTCCGAAACCGCAGGTGTTTCTTTCTGCCTCGGCCATTGGCTACTATGGATCCTTTGAGCGATGCAGCGATACCACTGACATTACGGAGACTGGTTCCCAGGGGAAAGATTTTCTTGCGAAAATCTGCATTGACTGGGAAAAGGAGGCGCTTCCTGCTGAAAAGAGCGGAGTGCGTCTTGTTTTGCTCAGAACCGGCATTGTGCTCTCGACCAGAGGAGGAATGTTGCAGAAAATGATCACACCGTTCAACTTTTTTCTCGGCGGACCCATTGGCACTGGTCTCCAGTGTATATCCTGGATTCATGTTGATGATGAGATTGCCTGCATTCTCGAGGCGCTCGATAATCCCGCCTACCGGGGAGCAATCAATCTGGTCAGTCCAGAACCGGTTTCCATGAAAGGTTTTGCTACTGAACTTGGCAAAGTGCTTGGTCGTCCCTCCCTTTTTCCTGTACCGAAGTTTGTCGTTCAGATGCTTATGGGTGAGGGGGGCGAATACGCTGTGAAAGGTCAGAAAGTGAAACCTGCTTTTCTGCGCTCTCAAGGATTTTCCTTCAGCTATCCGAAGCTTTCCGAGGCACTTACGGATCTGGTCAGAAATGCGAAGTAAACAAGTTTGATGAACAACTCATAAAAAAGGAGTATGCCATGGGAACAAGAGGACGGGAAATTGTCGGGGAGCATCTGCCCCGAGTACTTGAACTGCTCAACAAGGCATTTGCGGATGAGTGGCTTGCCTATTATCAATACTGGCTTGGAGCAAAGGTTGTTCAGGGGCCGATGAAAGATGCGGTGATTACCGAACTTCTGCAGCATGCAGCCGATGAACTCCGCCATGCTGGTCTGTTGACAACCCGTATCATTCAACTGGGCGGCACGCCCATTACCTCTCCACTTGAATGGTTTACCTGGTCGAACTGCGGTTATGCTGCCCCAGATGACCCCTTTGTAAAAAAAATTCTTGAGCAGAACATTGCCGGAGAGCAGTGTGCGATAAATGTTTACAACAGCATTATAGGGGAGATAGGGCTCAAGGATCCCGTGACCTATAATCTTGCCGTACAGATTCTTCAGGATGAAGTTGAGCATGAAGAGGATCTGCAGGCTCTTCTTGAGGATCTTGGAATTTTTCTCGTTAAGCCATAACGGTTTTTGAGTTACCAGCAATTTTGCTCATTAAAAAAGCCAGGCAGAATTTTTCATTCTGTCTGGCTCAGGGTAAAAACGGCAAAAAAGCTTAGTAGCGGTCTCTTCTTTCCGGTCTTTCTTCGCGAGGCCTCGCTTCGTTTACTTTTATAGTGCGGCCTTTCAAATCTTTGTCATTCATTGATTCGATGGCTTCCCGAGCCTCACTGTCATTAGGCATGTCAACAAATCCGAATCCCTTGGAACGGCCTGAAAACTTGTCAGTTATGATGTTAGCGCTGTCGACCTGACCGAATTTTGAAAAGGCATCACGAAGATCATCTTCAGAAACAGTGTAAGGCAAATTGCCAATGTAAATATTCATTGTTAGTCTCAGTGAACATGTGCATTGATAAAAAGACACGCAGACAAACAACCAAGGCACAAATTACTGGCCTGCGATCAGCCAACCATTGGCTGATTTCTACTGCAAGTAATTTATCGTAATTAACAATGGTTTTCAAAAATAAAATGCACGGCATCCAATAATTTTTGCCGGCAAAGTATGCCATAAAGAGAGCTTTTTATGCTGTAGCGGGCTCTTTTTTTCTCTCACTTCCCGCTCTTACCTGCTTTTTTGTAGTATTGTTGCCACTTTTTTCCGTCTACATGAAAAGATCCCGTATCCACCTTGCTTAAGTCACTTTCCCTACATTCATGTAAAAAAAGCATGCTTGTTTTTTTGTTTTAGTTAAAAATATAACTACATTTGTGTTGTTATCATTAATTATTAAGGCTTAAGTAATTTCATCTGATCTGATTATGAGGAAAAGACATTTAACGGCCCTGCTGTTGCTGTCGGTGGCATTGTTGTTTCATGGCACCGCTCATGCAGCCGAAGAGGTGGTCACCGATACTGGTACTACCTCGTGGATGCTGACATCTACTGCGCTTGTTCTGCTTATGGTTCCGGGGCTTGCCATGTTCTATGGCGGACTTGTCAGGACAAAGAACGTCATCGGCACCATGATGCACAGTTTTGCAGCTATGGTGATTATTGGTGTGCTCTGGCCGATGGTAGGTTATGCGCTGAGTTTTGGACCTGGTGTTCTCGGTGGTTTTGTGGGATGGGACAGCAAGTATTTTATGCTGCAGGGTATTGATGAGACCATCATGCCCACCAAAATTCCTGAGTACGTTTTTGCCATGTTCCAGGGTAAATTTGCCATCATTACACCGGCACTGATTGCGGGAGCTTTTGCTGAACGGGTTAATTTCAAAGGGTATGCTCTCTTTATTGCCCTCTGGAGCATTTTTGTCTACAGCCCAATCTGTCACTGGGTATGGGCTTCCGATGGATTCCTCTTTAACCTTGGGGCTGCAGGCGCTATCGACTTTGCTGGTGGTACCGTTGTTCATATCTCTTCCGGTATTACAGCACTTGTTGCAGCGCTTTACCTTGGAAAAAGACGTGGTTATCCGAAAAATGTCATGCATCCGAACAACCTTGTCATGACTCTTATCGGTGCAGGTCTGCTATGGGTTGGATGGTTCGGATTCAATGCCGGCAGTGCTATTGCCAGCAACGTTGCAACAGCAAGGGCGCTGACGGTTACTCAGGTTGCAGCAGCTTCTGGCGCTTTTGCCTGGATGGTCATTGAAATGTTCCATCATGGTAAAGCAACAAGTCTTGGTGTTGCATCTGGTATTCTTGCAGGTCTTGTTGCCATTACTCCTGCTGCTGGTGTTGTTCAGCCTTCAGGTGCATTGGCTCTCGGAATACTTGCCGCAATTTTCTGTTACTCAGCGATTCTGATCAAGAGCAAACTTGGCTATGACGACAGTCTCGATGCGTTTGGTGTGCACGGTATTGGTGGAATTGTCGGTGCTATTTGCCTTGTTTTTTTCATCCGTCCTGCATGGATGGCCGAAGCGGCAGCGAAAGTTACCGGTGGATGGACGATCTGGCAGCAGCTTGGTGTTCAGGCTACAGCGGTAGGCGTTACCATTGTCTATGCT
The DNA here is from genome assembly GCA_005843805.1 of Chlorobium sp. Classification (GTDB taxonomy): domain Bacteria; phylum Bacteroidota; class Chlorobiia; order Chlorobiales; family Chlorobiaceae; genus Chlorobium. The sequence continues at coordinate 25,481 of SZXY01000010.1, forward strand.
GCGGTTGTTTCATTTATTCTGCTTTTCCTGGTTGAAAAAACAATCGGCCTGCGTATCAACGAAGATGAAGAAATGTCCGGTCTCGATCACAGCATGCACGGTGAGCATGGATATGGTCTTATCAACCTTAACTAATACGTAGCAATGAAACTGATAACAGCAATCATTCAGCCAGATCGGCTCGATCATGTTCGCGAGGCGCTGATCCAGGCTGATATAACAAGAATTACCGTCAGCCGCGTTACCGGTCATGGCAGGCAAGAGGATATCGATATCTACAGGGGCCAGAAAATAGCGCCGAACCTGATTCCAAAAATCAGGCTCGATATCGCAGTCAACAACGAATTTGTAGATATCACGGTCGATACGATCATTCAGGCAGCAAGTCATGGAGTCGGCGAAATCGGCGATGGAAAGATCTTTATCACACCGCTTGAGGAGTGTATCCGCATAAGAACCCGTGAGCGCGGCGGCAAGGCGATCTGACAAAAACGTTCATCAATCAGCTAAAGGGCAGCCCCGGTATCGTCGGGGCTGCCTTTTTGGTTATGTCGGACCGGGAGGTAAAGGTGGCGGCTGCCTCCATTCGGGAAAATAGGTGTTCAGCCACTTTTCGGCGTTGATATCGCCCAGAAGAGCTGCCTGACGGAAGTCTTCAAGTCTGCCAGTCAAATCGCCAGTCTTGCTTTTGGCGATACCCCGGTGAAAAAAAGCCACTGCCATTTTTTTGTCAAGTTCAATGGCTTGTGAAAAATCAGGAATTGCCTCGCTGAACTCTCCAATCATGTTTTTCACGACACCCCGGTTATAGTACCCCACCGCCTTGAAATAGGGCTCGCCGCACGATATGACCATCGAGTAGTCGCTGATGGCCTCTGGATATTTTTTCAGTTGCTGCTCTGCGGCACCCCGCATCTGGTAGGCCATCGCAAAGGCCGGGTTTTGGTCGATAGCTTTTGTATAGAGTGTCACTGCGCCTGCAATGTCACCCTTCAGGTGTTTTTCAAATCCCTGGTTGAAATAGCTGTTGGCAGATTCAGCCAGGGCTATGCTTACCGTCAGCAGCATCAATGCTGCTACAGCAAAAGTGAAAGACAAAATCCTTTTCATTGATAACCGTTCAGTGGTCTATAGGGTATTAAAACAGGCATACAGGGCAATTTTGTAAATACGACTAATTTTCTGGAATGTGAAGTTCCTTTTTTTAGCGCGGCACCATTGATGCTTTCATGCTCTTTATGTGTACATTTTATTCTGCTTTTTCTATCTTGTTTCTGTAAACATTGTCAACGTACTTACCCGCTTAATGTTCAGGATAAGCCTCGAAGAATTTGAAGGACCGCTTGATTTACTCCTTTTTTTCATCAGGCGCGATGAACTGGATATCTATAATATTCCGATATCAAAAATTACCGCTGATTTTATTGGCTATATCCACGATATCAGAAACCTGAACCTTGAAGTTGCTGCGGACTTTATCTATATGGCCTCCATGCTTATGAGCATCAAGGCCAAAATGCTTCTTCCCCGTCCTTCTGACGAAATTGCTGACACCGACGAGTTTGATCCGAGAACCGAACTTGTGCAGCGGTTGCTTGAGTACAAGCGGATCAAGGAGGGTGCTTCAGCCCTGAACCTGCTTGCAGAAGTTCGGGAAAACCTTTTTGCCAGAGGTTTTTTTGAAGAGTTCGAACCAGAACTGATTGATGAGCTGGATGAACCAGTCAATCGCCCCACGCTCTACCATCTCATGCTTGCCTACAAATCCGTACTGGAGAGCTTGCCAGAGCCGATGGCGCGCAATGTTATGGATGCACCCGTAACGGTCGAAGAACAGACGGCACTCATTATGTTGAAACTCCAGGATCGTGTACAGGTATCATTCCTTTCGGTGCTGGAAGGAGTCACAGAACGAATCATTCTTGTCGTTACCTTTCTGGCGGTGCTTGAGCTATGTAAAAACAGGAGAATTATCGTGCTGGTCAAGGATGGCCATGACGATTTCTGGATTGCCCAGAGAGCCGGGTTGTCTACCCGGCAATAACCTTTTAATTCTTTTCGTATGCCCGAAATTGTACCTTTCAAAGGAATGCTCTATAGCCCCGAGTTGCTTGCCAACTCCTCTGGGCTCATCTGCCCTCCTTACGATGTCATTTCACCAGAGCTGCAGCAGAAGCTCTATGATAGTTCACCCTTCAACTCCATTCGGCTTGAGCTGCCACTGGAGAGTGATCCTTATGCTGCTGCCGCAGAGCGTCTCGCCGAATGGTTGCACTCTGGCGACCTGCAGAGTGATCCTGTGCCAGCCATCTACCCCTACTTTCAGACCTTTGAGGATTCTGAAGGGCGTTCGCATACCCGGTGCGGTTTTTTTGCAGCCATGCGGCTTCATGAATTTGCCGAGAAAAAGGTACTCCCTCATGAAAAAACCCTGTCAGGCCCAAAAGCTGACCGCCTGAACCTCTTCAGAAAAACCAGAACCAATATCAGCAGCATTTTTGGTCTCTATGCAGATAAAGAGCAAACTGCCGACACCCTGATGAAAGCGTTTGCCGACACCAACGAGCCGGTAGTCGATGCTCTGTTCCAGGGAGTGAGAAACCGGATGTGGCGCATTACCGACCCGGAGCTTGTCTCTACTCTCCAGGACTCCCTTCTGGAGCGCACGGTTTATATCGCAGATGGTCACCACCGTTACGAGACCGGTGTCAACTACCGCAACGAACGCGCCGCAGCCAACCCGGCTCACACCGGTCAGGAGCCTTACAACTTTATTCTGGCTTACCTTGCCAATATTTATGACGAAGGGCTGCTAATATTCCCAATCCACCGTCTTGTGCATAGTCTGGAAGGTTTCGATGCTTCTCTCCTGAAGGAACGACTCGGAGAGTTTTTTACCATCACCGAACTGCCCGACAGGGCTGCCCTCAAGGCATTTCTCGATTATGAGTCCTCAAACTATGTCTATGGCGTAGTTACATCCGGTGCTCTCTTCGGAATCTGCCTGAAAACTGACCCGGCTCCACTGCTTGATCCGTCAAGGCCCGAAGCGCTGGGCAAACTTGGACTGGTTCTGCTTCATGACCTTGTGCTTGCGAGGCTGCTCGGTATCTCCCAGGAAGCGATGGCCAAACAAACCAATCTGGTCTATGTCAAGGACGACAGGGAGGTGTTTGAAGCCGTAGCAACAGGCAAGGTACAGGTTGGATTTGTAGTCAAACCCACAACGGTTGAGCAGGTGCTTGCCGTATCGGAGACAGGAGAGGTTATGCCGCAGAAATCGACCTTCTTCTACCCGAAAATCATGACCGGTCTTCTCTTCAATCCGCTTGACTGAGAAGCTGATGACCGAAGAGTTTCTCTCCTCATCTCCTGAAGAGACCCGCCAGCAGGCCAGAGAGTTTGCGGCGGGTCTGCATTCAGGAGATATTGTCGCCCTCTCTGGCCAGCTTGGTGCAGGAAAAACCGAGTTCATGAGAGGGATAACGGAGTTTTTTAACTGCGACGACCAGCTCTCCAGCCCCACCTTCCCCCTTTTCAACATCTATGAGGGAACCATTGAAGGCGAAGAGGTCACGCTGCACCATTTCGATCTCTACCGAATCCAGTCGCTGCATGAGCTTGAAGCCATAGGGTTTGAGGAATATCTCTCCAGCGCCTTCCTTTCCGTAGTGGAGTGGGCAGAGAAGTTTCCGGAGTACGCTTCCCTCTACACCGCAACGGTTGAACTTGAGCATACCGGAGAGGAGAGCCGCAGAATTGTCATTAACCGTAACGCCCGATGAATATTCTCGCCATAGAGTGCACCCACGCAGCACTGAGTGTAGCGGTCAAGAAATCCGGCACCATTGTCGAGGTCGCGACTCCTGACTGGCAAAAGGCGGCTGAAAAGCTTGTGCCGCTGATCGGGC
>SZXY01000158.1 GCA_005843805.1 Chlorobium sp.
TGAATATGCTCTTGCTCTTTTTGTAACTTATAAGCAAACTATGAACAATTGAACCATGATAGAGATTACTGCTACAGAATTACGCAGGAACATGATCAAGTATTTCGATCTTGCTCTGGAGCAAAAGGAACAGGTTGTTGTACGCATCAGGAACCGGGGGACTTTTACGATTACTTCTGCCACAGAAACCACGAGCGACAAGCGAATTGCGAAGAAAACTGAATTAGAAGCATATCTTGACCAGCCAGAGGTACTGCAGTCCATTCTTCGCGCACGTGCAGACGTAAAAGCTGGCAGAGTTCGCAAATTTACCACTGTCAAGAAGTTATGGGAAGATATACCGTAGAACTCACCGAAGAATTCGATACCCATCTGAGTCACTGGATGAAAGTCGGCAACAAGGCAATCCTTCGCAAAATTGAAAAGATTTTACCTGAACTGGAAGAGCACCCCACCACAGGCACAGGGAAACCTGAAGCATTGAAAGGAGAATTTGCGGCTCTCTGGTCAAGAAGGCTTAACCAGCAGCATCGCATGATCTATGAGATTATTGATGAAACGGTAACTGTTTATCTCCTTTCCGCCAAAGGCCACTATAACGACAAATAACCCGTTATAACAGATCATGTAAACCCTGCCAGGCGCAGGACTGCCCGGGCGGCTCGGCATCCAGTTCCCTGCCATTGTTTGCTTTTACCGAGTATGCTCACGCAAGAGAATTTAGAAAAAAATGCGTATAATGAACGGGTCCGCATGAGATAAGAAGGGGTATCAATCGTGGGTTCGTCCCAACCATACCATGATAATTACACTGCTTTACAGGGGGAACCCTTTGAAATCGTGGAATTTTTTTTGAGCAAAGTCGGGATTGTGTGTTATGTTTCTCATGTCAACTCCTGAAATCCATGAAATTGTCAACTATCAATTGTCAATTCTTCATTCTCAACAGTTCACCGCCATGACCCAATCCGATCCACTGCAGGAACCGCTCATTCCAGATGAGATTGATTTGCTGGAGGGCTTTTTTCTCTCTGACCTTCCTCCTTCGGGGAGCCTTTCGTCACTTGAAATGGTTGAAGGCTATATGACCGCTCTTGTTGTTGGCCCCGAGGTGGTGGAGGCTGACGACTGGCTGCCCTATATCTTCGATCAGGAAGGTCATTCGGAGCCGTCGTTTGTGTCGGACGATGACGCAGTAATGATTGAAGAGTTGCTGCTTCGTTACATGAACACGGTTGAACGGCAATTCAATGACGATCCCGATGGATTTTCGCCGCTTTATGAACAGTTCGATTATGGTGACGAGGAGGCAGAGATGCTTGCTATCCAGGAGTGGGCTCTGGGGTTTATGGTGGGGATGGAGATGAAAAATGAATCATGGAAGCCGCTTTTTGCCAATGAGAGTACCGGCATGCTTGGTCTTCCGATGTTGATGCTGAGTAATATTGCGGGTGATAAAGTTACTTTGTCGGAAGAGGAGATTGCCGATATGATTGAGTTGATGCCTGAATTTGTGGTCAAAATATACCATTTCTGGAAGCTGATGTAAAGTGCCACGACGGTGAAAACACCTTACAGTTATAACACAATCACCGATTTTCTGGTTTCCCGGCCCTTGACGGTTGATTTGGAGATTGATGAGGAGCGTTCCGGCTGTGTTTTGCAGTGAAGGGAATAGAGTTTGATGCAACGGTGCTCTATCTGGGGGTCTCTGATTTTGCGCGTCTTCTCTGAGCGACAGGTTTTGTGTTGTCGAGCGCTTTCTCTACAATGCGCAGGTGCTGCTCTTTTCAACCCGGTTTGGCTCTGAAGATCCTTTTGTGGATGCCTTGCAGGCTGCCCGGTGGTTGGGGGAGCATGATGCGATGAATGTTCTGTCCCGATATCGGTATTGCAAGTGGCACGGTTATGGCGGGCTTTACGGGCACTCCGGGGAAGTATACGGCATCGGTCGGCCACTCATTCTTGCCGCAGGGTGCGCCCGGCTCAAGCCTCGGGGTGACGTTGCTTCGCTCATAACCTTTCCTGCTGCGGAGTGGAGCCAGCTTATCAGGGCAAAAGGCTATTATAAAAAAAATGATTAACCCTTGATCGGTGTTTGGATTATTAAGGATGCATGACTACTATTTTTTAGTGGTGCATCACATCCTTGTCAACGTCGTGAAATAAATACAAAAAAAGAGAGAGAACGCTTATGGCTACAACGAATGAGAATCTTAAAGCAGCTTTCGCCGGTGAGAGCCAGGCATACCAGAAGTACCTTGCCTTTGCCAAGGAGGCTGAAAAGGCGGGTTTTGGTAATATTTCCAAGTTGTTCCGGACAACCGCACAGGCGGAGTTGATTCATGCAGAGGGTCATTTTAATGCTCTTGGCGGAGTAGGCTCAACGGCTGAAAATCTTGAGGCGGCAATTGGCGGCGAAACCTTTGAGCATACTGAGATGTATCCTCCGATGCTTGCCCAGGCTGAAGCTGACAACCATCCTGCCAAACGGATGTTTGCCTTTGCTCTCAAGGCTGAACGGCAACATGCCGATCTTTATAAAAAGGCGCTGGAAGCGGTGAAGAGTGGTCAGGATATCTCGGCAACAGAGGTGTGGCTTTGTCCTTTCTGCGGTCATATCGAACTGGGCAATCCGCCTGAGAATTGTCCGATATGTGGTGCTGCTGCTTCGCAGTATGTCGAGGTCTGAGTAACCTGTTTTTTTTTAAAGGCGGTTCTGCGAACCGCCTTTTTTATGACCTCTCTAACAACAGTTTCGGATTGCAGGGAAAAGTTTTCCTTATTTGCCTGCAGGGGCTGGGGGCGCTGGTGGCATCATACAGGGCATTTGCATTTTTTGCATGGCAGCCGTTGCTCCTTCAAGTTGAGCTATTTTTTTGTCAATCTGCCCCATCAACTCTTTTTTCTCTGCAGGTTTGACTCCTGCAATCAGCTTCTGCTGCAGTTTCATGATCTCGATAAGTGATGGCATTTCATCTTTTATGGGGCACATCATGCCCATTGGACTTCCCGGCATTCCCATCGGTCCACCTGGCATTGCCATTCCTTGCGGAGGATTCATAGGACAGGGAGTTGGCATGTTACACATCAGGAGTGTCTGTTGTGGCAGGTCTCCACTCTTGTCCATTTTGCTGTCGGAGGGCTGAGCCTGTGCCGAGAGAGTGAACATGGAGATACAGACCAAGAATATTGATAACCTTTTCATTTGTAACTTTTTAAAATTATTGATGGTTGCTGTAAAGCGGCCTTGGGGTAAAGAAATAGTTGAAAGCTGCATAGCAACGAAGTATAGCACTGAAAAGAATCCATTCCAAAAAATTTCATGGTATGCTTCTCTCTCGTGGTTCAGTGTCAAGCACTCTCTTTTTTTATGCGCGACAGAGCTTATTCTGCAATATGCTGCTTTGTTGCGAGCAGGAGTATTGCACCAGCAAGATAAGCCGGAATCCAAAACTCTCTGGCAAGGCTGATTTCCATAATCGGGTTAAAGAGTATGGCAAAGAGGGAATATATCACGGGCAGCAAAATCTTTTTCTTTCCAAAGTTTCTGTAGGCTCCCCATGCAAAGGTACCCCCTGCAACGATTTTCAAAAATGAATAAAAGTCAGGAGGAAGGGGAATCAGCGCAAGGAAAAGCAGCGCGACTGTTATGTAGACTACCTGGACTGGCATAACGGTGTTTTTGGTGGTATAAAAAAAGCCGGACAAAATTTGCATTCTGTCCGGCCTGGAAATAAAAATGGCTGAAAAGCTCAGAGCTTAGTAGCGATCTCTTCTTGCCGGTCTTTCTTCGCGGGGCTTCGCTTCGTTTACCTTTATTGTACGACCGTTCAAATCTTTGTCATTCATTGATTCGATCGCTTCACGAGCCTCACTGTCATTAGGCATGTCAACAAATCCAAACCCTTTGGAACGGCCTGAAAACTTGTCATTTATGATGCTTGCGCTATCAACCTGTCCGAACTCGGAGAAGGCGTCACGTAGATCATCTTCAGAAACAGTGTAAGCCAGATTTCCAATGTAAATATTCATTTAATCTCAATATACATGTGCATTGATAGAAAAGATATACCGGCAAGTAACCAAGGCACAAATTACCTGAATGGCGATCAGCCAACCATTGACTGATTTCTGTGTGTAGTTTAACGTAATTACTAATGATTATCAAAAACAAAATGATTATTGGTAATAATAATCTCTTCTCTCACCTTTCAGGATACGTTTTTCTGCTGAAATATGCTTTTTTAGTGGATAATAAGCGTGATTAAGCTGTTCGACAGCATAAGCCTGGTCGCAGACAACTGGTTCTGAAAATTTGGAGTTTCTGACAGAGATCAATGTTTTGCTATTTTAAAAGTATATTATGGTTCAAAGAGCTTGTTGTCGACAGGAGCTCTCATGAATGTATTCGATTTCCTTTTGAATTGATCTAATTCTCTATATAATAAGAGCATATAGCTTTTTCTCTGTATTGGGATTTTTTCTCGATCAAGCGCGTTACCTATGCATGAATTTGATTTTCTTGGCGAACTGGTGCTTATCGGGGCACTGGCAGTCGCCATTATTCTTGTTTTTCAGCGGTTGAAGATTCCGCCTGTAATCGGGCTGATTTTTACGGGTATTTTGCTTGGCCCTTCAGGTGTTGGCGCGGTTTATGACCAGAAACTGATTTCAACACTGGCTGAGCTTGGTGTGGTTCTTCTTCTTTTTACCATAGGGCTCGAGTTTTCGCTCGATGACCTTAGAAAACTGCGTCAAATTGTGCTGGTTGGGGGTGTGGTTCAGATTCTTGTCACCGGTCTGGCCATCAGTTTTCTTTCCTACTGGTTCATGCTTGGCTTAGGGAGGGGTATTTCGCTTTCAGCCGCAGTGTTTCTGGGATTTACCTTTTCGGTGAGCAGTACGGCGATCTGCCTGAAGATTCTTACTGATCGAGACGAGCTTGGGCTTCCGCATGGTCGTATTGCCCTTGGAATCCTGATCTTTCAGGATATCGCGATTGTGCCACTGATGATCGGCATTAATTTGCTGAATCCGGAGGCTGCGCCTTCTTTTGGAATGATCGTCAAAAAAATCGGCATCATTGTTTTGTTTGCTTCCGGTATTTTTGTCGGGTTCAGGCTTCTCATGCCTAAAATGGTTCGTCTTATCGCCTCTCTGCATGCAAGGGAGGTGCTGGTCATCGGGGCGCTGGTTATTTGTTTTGGTGCGGCTTATCTCACTTCTCTGGTTGGTCTTTCGCTTGCACTTGGTTCTTTTGTTGCCGGTATGGTTATTGCCAGTACCGATGAGAGTCATCAGATAAGTGTCACCATCGATCCGTTTCGTGAAGCCTTTACCAGTATCTTTTTTATATCTGTCGGCCTTTTGCTCGATGTCACGATGATCAATCTGCCTCTTTTCGTGGCAATTGCCCTTGTCGTGCTTCTTGTCAAGGCGCTGCTGGTTGCCGGGGTCTCTCTTTTTCTTGGATATTCTTTGAGGGTCAGTATGATGGCCGGTATGGCGCTTGCTCAAATCGGAGAGTTTTCTTTTGTCTTGGCAGAGGCTGGACTTAAGAACCGTGTGATTGACCAGGAGGTTTTCCAGGCCATGCTTGCCATCATAGTGGTAACCATGATCGTCACTCCGGCCATGATAGCCATTGCTCCAAAGTTTGCCGATCAGGTCGCGCCTGCACTCGGTTTTATTCCCCTTGCCTCAAGAGAGCCCACCCAATCTTCTTATGTTCGGCCTCCTGACACTACCATTATCTGTGCTGGGGAGATTCATGCGGCAATTATCGGTTTTGGTATCAATGGTCAGAATGTTGCAGCCGTGCTTCATGCAACCAATATCTCCTATTCGGTGCTTGAGATCGACCGGGAAATGGTTAAAAATATGAGGAGAAAAGGGGAACCGATTTTTTATGGAGATTGTACGGAAAAAAAATCGCTGCTTCGTGCCGGCATAGATCATGCCCGTGCGGTTGTGCTTGGTATTTCTGATGCCACGGCAATCCGAAACAGTATCGCCATGATCCGTGAGGTCAATAAAAAAGCCTTTATCATTGTTCGGGCAAGAACCCTCGATGATGTTGCAGAACTTTACAGGGAGGGTGCCGATGTTGTTGTGACAGAGAAATTTGAAACATCCATTCAGATTTTTTCGCTGCTTCTCAATCACTTCACCGTTGCTCCAGAGCTGATTCTCGAACAGCAGGAAATTATCAGGCGTGAGTGCGAAAGGATTTTTCAGCTCTCTCCTGCTTCCGGGAAATAATCGTGACAGCGTTATTGAAGAACAAGGAGGAGAATTAACATATCTTGAGTGACAGATAAGTTTTTGTATATTTAAAAAATACATCGTTTTGTCTTTATCCACTCCATCATCGGAAATTTATATGGAAAACGATTCATCTCCCTGTACACAAAAGTTTGCCCTCTACCGCCAGGAGCTTCTCGATCAACAGGCAGCGCCGGACTTGGCTGCTGCAAGGCGTGCAACCTACGAGCTTTCTCTTATGGAGCACAGCCGTTTTATTGAGCTGAATGGCGTCGTTCATCATTATCACGATTCCGGGCCCAGAGACGCTGCCGAGACCGTGGTGCTTATTCATGGGTGGGATTGCTGGTGGATGTGGTGGCACCATATTGTCGCTTCTCTCAACGAGAGGGGAGTGCGAACCATAGCTTATGACATGCGCGGGCATGGATGGTCAGACAACGATCCCAAGAATCACTATCATATCGACTTTTTTGCGCACGATCTGCGTGATCTGGTCAGCAAGCTCGGGCTCGGACGGTTTCATATCGCAGCATTTTCCTTTGGCCCTTTCGTGGCGCTCGATTATGCCCGTTCGTATCCCGATCTTATCAAATCAATGACTTTTTTCAATTTCGGTTTCCTGCCGAACAGCGAGTTTATCCAGTCATTTGCCACGAACACCATTACCTTTGTTTTCAATGGTCTCTTGCGCAAACTGACCTGGTGGCTTCCGGCCTATATTTTTGCCCGGCTTGTTCTGGCGAAGAATACCGTTATGCAGCATGATATTCTCATTGGGTTTAAAAGTCTCGGCCTGTGCGCTCCTGAGGCTATCGATCAGACAACCCGCCACATAACCGCTTTTGAAACGACAGACTCAGTGCCTGAGATGGTCAAGTCGATGGCCATGCCGATTCTTTTTGTTGCAGGTGATGGTGACACAATCATGACTTGCGAGAATACCAAAAAGCTGGTGGAGCTGACCCACAAGGGTACATACGTTGAAGTTCCTGAATGCGGGCACCTCATTACCGTTGAATTGCCCGAGACAGCCTCAGCGCTTATCTGGGGACAGGTAAAGGCACACAGCGGCTCTTAATAATCGGTTTCACGGACAGCCCGGATAAATAATTTTATTTTTCCGGGCTCCTTGATACCTGGTTCGCTTTCAACGCCGCTGGCGGTATCGACGGCGTAGGGTTTGACACGACGAATGGCTTCAGCGACGTTGGAGTGGTTCAGCCCTCCGGCCAGTATTGCATAACAAGCATTTCCAAGTTCACTGAAAATACGGGTAGCAAGAGAGGCGTCGATACTCTCTCCTGTTCCACCTTGTATTCCGGGCCGGTAGGCATCGAAGAGAAAGGTGTTTGTGCCGCTTTTTTTTGCATACTGAAGAACCTCCTTCACATCAAAATTCTCTTCAGGCCGGAATACCCTTATCACCTTGGACTCTGTTATGGCGCGAGCCTCTGCCGGGCCGTACTGTTCACTGTGCAGTTGCGCGATCTGCAGGCCGCAGAAACGACATATTTCATTGATTTCATCAGAAGAGTGTTCAACGAAAATGCCAGCAGTGACAATGAAAGGGGGGAGCTGCGCAATGATATCGCGGGCAACCTCCATTGATACGACCCTGGGGCTATGCTTGCTGAAATTGAAGCCAAGAGCATCGGCACCGGCCTCGCAGGCTGTCAGGGCATCTTCAATGCGGGTGATTCCGCAGATTTTTATACGTGTCATGGCTTGTTGAAGTGCTGAAACGGTCGATGAAGAGAGTGATAAAAAGTATGCGGTATAATACTGATTTATTCCATAATTTGCCTTATTGAAAATACTCTTCAATAGGTCATGAGCAGGTAAGCTGGGAGTGTCGGCTTTTCAGGGATTTTCATCACTATTTCTCGCGGTTAATGTTTTTTTTTAATGCATCTCGCCATAGGGCCGGGGTTTTCTGGTGAGGTCTGTTTTATTGAAGTCAAGCAAAATTTCAAGGCTAACCTCACAACAATAATGGAGGTTTTGATGCAGATTGAAGTGTTTGTATCCTATGCAAAAGAAGACCATGGGCTTGCAGAGTTGATTGTTAAAAAGCTTGAAAAGGAAGGATTGATTGTCTGGTGGTGGTTTCAGGAAAGAGCTGACGCTACGATCGACTTTCGTGAAGATATTGAAAATGCCATTCACTCTGCACAGTCTGTGCTTGTACTCTGGACAAAAACAAGTATCCGTTCAGCTTGGGTTAAAGGAGAAGCAGAAAAAGCGAGAATAAAAGATAAGCTTGTTCAGCTTTGTTCAGAAAATGTTGATGATGCGAATTTGCCATTACCGTTTAATCAATACAAGTATTTTAATGATTATGACTCTATTGTTAAGGAAATAAAGCGAACAATTGGTATTCGTGGCCCTCTGGAGCATATCGCTCATCCAGACTTGTTAGGCCCATCAAGGAGCTTTCGCGATTCTGGTTTCAGGTATCTTGTTCCGGGAATGGATCTTTTTCTTTCTTTTTTTCCATGTGACGAAAGTGGCGTTTTTTTGAGCATGCGCCTTGATACAACGAATGGATGGATTACTACTAACGGATGGAAAGAAGAAAACAAAGAACTCGTTTTTGCCAGGCACAACATGTTAAAGGATGAAAAAAATGACAATGAATATATAACGAGTCAGGATATAACGTACATCAAGGTACCAAACGATATTTATCTGATTAAAGACCCAATCCGTCCTTTTACCATTCAGATTGGGGAAATGAGAGCCATGAGACCGAATGCTCGTCCCGGCATGATTGATGGGAAAATCACAGATGGAGATCTGGATCATTTGCCGCTTCATAAATCATGGTTGAGTAAGACTCTTGCTGAAATCATTTCAGATCCGGAGACACTTCAGGCACTTTCAGACACTATTGAAAACGAACCTCGACTGAGTAAGAAGGAGAAACAAGAGATACAAAACACGATTGCAAGAAATCCCAATGCTCCACGTGCAATTCAGAAAAGCGAGTGTCTGTTGTGCAATGTTGAGTTCAGGAATAAGAGAAGATTGTCTGATTCCGTTGAAGAAGAGGCTTTTTTGGCATTTATCGTGGCCAACGATTTTCCCTTTGGGCCCTTTTTTCATTATATGGCAATAACCTCAGAACCAGTGCATAGCTGGGAAGAGCTTTCCTATAAGCAGATGAAGGGTCTTAACCTCATTATCCACCTGTTTTTGAAAGAGAAGGGTAATATACGCGGAGCTGCAGGTATTGGTTTTGGTTTCAATTCTACCATAAGGCATCTTGTGCTTGGCACTCATTCGCATTCTTCGGCTGGCGCAAGTATTCCCCATATTCATAAACAGGTCTGGGGGATGGCTCCCGGTACATCCAATCTTGCTAATCAGCTCATCGAGGTAAGCCAGGCTTATGAAAATCATGGTATCGATTATCAGGGAGCTTATCTGACAACGCTTGCATTGGCAGGATATGTGATATGGAAGGATGATTATGTGAAGCTCTACGTTCCTTATGGTCAGAGTTCTCTTTATGAGCTTCAGGCTATGGTTTCTCATCCGCGTGGCTGTTTTACCGATCTATCGGAAGAGGAGGTTATATCGCTTTCAAAAGCAGAATATGTTGCTTTGCGACTGTTCAAAGCGCTGGGAATAAACAGTTTCAATCATGTCATGCTTTCGAAACTGTTCAATGACAAACGGGCGAAGTGTTTCAGGCTGGTGGAGATTTTCATTACCAGAGAGGTTGACTTGGCGGTTTCTGAGTTGAGTTCGCTTTATGTGGTTAATCAGCACCCCTGGGATTCACGCAACAGAATAATGGAGGAATGGGAGAAAATCAAGGATGAGGTGCTTCTGGAAATTGTCAAGGAAGGTGATTGACTCCGCCCCTGAATGCCTTGTTGTGATTTTCTATTATTATCCTTATACTTGAGGCCTGTTTTAGCCTTTACGGTGGGGCGTCGCCAAGTGGTAAGGCATCGGCCTTTGGAGCCGACATCCGCAGGTTCGAATCCTGCCGCCCCAGCAAAACAAAAAAAGCAACCTTTTCGGGGTTGCTTTTTTTGTTTCCGATAAAACCTTTTTCTACCGATCAGTAACGGTAATGGTCTGGTTTGTATGGCCCGTCAAGAGGAACGCCGATGTACTCTGCCTGTTCGTCGGTCAGCCTTGTGAGCTTTACTCCGAGCTGTTCGAGGTGCAGGCGTGCAACCTCTTCATCGAGCTCTTTTGGCAAACGGTAGACGTCGATGGCATAATCCTTTGTCCAGAGCTCGATTTGTGCGAGTGTCTGGTTGGTGAAGGAGTTGCTCATGACAAACGAAGGGTGGCCAGTGGCACATCCAAGGTTGACAAGACGGCCTTCGGCAAGCAGATAGATTGAGTTGCCATTCTCAAAGGTGTATTTGTCGACCTGTGGCTTGATGTTGAGCCTTTTTGCCCCTGCATAGTTGTAGAGCTGCTCGACCTGGATTTCGTTGTCGAAATGGCCGATGTTGCAGACAATGGCTTCATCTTTCATCTGCTTCATGTGCTCGAGGGTGATGACATCCTTGTTGCCGGTTGTGGTGACAAAAATGTTTCCTTCCTTGACAGCCTCATCCATGGTGGAAACCTCATAGCCTTCCATTGCAGCCTGCAGTGCACAGATCGGATCGATTTCGGTGACGATTACCCGTGCGCCATAAGCGCGCATGGAGCGGGCAGAACCTTTGCCTACATCGCCGTAACCAAGCACAACAACCACCTTGCCGGCAACCATGACGTCGGTTGCACGCTTGATGCCATCAGCAAGGGATTCGCGGCATCCGTAGAGGTTGTCGAACTTTGACTTGGTGACCGAGTCGTTGACGTTGATGGCAGGGAAGAGCAGTTCGCCTTTTTCCATCATCTGGTAGAGACGGTGAACACCGGTGGTGGTCTCTTCCGAAACGCCCTTCATCTCTGCTGCAACCTTGTGCCAGCGCTGGTTGTCCTCTTCAAAAACTTCACGGAGCTGCTGATAGAGTGCTTTTTCCTCTGCATTGCCCGGAGTTTTTTCGAGCATTTCCGGGTTGTTCTCGATTTTGTAACCGAGGATGATCATGAGGGTTGCATCACCGCCGTCGTCGACGATCAGGTTTGGCCCTTTTCCGTCTTCAAATTCGAGGATCTGGCGGGTACACCACCAGTACTCATCGAGGGTTTCGCCTTTCCATGCAAAAACAGGGATACCTGCTTTGGCAATGGCAGCAGCAGCATGATCCTGTGTGGAAAAAATGTTGCAGCTTGCCCAGCGTACCTCGGCACCGAGTTCCACAAGGGTCTCGATTAGTACGGCGGTCTGGATGGTCATGTGGAGCGAACCGGCAATACGTGCGCCTTTCAGCGGGTATTTGCCAGCATATTTCCGCCTTGTAGCCATAAGGCCAGGCATCTCTTTTTCAGCGATATCAATTTCCTTGCGCCCGAATTCGGCAAGGGAGAGATCTGCCACTTTATAATCAAGCACCTCAGCGACTGTTGTCATATCCTCTTCTGGTTTTAAGATGTTGTGATTGTTCAGGCCAGGTTGAATGCTTTTTTCAGCTCGGCAACTTTTTCGGTTTTTTCCCATGGGAAGATGTCACGGCCAAAATGACCGTAGGCAGCAGTCTGCTGATAGCTCCATCCCTGTGGTTTGTTGAGGCTGAAACGTTTGATGATCGCAGCCGGGCGAAGGTCGAAGATAACTTCGGCTTTTTCCTGAATCTGTGCATCGTTGAGACCGTGTTTGGCGGTGTCGTGGGTATTGATGTAGATCGATACCGGACGTGCCACACCGATGGCATAGGAGACCTGAACGGTGCATTTCTCTGCCAGACCGGCAGCAACAATGTTCTTTGCAACGTGGCGTGATGCGTAGGCTGCACTGCGGTCAACCTTGGAAGGATCTTTTCCGCTGAATGCTCCACCGCCGTGAGGGGCAGCTCCGCCGTAGGTATCGACAATGATCTTGCGACCGGTAAGGCCGGTATCACCGTGTGGTCCGCCGATAACAAAGCGTCCTGTCGGGTTGATATGGAATTTGGTGTTTGCGTCAATCAGGGAAGCCGGGATGTAGACTTTGATGACATTTTCGATGATGTCTTTTTTGATCACTTCCTGCCATGCAGCTTCACTGACGCCTTCTGGTTCTGGATCGTGCTGGGTTGAGACAACAATTGCATCGACACGCTTGACCACTTCATTTTCATATTCAAGGGTGACCTGGCTCTTTGCGTCCGGGCGAAGGTAGGTCATTATTTTGCCTTCCTTGCGGATTTCGGCAAGTTTTTTGACAAGCAACTGGGCAAACTGGATTGCGGCTGGCATCAGTTCGGGAGTTTCTGTGCAGGCATAGCCGAACATCATTCCCTGGTCACCAGCACCAACGCGATCAAACTCGTCGGCAATTTCTTCCTTACGGTCAACACCACGGTTGATATCGGGAGACTGGCTGTGGAGCGCGGAAAGAACTCCGCATGAGTTGGCTTCAAACATGTATTCGCCCTTGGTGTAGCCGATTTCGCTGACAACCTTGCGGGCTATGGTCTGGATATCCACGATGCCTTTGGTAGTAACTTCACCACCGACAATTACCTGGCCGGTTGTGACAAAGGTTTCACAGGCAACACGTGAATCGGGGTCCTGGCGGAGAAAATCATCAAGTACGGCATCGGAAATCTGATCGGCAACTTTGTCCGGGTGTCCTTCTGATACGGATTCTGAGGTAAAGAAATACCTTGACTGTGACATATTTCAATTAGGGTTTGGTTAAACAAGCAACAGTAACAATAGAAAAAAGGATAAATGAGGGAGCTTTTCGGTGAGAGGTGTTCACGGGGAAATGACCTGGACACGGAAAAACTTCCTGCAAGCTCAGTGAATTTCACTACTTCGGAGAGCTTGCGACACCGTGTCCATAGGTAATGGGGATGTCGAATCAAAAATAAAGCCAAAATGTAATCATTCGGCTGCTTTCATGCAAAAATTCTCTTATCGTACCCGTATTTCCGAGTAGTCTCCGATATTGATTTCATGCGGATTGCCGGTAATCCAGGCATTGTTTCCCACAATTGAATTGTCAAGCATGATATGGCTGACACGTGCGTAATTGCCTATTATGGAGTCCCTGATGATGGCATCCGAAATAACGGCGTGTTCTCCTATCGTGGTATTCGGGCCGATAATGGCATTTTCAATAATGGCATTGTTTGCAATAAATGCCGGTTCATTGATAATACAGCCCGGATAAGTTTTTGTTGTGGCGTTTTTCTTCAGAAGAATTTCATTGGTGGAGAGCAGGGTTTCGGCTGCGCCGCAGTCATACCATCCAGAAACAGGGAAGGTTGTGAATGTTTCGCCCTGTTCTATCATGAGTTGCAGGGCATCGGTTAACTGATATTCCCCTTTGGTTTTAAAGTCATGATCGATCAGGTAGTCAATGCTTGAAAACAGAGGGCCCGCCTGATGAAGAAAATAGAGACCGACAATGGCAAGGTTGCTGATTGGAGTATCTGGTTTTTCGACCAGTTTCACGATTTTTCCTCCCTCGGTGACGGCCACACCGAATCTTCTGGGATCTTCTACCTCTTTAACTCCAAGAGTGGAAAATGGGCTTTTCAGTACCGGCTCAAGATCAACCTCAAAAATAGTGTCGCCGAGAGTGATAAACAGGGGTTCGTCGTCTGATACATAAGGTTTGCACATCCAGATAGCGTGGGCAAGCCCGAGTCGTTCCGGCTGGTTGACAAAAGTAAACTTTATGCTGTAATGCTTCAGCAGCCACTTTTCGACCATGTTGCCGAGATAGCCCACGATCACGATTGCTTCATCAATTCCTGAAGCGATAAGCTTGTCCATGATGTGGCCGATAATTGGCTTCCCGGCAACGTTCAGCAATACTTTGGGATGAGAAAAAGTGTGGGGACGTAAACGGGTGCCTACTCCTGCAACAGGAATAATTGCTTTCATTGTTTTATTACTAAGGTTCTGGTTTAGAGATCAAACACTCTATTCTGTTTGTTTTATGTTACAAAAACAGCAAAAATTGTTATAAAAATAAATACTCCGTTTGCTTATAGATAACTGATAAATACGGAAATCAGTTGTATTTTACGCATAGGGCGTTCATATTTATTTCTGGTTATTGGAAAAATGCTTTTGGCCAGCCGGAATACAAGCTCCAGTGACAGTAAATAAAAGAGTTATGGCAGGAAGGTTCAAGCGGTTTTTTAAGCAGTCCGGGGTTATTCCCGTTCTTGACAACAGGGTGGTGCTTATTACTGCCAGAAAATCGGAACGATGGATCATTCCCAAGGGATATGTCGAAAAAGGGTTGTCTCCGGCAGATTCCGCCGCCAAGGAGGCTTATGAGGAGGCTGGCCTGATAGGGGTTGTGCATCCCGAAGAAGCTGGTCAGTACCGGTATTGCAAGTTTGGCAAACATTTTTCGGTTCAGGTTTATCCCTTGTTTATCGAAACTATGCTTGACGAGTGGGATGAAATGCATGACCGGCAGAGAAAGCTCGTTACACCAGCCGAAGCGATCGAAATGGTTTGCCATGATGAGCTCAGGCGCATCATTGAGGATTTTTTCTTCAACAACCGTTAGCCCTTTGGAACTGGCGATTGTCAAGAGCCTCCGGTTTCGCTAACTGGTTTTTAGGAAATATTTATTTTGGTAATTATTGTTCTTGTGGTATATTGGGAGCCTTCTTCAAGGAAGTAAGACGGGGTGTGGCGCAGTTGGTAGCGTGCCTGCTTTGGGAGCAGGAGGCCCCGAGTTCGAGTCTCGGCACCCCGACATGGTAAAGGTTTCTCTCGATTGAATGCTGTGCCCGTAGCTCAATGGATAGAGCATCAGCCTTCTAAGCTGAGGGTTACTGGTTCGAGTCCAGTCGGGCGCACAAGGTTAAAGTCCGTAAAGTTGTAGACGGTGATTGTAGCTCAGTTGGT
>SZXY01000066.1 GCA_005843805.1 Chlorobium sp.
GTCGTTCGGGAGTTGCTGTGGGAATCAAGGAATTTCAGGGAGGAATTGTATGTGTCAATGATCTCTCTGAACGGCACAGGCCAAAGTCGGAAGAAAAGAATCCCCGGTTGATTGAAGATATCCGAAGGATAATGGAGCCTTGCAGTCAAACGGAACCTCGTTTGCGCTCATCCTTCCGTTATACCGATATGACGGCGCAATCCGTCTATAAAGCGCTGCTTGATGAAGGATGGACTGAGGAAACACTTCCAACTGTTCGCACCATTTCTGATATCCTTAATCGGCATGGGTATCGTTTGCGTTCTGCCAGCAAGAGCAGAACGGAAAAGAAACGGAAAATACAGGAGCCATCTTCAATAATGGCAAGCCGATAAGTGTCATGGCAAACGAAAAGGATGTTTTTATGGAAGGCAGTGCATTTTCGTCAAAAAGTTTTGTTCCGGGTCTCTTTCTCTTGAGCAGAAACTCCGTGGATAATTTTTTCCTGAAAAAAAAAGTTTGTTATTTTTTATTACAATTGTTAAGTTAATTTTAAGAAAGTAGAGGTAATAAGTCTTACAGCTCGTCCTGTATGCTTCTTTTTTACTGCTTGCATGTTAAAATAAACAGTTTCCGCTTTTTTTACTTTCTTCCTGTCATTTATCACTGTCATCTGTGCTCACTGAGCAATAGCCAAATTTTGGCCTTGTGGTTCAATAGTGTTTTATCTGAGGATTTTTCTGCTTCAATATATACTGTAGTCTGATCCGCTATTTATTCAAGGCATTGTTTCCCTTGTTGTTTTTTCTGATCGGGTACAATTTTTTTTCCGGTTTTCGCTTATAGAGGCTTGCCGCTATGGCTTTTTTGTGGATGACAGAGGCTAAACACCTGTGTAAATTTGCAAACACTGCCCTGCGCAAGGTTCTTCTGAATGTGTACGTTAACAGGCAATGTGTTTGGCTTTTTGTGACGTATATCCCTTTTTTACAATGATGCTCTTGGCGGTGAAAAATCAAATAAAAGGAGTAGTTATGGCAAATAAACTCGGGCCGGGGTCGGCCATTCAGAAGAAAAAAGGCTGTAAAGTTATTGTTTTCATGTGCAGTATTCTTTCTATTGTTGCTCTTTGGGGCCAAGAAAGTCAGGCAGTACCAGCCTTTGCCCGAAAATATCATACGGCATGTTCAACCTGCCATCTTGCATTTCCGGTAAGAAACGGCTTTGGAGAGGCATTCCGCAACAACGGATACCGCTTTCCCGGTAATACCGATGATGAGATGGTCAAGGAAGAACCGATAGCTCTTGGCCAGGAATCCTATAAAAAAATCTTCCCTGATGCGATCTGGCCATCGGATATTCCCAACATGCCGTCGCTTGGTTTTCTGGCATCTTCCACTATTACGGTACCAAAGGACAAGGTTGCCGGAAAGTATAAAGATGTCAATTTTTCTGAGGAGCTTGGTGTGTTTTTTGCCGGTACGGTAACTCATCACATCAGTTATTTCGGCGACTTTGCCCTTAATGATGAAAGTGCTACCCTCGGAAGGCTTGTTATGCTCTGGGCGTTTAAGCCTGGTGTAAACCTTGCATTGGGAGACGTCGGATTTCCTGAACTTTTTACCTTGATTTCAGCCAGGCCAAACGGAGATAAAGACAGTTATAGCACGTCGCTGCCAAATCCAAGCAGGGGTGTTGAACTGAGAATAGCTGGCGATACCGGAGAGAGTGGCGGATATTCACTTATTGCTGGTGTAGGAAGGAATTCAACATTGACTGACCATGTTACAGCCGAGTACCGTGGTGGTAATTTTACCGATACCAAATATGCAAGGGGAACCTTGAAGGTCGGTGGCAATGGATTGTTGAGTGGTGTTGGTGGAACCCTTGGCCAGAACGCGATCGGACAGGACAACTCCGTGACCTTCGGTGTCAATTACTTCAACTCTTCCAAGGGTGGTGAAACACCTCCAACTGATATCGATGAGGGAGTGACTTCCATTGGTCGCAGCAAAACGGCATACGCTGCTGATATCGTAGCCAATTATGGCAAATTCCGTACTGTAGCCCAGTATGCCCGGTTTAATGAGGTTATCGATACTGCCGGAAAAGACTGGGGTAAAAGAACTGCATTTGGTGTTGA
The DNA here is from genome assembly GCA_005843805.1 of Chlorobium sp. Lineage (GTDB taxonomy): Bacteria > Bacteroidota > Chlorobiia > Chlorobiales > Chlorobiaceae > Chlorobium. The sequence goes on from SZXY01000066.1 coordinate 2,123, forward strand.
AGGGGATTACTGGATCTATCCCTGGCTCTTTGGAGTTGTTCGTTACGAGCATGTAAAAGATAATCTTAACGGTAAAATCAACAAGTTTATTCCCGGTGTGGCAGCTTTGCTCAGAGCGAATGCCAAAATCGGTCTTGAGTATGTTGCCGTCACCAAAGATGCTGTCGCCGAGGCCAACTCTGTTGCAGGCAACTCATTCACTTTTTATGCGCAGTTGGGCTTTTAGCAGTTTCTGATTTTGTTGTTGTTTGTTGTTGTGTGGAAGAGGCGTGCTGTTCAATGCTGTGAGAGATGATTCTTTCAGCTTGCCAGGCAGGCCTCTTTTTTTTGTGATTTTAAAGCTGCCACATCCGTAGTATCTTTACTGAATCCATCAGAGGCCGGGTTGTGATCCGGGGGAATGGAGATGGCGGAGGGGAAGGCTTCTCTCTTGCAGTGCATTTATAATACAAACGAAACGCTTGCATGATTGACCATACTGTGCTGCTCTTATTTTTTTCAACATCACTTCTTCTCGCCCTCTCTCCCGGTCCAGACAACCTTTTCGTTCTGGCACAGTCAGCCCGGAATGGCCGGATGGCAGGTTTCTATGTAACCCTTGGTCTTTCTACAGGTTTGGTCGGGCATACGATTGCGGTTGCTTTTGGTCTTGCCACGATCGTTCAGGCTTCGGCGGTTGCGTTCACCATCCTGAAATTCATCGGTGCGGCCTATCTGCTCTATCTTGCCTGGAAGGCATTCAGGGCCGCTGCATCAACAGGGAGTATGGCTGAAGCCCAGGTGTTGTCAGGGGGAACTCTCTACAGACGGGGGATAGTCATGAATCTGACCAATCCGAAAGTTTCGTTATTTTTCCTCGCTTTTCTTCCGCAGTTTGCCGATCCGTCAAAAGGTTCGATGATGTTGCAGTTTATTCAGCTTGGAGCTGTTTTCATCATTGCCACCATTTTGGTTTTCGGGGCCATAAGCATTCTTGCAGGAGGGGTGGGTGAGAGGTTTCGCAACTCTCTTTTTGCCGGGAAAGTTGTCAACCGGATTGCTGCCGCAATATTTGTTGCTCTTGCCGTTAAACTGGCAATATCGGAACGTTAACGAACTTTTCAATCATGCCCTTTATTCCTCTTGTTCCATTCTCTGAATTGCCCGACAACAGCCATAAATCGGTCAGGTTTGGTAGTAAAACCGTTGCGTTGTTTCATTATGGAGGCGTCATAACGGCCCTTGACCATGCCTGTATTCACAAGGGTGGAGATCTCGGGCAGGGAGTCATACAGATACTGGACGATGGAGAGCGTTATGTTGTCTGTCCCTGGCATGGTTGGCAGTACAATCTGAAGAGCGGTCAGGCTCCTTTTGGTTATAAGGATCGTCAGGCTATTTACGATGTCATTGTTGATAACGGCATGATCTGCATCTCTGAAGAACCGGTGAAGCAGGCATTCAAGGCTGAACATGAATCCGATCCGATTGCCGATTTGAGAAATCTTGACTATCAGCTCACTCCGACCTCTCTCAATGTTCTGGGAATTTCTGCGACCAATATGAATCGCGATCTTCCCCGGCCTTCAACTTCAGAGAGCGCATTGCAGAATGCTCTTGATTTTGCCTCTTCGAAATTCGGCGCGGCCACGAAAATGATCAGGCTCCGGGATTTGAACTTTCGCCACTGCGAAGGGTACTACAGCCGTCATGAGCAAGCCTGTACATGGCCTTGTTCCATTTCCGAAATGGATGCAGAGGATGGAATGAATGAGATTTATCGTTCCCTTGTATTGTGGGCGGATGCAGTTATCCTGGCAACTCCGATAAGATGGGGCAATGCATCGTCGCTCTATTACAAAATGGCTGAACGGCTCAACACAATCCAGAACCAGATCACGATACATGACAAGGTATTGATCAAGAACAAGGTGGCATCCTTTATCATCACCGGAGGGCAGGACAATGTGCAGGGAGTTGCCGGACAGCTTAACTCGTTTTTCACCGATCTTGGTTTCACTTTTCCTCCATTCAATTTTGTCGGATGGAGCAGAGGATGGATCGCCGAGGATATGGAAAACAACTATACCCGTTTTTTCAGAAACCGTTACGTTAAACGTTCAGTCATGGATCTGGTGACCAACTCCATGCAGTTGGTTATGCAGATCAAGAAAATGGATTCTTCAGATCTTCAGGCCCCAAAACCGAAAATATCCGAAGCAGGAACCCTTAACGGATAAACAGTTTCAATGCATTTTTTTTGAAGATTTTATGGCTTCAGAAGGAGATGATTTTTGTTCTTTATGACGAAATTATGTACAATAAAATGCATGCAAAAACACTGGAAGCTGAGCTGCTTCCCAGTATGCAGCTCTCCGGCATTGCAATGTCCCGCAATTTGCACTTCATTCAGGTCAGGAGTATGCCCTTGATTGAATGCAGAGAGATTTTGTGCATGAGTTATTGCATTTAAAAAGAAGGTGTTGATAGTGTTCTTTTCATGCCTTCGGGTTATACATGGGTTTTTTGCGGTTATTTTCCCCCTATTCCAAATACAAGCACAGTCGTATCATATCCTATGCCAGACCAGATCCTGATATCCGCGATTTCCGACCTACGGAAACAGGCCTTCCGTAAATACCGGGAACTCTTTTTTGGTGGCCTGCATCAGTTGAGTGCGTTCATGATTCTTCTCATCATGATGTTTCCGCTCTCCATCTATGCGTTGCCGAGAGATTATGCCGAGGAACGTCAGGTTCCAATAGAATCTTACATTGTCAAGGAGACTGGCAGTTCCAAAGTCCTGATGTCCAAAGATATCGACAGGCAGGTCTCTCCGGCAAGTCTGACCAAGATATTGACCTGTATCATGGCGATAGAAAGCGGCAAGCTTGATCAGGATGTGCTGATTACTAAAGAATCGACTATGGTGGAGCCTTCAAAAGCAGGGTTCAGGGAGGGAGACAAAATCAAGCTCCTTGATCTGGTCAAGGCGGCTATGGTCAATTCAAGCAACGATGCAGCATTTGCAATTGCCATTCATCTGGGTGGCAGTGTCGAAGGGTTTGTGGCTTCCATGAACTACAGGGCAAAAATGATCGGGATGAAAAATTCCCGATTTACCAACCCCGCAGGTTTTGACAAGGGTATCTATGCTGGCAATATCTCTACGGCCGGTGACCTTTTGGCTCTTACGG
>SZXY01000201.1 GCA_005843805.1 Chlorobium sp.
TCAATAAGTGATGGTATGGATTGCGTTTTTCCGGGTATTGCTGCATGAAGCTGGAGCAGGTCAAGCACAATTTCGTTTGCAATATCAACCGGGTCTCGCTGATTTTTTTCAGCTTCGTCAAGCTGCTGCTCCAACAGTGTCAGGCGGGCTTCAAGTGATCGCAGATTTTCACTGTTCTGTCCAGTTTCATGCAAAACCGCTTGATCGCTCTCTTTTGGCTCAGATTCCTCTTCAAAATAGAGATTGGCGCTTGCCCGCTGATTATAAAGATCAATAGCCTCAAAGCTGATACGACGCAATGAGTTGCTTCCGAGCCAGAACAGCATTGGAATACCCAATGCGGAAAACGCTTCGCGACTGAAATTGAGCTGCAGAAGAAGATTCTGGTTTTGTTCAAGCGCAGCATCGAGACCAGTAAGGATAAGCCCGGCCGTATCGGGATATCTTTTTTTCAGCAGACGCAACTGTTCAAGCGGATAAAGTCCTTCACCATCCTTCTGCCAATCATGAATACGAACAGATTTCCCCTGGCCCTGCAATTGAAAGCAGAGTGTTGCATTGAAATCTTTCTGTAGAAGTTCGTCGTTTGCAACAGCAAACAAAAAGCCTCGAGATGTTTTCAGAAAAAACCGCTCGGCGATCCAGAAGTTTTCGCCATGCTCATTTGGCTCTGCATTTGTACTGCTCATGAAATCAGTTTGCGTTCTTGCAGAATACTCCGGACAACCGGATGAACATCGCACCACCCCTCATCATTATAGCCAAGAATACAGAGATTATGGCGCAAATCAAGTATAGCGCCGGTATTGTCCACCTTTTTCGTTTCGCTCAACGCGACAGCTTTCAGGATTTCATAATACTCTTCAACAGAAGTAAGCACTTCATTATTCACTCGTTTTTCAGCAATCGTGTTTTCATAATGACGGCGAATCCTGAAAAAGCTTTTGGTATAATCTGCCAGGGTAATCCGGGTACGGTTATGGTTAAGCGCATTGTCGGCAGCATCGCGAATCATGCGAAAGAGGTCACGGAGGCAGCCACCACTCATATCGATAAACTGGTAAACGAGGTCAGGTGGCTCAAAACACTCCGTTCCTATCCGGCACGTTATGATATGGTAGATGGCATCCCTTCCTGCGGAATAAGGATTGCCCTGTTTGTCATGCACCTTGAGCATCGGCAACTCAAAATCCTCATCAAAATTTCCGGTGATGACCGCCGCGTTGGAATGGTAACACAAGGAAACTGGAAAGGTAAAGATGACATGCGTTTGAAGGCTGCTGAGAATATGGCTGTGATTGAAAAAAAGCTCTTCGGATTTCTCGATACTCAACTTGTCGAGATCTTCGATAATGATAATCAGCCCTTTCTTGCCAATTCCCTGCAATTTGCTCTTGACCTCACGGACAAGATCGTTGCAATGACTGATAAAATCCGACAACCGGGGCTCGATACTCTCGATAATTGTTTTTTTTGTTGTAGAACTCGCATTGGCCGCAGCCCGCATTTTGCCAAAAAAACGGGCGAAAAGTGGCACACTCACCTCTGCCTCCAGACCAGCTTCAAGCGAAGCTTCGCCAGTTAATACCCTGATTTTTTCGATTTCAGCAGTGTGACTCCATTCGCTGATACTTTTGAACAACTGCGGATTAATCCTGATGTTATACTCTCCGACAACACCAAACAGCTTTTCCATCGTAATCACAAACAGCTCGACATAGTTGATGTTTACAGGATCGAGCTCCTCGCGTACTGAAAAATTAAGCACAATGAAATCATCACTGATCTCCCGCTGAAGCTTGTTCAGCTCAGTGCTTTTGCCGCAACCCCGATAACCGGAAAAAAGAATTTGAAGCTTTCCTGCAGGCTTGTTGTTCAAGCGTCTTTTAAGGGAAATAATCGGGTTATCGCCCCGTCCCTCAAACGCATCGACATAATAGGAGTCCAGCTCGTCGCCGTTTAAAGCGTCGGTTGACAACCGCTCATATACTGAAGATAAAGTAACCATTGAACATTGATTTTCGGAGTGACACACTATCAACTCTTCCGGTTCCGTCACCATTCACCGGATAGTGATTCCGATAGTGATTCCGATATTTTTTTCAAACCTCGTTCAACAAATATAACAAACAAGAATCTGATACTATTGGCGAACAATACCCAATTCCCGGAAAAAGAATTCCTTTTCAGACAAGGGACGTTGTTCGGTAAGATAAGAGTTTTCAAGAACGCCAATTTTTTTCTGGTTCAGTCAGGGACAACAGTGACTTCAGGGACTCAAAAGACAGCAAAGTAAATCCACTTGATGGAATGGTGGTCATGTCAATCAGAGATA
>SZXY01000102.1 GCA_005843805.1 Chlorobium sp.
AAACCGAGCTTGAAGAGGCGTAGACCAGATGTTTCACGCCGTTATGGCGACACCCTTCGAGAATATTTAGAAATCCCAAAATGTTGCTCTCAATATAGGCGTGGGGATTGAGAAGGGAGTAACGCACCCCGGCCTGGGCAGCAAGATTGACCACCCGTTCAAACTCCCCTTTTCGGAACAGCTCTTCGACCGTGCCACGATCAGAAATATCGGCTTTGACAAAAGTGAACCCTGCATACGGCATCAACTGCGCAAGCCGGGCTTCCTTGAGCGAAACATCATAATAGTCATTCAGGTTATCGATCCCGGTTACTCGTTCACCCCGTTCAAGCAACTGCCTGCAAACATTGAATCCTATGAATCCGGCAGCACCGGTAACCAGTATGTTCATGTCTTTCAATAAATTAATGCGTTATGGCCTATCCTCAGGGAGCTGACGTTCAAGCTGAAATCATAATAAAAACAATTCCCCGACACGACAAGTCCAAAAAAGCGCTTTCAGTTCATCAGAGAGGCAAAAAATTGGATAGCAGGGTGTGCGAAAAAGTTTTTTCTGCAAAAATGTAACTTATTTAGGCGTTTATTATTAAAATCCGAAATAATTTAAGTATATAGAGCTTAATGAGCGTTACAAGATTATGGTTCTGCATAAACAACAAGAAGATTTACCCGTATGACTCGCTTCTTTGAGCGATACAACGCTGAAACCGCCAGGTTTTTTGATGAGGTGATCTCCCACAGAGGAGAGCCCAGACCTCACTATGACAAACTGCTTGACCGATTCAGACAATTTTCAGTGGATGATATCAAAGCCCGCCGTGAGATTATCAACATTTTTTTCCGTAACCAGGGCATCACCTTTACGGTTTACGGCGTGGAAGAGGGTATCGAGAGGATTTTCCCGTTCGATCTCATTCCGAGAGTTGTTCCGGCCAACGAATGGCAGACAATTGAAAAGGGACTGATACAGCGCATCACTGCGCTCAATGAGTTTCTCTTCGATATCTATCATACCCAGAAAATCCTCAAGGACAAGATCATTCCTACTGAACTGATTCTGGGAAGCCAGCATTTTGCCCGTGAATTTGTCGGGGTTGACCCTCCACTCGGCATCTATATTCATGTCACTGGCAGCGACATCATCCGCGACAAACAAGGCAACTACCTGGTACTGGAAGACAATCTGCGCACGCCGAGTGGTGTGTCCTATATGCTGCAAAACCGGCAGGCCATGAAGCGTGCCTTCCCGGTGGTGTTTGAAAAATACAAGGTAAGACCCATAGAGAATTACCCGCAGGAACTGCTCCGCACCTTGCAGGAGATCAGTCCGGTTTCCAAGCGCGAGCCCAACGTCGTCGTGCTTACCCCTGGCATCTACAACTCCGCCTACTTTGAGCACAGCTTCCTGGCACGGCAGATGGGTGTGGAACTGACAGAGGGAAAAGACCTGGTGGTCAATAACAACAAGGTCTATACCAGAACCACACGTGGACTCGAACGGGTTGATGTAATCTACCGCCGTGTTGACGACGCTTTTCTCGATCCACTGGTTTTCCGCCCAGACTCCAAACTCGGTGTTGCAGGCCTTATCAACGCATACCGCAAGGGCAATGTTGCGCTGGCAAATGCCATTGGTACTGGTGTCGCCGACGACAAGGTTATCTACAGCTTCGTGCCGGAGATCATCAAATACTATCTTGGTGAAGATCCTATTCTGCAGAATGTGCCAACATGGCTGGCAAGCAAACCTTCCGACCTGAAATACATTCTTGAAAACCTCGGTTCCCTGGTGGTAAAAGCGGCCAATGAATCGGGAGGGTACGGCATGCTTGTCGGACCGGAATCAACGATTGAAGAGCAGGAAAAATTTGCCGAGATGATCGTGGCTAATCCTCGAAACTACATTGCCCAGCCAACAATTTCATTGTCGCGCCACCCCAGCTTTTTCAATGATACCGAACTTTTTGGGTGCCATATCGATCTCCGGCCCTATGTATTGTACGGTAAATCTGTTACTATTGTCCCGGGCGGCCTTACAAGAGTGGCCCTCAAGCGAGGCTCGCTTGTGGTGAACTCTTCACAGGGCGGAGGAAGCAAAGATACCTGGGTTGTCGATGAATAATACAAATACCTTATTGCCATGTTAAGCCGTGTTGCCGAATCCCTTTTCTGGATGAGTCGTTACTTCGAGCGTGCAGAAAACACCGCAAGGTTTCTCGACGTCAATTTCAACCTGCTGCTCGATCTCAACAAAATTACTCCTGTAGAGAACCCGAACTACTGGATAGCGCTGATTCTTGTCACCAGTGACAAGGAGCGGTTCAACGAGATCTACAAGGAGTACACCTCTCAAACCGTTACCGATTACCTGGTGTTCAACAAAAACAATCCGAACTCCATCACCTCCTGTATCGGTTTGGCAAGGGAAAATGCGCGAAGCATCATCGAAAGCATTTCGAGTGAAATGTGGGAACAAGTCAACAACCTCTACCACTATCTGCAGAGCGTTACTCCACAGTTCGTTCATAACGACCCCTCCGGTTTTTACAAGGAGATCAAGAACGCCTCTCATCTCTTTCAGGGCATTACGGACAACACCTTCTCACACAACGAGGGATGGGACTTTATACAGATTGCCAAATATCTCGAACGAACTGACAACATTGCCCGTCTGATCGATGTAAAGTACCACATGCTCCTTTCCGAAGCACGGAGCCAGGCCGAAGTGGTGGAAGGTTCTGAGGATATCATTCAATGGATGGCAGTGCTCAAAAGTTGCAGCGCTCTGGAGGCGTTCCGCAAGGTCTACCTTTCAAAAATCGATCCTG
>SZXY01000172.1 GCA_005843805.1 Chlorobium sp.
GGTACCATTGAAGCTGGAGGCAAGCCTTGGACTTGGCGTCTTTTTCAATGCGGCGCTGAAGGTGACGAGTGACCCGAAACAACTGCTGCCGACGGCGGGTGCATACTTCAAGTTTCATGGTGGGTTGCAGGTCATGTGTGTCTCTCTTGCCGCCGCAACGGTCTATGCGGTTGGCAGCGCCGATCTTACGCTTCGAGCCGACACCAGTCCGGTGATCTCGCTCGACATGAAGTTCGGTTTTGGTGCTCAGATCGGCGTCGGTCTTCCCGTTATCGGCAACGTCAGCATTCTCTTTATGGTTGGTGTTGAAATCTATGTTGACAGCACCCAGAGAGTTGCGGTTTCGGCATTTATCCTCTTCCGGGGTCATGCTGAAATTCTTGGTGGTCTGGTCGGCGTTACCATTACCATCGAGGCAAAAGGCACCATCGATAAAGGTGGACCAGGAGCACCCACCAATTGCATTGCACAGGTGACCTTTGGCCTCGACATCAGTATTTTTTGGGTTATCAACATCAGTTTCAGCGAAAGCTGGGAAGAAACACGGCAGATTGCCTGATTGCTTTTTGCCGAAATACTTGAATTAATTATAACCATTGGATTCAATCGTATGCCTTCCTATAAAAACACCCGCTTTACACTCATGGCCTTTCCGCAAGGTGTGGATAGTGCCGGTCTGCTTTCGCTGAACATTGTGTTCATTCCAAGGAATATAAGTCCACTGGAAAAGGTTGAAACCATCTATAATCCCGCTTTGGCGCCCGCTTTTTCGAAAGTCCAGCCCTCGTTCGTGGTGAAGGTGGTGAACAATCCCGACGAGTTTCCTGGAAGAGTTCTGTTAGCCGAAAAGAAAGAGGATTGTGCGCCACTGGATTATCCGACCTCCATCCTTCACCTCTACAAGAGATTGAAGGAAACCAAAATACACGGCAAACCGAAGTATTTTGATATCGATGAAGAGAGGAGTACAGGAAAAGCGGGCGCTCAGTCTGCTCCTGCCGCAGTGGATGCCTCTCAGGCAGTGAAAAAATATTTGCCACTCACCTACCGCCAAGCATTCAACTTCACGGCACCGCGCACACCAAACGCGGTCATTGACGACAGCTACCTCTGCGCCATCCGTGGTCATAAACATCTTCCCAAGTTAGTTCACGACAAAAAAGTGAGCTGGGGTAAGGTCTATGCGCATTTGCTTCGCCAGCCTTTACTTGCCCAATGCGGAGGCCTGCTCTACAAGACCACCGTTCAGCTTGCCGACGATGATTTTGCCAAGGGTGGATGGCTCTATATCGACATCAATGATGGTACACCTTATGCCTTTGAGCAGGCGGCTTCTTTGGCCGATGTCGATGGCCCATTTATTGCTCGTTATGCCGCTCGCATGCCGATCCTGAAAAAGGGTGAAGCACGTCCTCTCTTTGCCCCGGTACTCTTTCCCGTTATAAAAGATGGTGCAATTCCCACTGGCAGTTTTGACGAGCTTTTTATCGAAGTAGCGCGTTTCAATGACGGGTTTGCCTCTATTGTTCATGCAAACCAGCCGGTGAGTCACAATCTGCTGAAGGAAGAGCAGGATGGTTTTCATCCCCAGAAAGAGATGGGTATTCGCCTCGGATGGGAAGACGAGCAGATTCTGATATGGTATCTTCGCCAGCTTGCTATTGACGAAACGGCCGGAGGAGACCGGCTCGATGCGCCACTTGGTGTCAACGGATTTCATGTCGATGTCCGGATAAACGAAACCTCAGGCGGCGCTCCGGCTTCGTGGGAGAGTTTGACGGCGGTGGAAAGCAACGGCAGTATGAAGCTCGAAGATATCGAAATCGGGTCATACAAGGGAGAACTTCCTTTTCAGGTCTATCCCACAAAGCTTGACAGTGCAGGAGGAACCAATTACTGGCTTCCCCTCTATTTTGGAAACTGGAACAACGCCTCGATGGTGCTGCCCGACCATGTTGCAGCCCGTTTATACGCCAACGAGCATGACAAGCACAAGCCAGTCACCGTCAGCGATACCTACCATGCAGTGGATACGGTGACGAAACTCGTCTATGGCACAATCTACGATTTTCGTGTGCGCATGAGCGACATCAGCGGTGGAGGCCCTGAACCTGGCTCCGAGCCGCTCAATATCCTGCAAAGCCATATTGCCACAATTCCCTTCAAGCGTTATGTGGCACCAAACACCCTGCGCATCCTCAACAGCCATGATGTCCGATTCAATACTGACGAGGTGAATTTCGGGGCTGATACGCTCAGGATTGCACGCCCCTTGCTTGGATTTCCCGCTGTGGTCTATACTGGCAAATATGCAGACCCGGTAACAGAGTTACTGAACGCTTCGCAGGATATTATCCTCAATAAAAAAGCGGAAGCGTTTGGTATTGCCGATCCTGATGTTGTGAAGGTGGAACTCAAGGTTGAGGTGGAGACGCTGCAACTCGATAACCTTGCCAGCGACGATGGACAGGAGCACTACATAACGCTTTACAAAACGTACCGTACCTTCCCTGCAGCGTTCAACGATGCCGTGGAGATTCCCGTGGAGTATGTCGATGAAATGAAACTGAATCTTCAGCAAAAGGCAAAGCCCTTCATTGATCCGATCCATAACCTGACCATCAAAGCATCGACAGGTACCATTATCCTGCCGACGGCGCGCAATATTCGCCTCACTCTCCGCGCTGTGTGCGAAGGCGACGACTCTTACTGGGGCAACCTCAACGACAACTCCGATCTGGATGTTCGCTATGGAAAAACCACCGTTCTGAAGATCTTCATGCCCTCAAAAAACGAGGTCGATCTTTTTACTGGTACGATAGACCCGCCGGTTCTGCAGGGCATCTATCTGCAGCCTGATCCGGTAAGCGTCAAACTCAATCCCATCAAGTTCAAGACACTGCAGGGAGCAAAGGAGGGAATGCCGGATATTGTGCAGCGGCTTGCCAGTCAGCTCGATCTGGAGTGCAAGGAGAACACACTGCTGTCGAGGAACGGTGAGCGGGTTCAGTTCTGGTGCAGCAACATGGCCCGTCATACCATGGCGCCTGACAACAGCAGCCTCACCTTTGCCAACAAGAAAGAGCTTGACGGCCACTGGTTTGTCTGTACCAATCTCCGTATAGAGCGTGACTGGACGTGGGACGGACTTGAGACAAACAGTGTCATCGTGCAGCGCCGCCGCCGCTGGGGACGTGATGGGGATGCAATAGGGGAAAAAACTTACGAGACCATCGGTGATCTTGATATGCGCCGGATTGCTTCCTTCCAGGCCATTCAGGGGGACGAGCATGGAACGGTAAACCGCGACTATACCCGACTCATTTTCATCGATCTTATTGACATGCATCCCGCTGGCACCTCACTGCCGGATGTGGCGGAAGTGCAGTACTCTTTCCAGCCGCAGCTTCGCTCTGATTCGCTTGGCGACAAACCGCTCACCGATCCAGATTTCCAGACAGAGGCGCTGTTGCTTCCCACAACGATCAATCCAACGCAGGTACCAAAACTCGTCGGAGCAGGCATAGCCTTGTCGCCCTACGTCCGAAACGTTCCTTACTCTGCGACAGAACCGCGCAAGCGATTCCTCTGGCTTGAATTCGACAAGCTGCCTGTCGATACAAACGACGATATTTTCTGCAGGGTGCTTGCCTACGCTCCGGATCAGCTCTTGAGCAACAACAACCCTGAACTCATGAGCATCCCGGATGAGTCATCCCTGCCTCTTGATCCCGAATATGTCAGGACG
>SZXY01000070.1 GCA_005843805.1 Chlorobium sp.
AAATTCAAAAACGAATAAAAAAATCACCTCTTGAGATTTTGTTATTGACAGTAAGGTATAAAAATTTGTTTGCATGTTCTCCAACCTCAAGGCCAAGCTTACCGAAAAGAAAACCATCTGGCATCGCCTCGCTGGAAAATGAAGAGACAGCCCAACAAACAAGGTTGCCGTGGATGTTACCTTGTAAAAAGGAGATTTGGTCATGTCACCGTCAAAAGGCATCAAGTTGGACGACACCACCCTGTAACGACTTTCAGCTCTGGCTCGTATCCGCAACAGATCGCCGCACTGGCTTCTATGCAACGCAATCGAATCCTTCCTGGATCGCGAAGAAAATTACGAGCGGGAAAAACGTGAGGATATGGAACGTTGGGAACGTTATCAATTAACCGGCAAGGCTATACCCCATGAAAAAGCTGCTGCATGGATTGGGCTACAAAAGTAGTCCGTTATTATTGAAAAGCAAACTCATCTTACCCCTTGAATGATCCGAAAAATATTACGCAATTCAACGCACTTTTAATGTGCGGCAAGATTTTTTTGACACGTACTTGCGTTTGTGGTTATATTGTCTGGATTAAAAAGGAGATGAACTGATGGACGGCCCTATAGATTTCATTCAACCCCGACTTGTTGGTGAGAGGTTTGCGGGCCATGCTATTCCTTTAGAGATACTGAAAGATTTGGCTGTTCTGGAAGAACTGATTATTGAAACAGCTAAATGGAGATTCAGGAATGAGCACCCGGAAAGAAAAAGAATACCAAAAGGGTTTACAAAAGGAATATCGTTACAACTGACTGCTATTGATGAAGGCAGTGCTATTGCAAAAATATCTTTATCTATCGCAACGTTTGCAGGAATGACATTGAGCCTTTTCCCTGCTGAAAGTCAAAACTATTTGATAAAGGCGAAAGAGTCCATTGTGAGCGCTGTTAATGCGGCTGAGCAAGATGTAAATAGTGCCGTAATTAAAACCTGTCTTTCCGATAATCTGTTGAGTTATTTTGACCGTATTGGTCGCAGCCTTCGCGAAGGAGAGGCTATTGAGTTAAACCCATCTGATACCAATAATCCAGGAAGAATTAATAAAGTTACTCGGCGAAAACTGCTTTTGTCTTCTTCACAAGTACAGGAGTTGACGGAAGAAATTACCTTGAGAGGAACAATTCCTGAGGTTGATCAGGATAAAATGTCTTTTGAACTTCAGATCATCAGCGGACCAAAGGTAACTGGACCAATAACACCTCAACACCGCCAAACCATTATGGATGCGTTCAATCGTTACTGTGACAAGGCAAAAGTCTTGCTTCAGGGTATTGGGCGTTATGACAGAAACAGCAGACTTCAATGTATTGAGTCGATAGAGCACATCAACATTTTGGACACGAATGATGTCGCCGCACAGTTAGATGAATTTCGCTCCCTTCAGGTTGGTTGGATGGATGGAAAGGGATTGGCTCCAGGCAAGGATGGTCTTGACCGGTTAGCAGAACGCTTTGATTTATACTACTCCGAAGAGTTACCCTTGCCGTACATTTACCCAACTACCGAGGGTGGCGTTCAGGCAGAGTGGACTTTGGGCTCTTCTGAAATAACTCTCGAAATAAATCTTGATACCCTTGCTGGTGAATGGCATTCCTTAAATATGATCACCAATGAACAAAACGTTAGAACGTTACAGTTAGAGAGCGTTGAAGAGTGGTCATGGATCAATCAGACAATCCAAAAACTTTCGGAGGAGGTTGCATGAACGATCATACATTGTTACTTCGTCAGATTCATCCGAATTGGATCAAGCAAAATCGAGTGACATCTCAAGTATTTCAGCCAACTCCAAAAGATGAAAACAAGCTGTCAGTATACGATGGAGACAAAATAACTGCTGAAAATGCTTTCCGACATTATACCGAGCAGTTACGCTTTCGATCTGCAGGTGTTTTAGCCGTCAGTGTATGTGAATGCAATGAATTGTGTTTACCTGCTCAAGCTGACCCAACTCCATTTCCTGAACATGCAATCATAGACTTCTCTCATTACTCAAAAAGTGAACAGGAAAGTAAAGCCAAGATACTTCGCTCATTTGCGGTTCAAAGAGGATGGAAGTATTCCTCCCAATAATTCTGCCGTCTGTGTTCCGCGTAGTCTATAAAATAATCAGTATGGAACCACCAATGATAAGGAGGGCTCCCGCAAGAATCTTGACGGTAATGACCTCATGGAGGAGCAGTGCCGAGAGAATAATGGCGATGGCGACACTCAGTTTGTCAACAGGGGCTACCTGTGAGACCTTGCCCAACTGCAATGCCTTGAAGTAAAAAATCCACGAGAGGCCGGTGGCAACTCCCGACAGGCCAAGAAAGAGCCAGTTGTTTTTTGAGAGCAGGGTGATTCCTTCGACCTCTTTTCGGGCAAAGACAATCCCCCATGCAATAACGAGGATAAAGAGCGTTCGTATGGCCGTGGCCAGGTCGGAGTTGATCCCCTTGATACCGATTTTGGCCAGCAGGGCTGTAAATGCGGCAAAGAGGGCCGAGAGCAAGGCATAGATCCACCACATGGCTTTTCCGGTTTTTTAATTCAAATATGCGCCCCGCTACCTGACAATTGTCGGATAAAACTTTGCGGTAACGACCACCAGAGCAAACAGAACAAGCGTGAGAATCAAAAAGTCCTCGCCCAGTCCGAAGGTGCTGGTGCCGCCGTTGACCATGAGTGCCCTCAAAATATCTACCTGGTAGGTGAGCGGGTTGAGGTGCGCGATTACCTTGAGCCAGTCGGGCATGATGGAAATGGGATAGATGGCATTGC
>SZXY01000101.1 GCA_005843805.1 Chlorobium sp.
ACCTTCACTTTCGCTCAGCAGAAGAAGTTCCGACTTGGGCGAGGCTTGCGAATCACAGAGCAGAGGCAAGGATAAAGGTAGCTTGCAGGCAAGAGAAATGAATTGTTCCCTGAAGGGAATCATATTCGGCAGGGTGGTAACGGTAAGCTTCAAGGCTGCTCCAGCGGATTCAAGAAGATCTGCCGGCAGATCTTTTCCGTTCATCTCTCCCCTGCTTATGCGGCCTGCAAGATTGCCAATACCCGGCAGAATTCTCGAAGCGGTATCCTGTCCCATCTCAGCACCATAAGCCAGAAGACGAACTGGATTGCTGAAAAGAAGTCTGCGAACCTCTTCAGGACGAGAAAGCACATTGACGGTTCCCTCACGTTCGATGGTGGCCTGGCAGGCAAGACGTCCACCACTCATGATCTGTCGTTCAGATAAAAAAGCCTTTTCAATATCAGAGAGCGGAGAAAGGCACTCACTTCCTTCCTTAACGGTTACATAACAGGCCTGGCAGATGCCATGCCCTCCACAAACGTAACCAACATGACTGTGATTAAGACGTGCAGCCTTGCCGATTTTCTGGCCTGTTGAAGCCTCACACGGCAGATCGTTAATAAAAAGATTCATAAACGAAATATTTTGCTGGTAATAAAAATGAAATAACTCATAAAATCCATTGCAGTGAACATACACTATAAGAGTTTGAAAACCATAGCCTTAGGGAAAAATTGAGCATTAAAAAATTTCATTGCTTCTCTTTCTTCATCTCTTCATGCATCTTCTTCACCATTGCTTCAAGCTCCTTGCGCTGCTGGGGCAATGTTGTGCCGTTCATTGCAGGAGGCTCTGCCTTGGTATAACCCGCAGGTACCCTGAAAAGCGAGGCATCAAGCCCATGCTTTTCAACCTTGACCAGTTCATTGATAATATTTGACTGCTTATGCCATATTTTAACAGGAAAACCATCAAGCCCTTCACTCTTCATTCTGCTGGCCAATCCCGACATCGTTTTGTCATTTGTACCCTGAACTCTGGCATAGGTAAAATAATCAAGAATCTCTTTTGAAACCCACAGTTCCATCACACTCTCACCACGAGTTATACGGACATGAGTACAGTTGTAGCCGTGCATGGTTTCCTTGCCCAGATTTTCGATCCTGGCATCATTAAACGCATCAGGGCTTCCGGCTCCTGTGCTCTCCTTTTTTGTTTTCCCGGTTTCAACCTCCATCCAGGATTTTTTGGCCGTATCGACAACATAAACAAGGTTTGGCTTCTCTGAGGGTGAAACAACAACCATCTGAACGCCTTCTGGCATGTTTTTGATATGTGCCGTGCTTTCTGTACGGAGCCCTTCCCTGGCTATAAAGAGCTTTGTTTCCGTGAAACCGGCATCAGGAATTGTAGTACGCATGGTAAGAATGCCTTCAAAAGGCTGGGCGGACGAGTGAGCGGAACTTTCCTTGACTGAAGTGGTTGATGACGAAACCTTCTCACTTTTGTTGTTACTGCAAGCAGAGAGGAATATCAAACCAACAAAAATAAGCAAAAGAACTTGCACTGGTTTTCGCATAACGATCTCTTGTTTTTGGTTACGAAAGCTCTCCGGAAGATAAATATAAAGAGCGGTCAACAGCTCAGGGTCAGGAAGTCGGCAACTCCCGATAATTATACACAAACACAATGGTTCCAATCTTTTCGTTCAACCCCATGACCGGAACAATAAAAATGCTTTTGCCTTCTGGAAGAGCAAATGAAAGCGGTTCGATAGTACCAAGACTCATTCCGGGATAAAGACGTGAAAAAGAACTCCCCAGCAGTTTGCGGTCACTCGACACCTTGATGGTGCCGAATGGATCGACAAGCATGATAATGACAAACTCTTTTCTCTTGATCAGTTCGCTGAAATATTCGTCAATCTGGTCGAAATTGTTCCGCATCAGCTCTTTTCTCACCGACCAGGCAAGGGGAATGGCAAAGAGCCTGAGATCCTGACGCTGAATATCGGCATAACGGCTTCCCGAATGCGACCGATACTCCTGCAGTTTTTGCTCTCCAAGATAACGTTCCAGAAAAATCCCACCGGCAAGCAGCGCCATAACGAGAGGAATCCCAATAAAAAAAAAGCGCTTCCATAACGATGGCCTCTTTGAAGGAGATCCCTGAACGTCATTGCGGTTCTTCATTGATCGATATCATTTATGGGGTTGGCAGCTCCAATTCGACCGAGATAGAACTCCTCTTTCTCCTGCATCAGCTTACTTTGATCATCCCCCTGGTCGTCATAACCTATAAGATGAAGGGCCGAATGGATGGTGACGCGTAAAAGCTCCTGTTGAAAATCTGCCGCAAACCGGGCTGCATTTTCCTTGACAACATCAAGTGAAATATAAAACTCCCCATCGATATCATCACCCTTGTTGTAACGGAATGTGATGGTGTCGGTGGGATAATCATGCTGCAGAAACTCACGGTTGATACGCTGCATCATTTTGTTACCGCAATATACGCCGACAATCGACTCAACCGTACAGCCCTCGTTCTCCACAACCAGACAAACTGCCTTTTCGAGCACCTGCTCGGGAATCTCCCTTTTTGTGGTGTTATAAATCTGCAGCGTCATGATGGAGCTGTTGTGAGGATTTTATAAGAGCATCGATATGCTTTAACTGGTTTTTATGCACCCTGAAGGTCAGCTCAACCTCTTCATCGAGATGACGCTTGTCAATAACTTCGGTATGCTCATAAAGGTAGCTTATAAGTTTATAATTGGAAACATGGGTGCTGATTTTGCGATCCGTGTACTCACGGGCAACATGTTCACCGATCATCTCCTTGAGAACCGATATGTTCAAACCTCTCTTGGCAGATACAAAAACTGCGTCAGGATATTTTGCGCTGATATCGCGTAGTACCGAAGGGTCTTCAAGGGCATCGATCTTGTTGAATACCTCTATGATATTGTCGTGGGCAACTCCAATCTCCTTGAGGGTCTGACGCACTACCTGAATCTGATCTTCAAAACCGGGATGACTGATATCAATGACATGCAGCAGAAAATCAGCCTGCAGAACCTCATCAAGAGTCGATTTAAAACTCTCGACAAGAGTGTGAGGAAGTTTGCGTATAAAACCGACCGTATCCGACAACAAAACCAGCTTGTTGATGTTCAGCTCCAGACGACGGGTTTTGGTATCGAGCGTGGCAAAAAGCCTGTTTTCGGCAAAAGCCTGTGCCTCGGGACAGAGAACGTTCATCAGGGTTGACTTGCCCGCATTGGTATAACCCACAAGAGCAACCCTTGGCACTGTCAACCGGCCCTGAGTCTGGGTATCGTGCTGCAGAGAAACCTCCTGCAGCTTTTTTTTCAGGAGGGAAATACGAGTGCGCACCAGACGACGGTCAGTCTCTATCTGGGTTTCACCCGGCCCCTTGTTACCAATGCCACCCTTCTGTTTCGAAAGATGGGTCCATTGTCCGGAAAGACGGGGAAGCATGTATTCAAGCTGGGCCAGCTCAACCTGCATTTTGGCCTGGGCCGATTGAGCCCGAATGGCAAAAATCTGCAAGATCAGTGCTGTTCGGTCAATAACCTTGCACTCAAGCGCACGTTCGAGATTTCTGGCCTGGGCAGGCGAAAGATCGTCATCGAAAATCACGAGATCGATCTCCTTTTCCTTGACAAAGAGGACAAGCTCTTCAACCTTGCCTTTTCCTATACAATAGGCAGGGTCACGCAGCTTTTTATCCTGTATGAAGGTAGCCTCCACATCCGCTCCGGCGGTATCGGCAAGAAAAGCAAGTTCATCGAGATATTCCTCAACAAGGGATCTTGGTGTTTCGGGTGGGGAACAGAGGCCGATAAGAACCGCCTTTTCCCTTTTGTTTTCTGGGGTAACAATATTCAACAGAGCAGTAATAAATTACGTAAGTATTTGAAAGATAACGATCTGCAACTTGGCATGTTGCTATATTACAACCATTGTTTTATCTTGACAACACTTCTATGTAAACGTTTTCGGACTTTAAAAAGTTACAATTTTTTGCTTTCACCACCATACCGCCAAAAAGGACAAAAGCTGTGGTGACCTGGACAGGTTAATATAAGCGCGCATGTCAAATGAATTACAGTTATAATGGGAAAACTGCCGTCCAGGAGACCGGAAAACCGGTAACTCTTGAAAACGCTTATGCATACTGTCGGCAGATTTCACGGCATCACGCAAAAACATTCTACCTTGCAAGCTTGTTTCTGCCAAAAAAACAGCAGAAGCCTATTTTTGCCATCTATGCCCTGCTCCGCACGGTCGATGATCTGGTTGACAATGCCGAGGACAAACTTCATAACGGCCTGATAACCAGCGAAGAGATTCAGACTTTGCTCGAAGGGTGGAAATCGAAACTCCGGGAATGCTACGCAGGCAAGCTTGACAACGACCCGATCATGATGGCCTGGCACGACACCCTGAAAAGCTATACAATCCCGATAGAACTTCCGCTGGATCTGATGGATGGCGTTGCCATGGACATCGAATTCAAACAATTTGAAACCTTCGATGAGCTCTACGTCTATTGCTACAAGGTAGCATCGGTCGTTGGGCTTATGACCTCCGAAATTTTTGGTTACAGTGACAAGCAAGCGCTCAAGCATGCCATTGAACTGGGAATTGCCATGCAGTTAACCAACATCCTGCGTGATATCGGTGAAGATGTCGATCGGGGACGGATCTATCTTCCGCTTGAGGATCTTCGCCGCTTTAACTATTCCACTGAAGAGTTCATGCAGAAGAAAATAAACAGCAACTTCATCAATCTCATGAAGTTCCAGATAGAGCGGGCACGAAGCTACTACCACTCTTCCGAAAAGGGCATCCCGATGCTTGAGCGACAGAGCCGGTTTGCTGTCGGTGTCAGCAGCCTCAACTACAGCAATATCTTGACCGCCATCGAAAACAACGACTACGATGTCTTTTCAAAAAGAGCCTATCGTTCTTTCTGGCAGAAAATCAGCACCATTCCATTCATCTGGTATAAAACACGTACGGTTTCATGACCGGTAACGGAATTCCGGCAGAACAACATTTTTTCACTTACAGAACATTGTATTGACCCATTATGCAGAACGAAAACGAACAGAACAAACATAACCCTGCTGAACCTCCTCAGCCCTCGGTGAACGACCAGATGAAGCGCCGTCTTGAGGAACGACAGCACCTTTTTGAGGCCGGAGTCAATCCCTACCCTTGTCATTTTGAAGTTACCCGCCACTCTGAAGATATCATTACCGGATTCCAGGATGAGGTCAGGGAATCAGTATCGGTTGCCGGAAGAATCATGACCATCAGAAAAATGGGAAAAGCCTCCTTTTTCCATATACAGGATGCGAAAGGCAGAATCCAGATCTACATGAAAAAGGACGATGTCGGTGAAGCGACTTACAATACCTTCAAACTGCTCGACATCGGAGATATTGTGGGCGTCAAAGGATACAGTTTCAAAACCAGAACAGGTGAAATTTCAGTCCATGCCGAAGAGCTGGAACTGCTCAGCAAATCACTTCGCCCGATCCCGGTAGCAAAAGAGAAGGAAATAGAGGGTGAGAAGGTTGTCTTTGACGCCTTCAGCGACAAGGAAACCCGTTACCGCCAGCGTTATGTTGATCTCATTGTCAACCCGGAGGTGCGCCAGACCTTCATCAAGCGCTCCGCCATTGTCACCTTCATGCGACGCTTCTTTTCTGACCAGGGGTGGCTCGAAGTGGAAACGCCAATCCTTCAGCCGATTTACGGCGGTGCGGCAGCTCGCCCATTCACCACGCACCACAATGCGCTCGACATGCAGCTCTACCTGCGCATTGCCAACGAACTCTACCTCAAGCGCCTCATTGTGGGCGGTTTTGACGGCGTTTTCGAGTTTGCCAAAGATTTCCGCAACGAAGGCATCGACCGTTTCCATAACCCTGAATTCACCCAGGTAGAGCTCTATGTCGCCTACAAGGATTACAACTGGATGATGAAGCTGGTTGAAGAGCTTTTCCACCAAACTGCACTTGAGGTCAACAAGAGTGACGTCACCACTTTTCTCGGCAACGAAATCAACCTGAAACCACCATTCAGACGTCTCAGCATTATTGATGCCATTACAGAATACTGCGGCAAAGATATCCGGGGCAAATCAGAAGAGGAGCTTCGCTTTGTAGCCAAGGATCTTGGACTTGAACTGGATCCAAAAATCAGCAGCGGCAAGATAATCGACGAGATTTTCGGCGAATTTGTCGAACCAAAACTGATTCAGCCAACCTTCATCACCGACTACCCCACCGAAATGTCGCCCCTTGCCAAGGAGCACCGCTCACAACCGGGAATCGTCGAGCGCTTCGAGCTTATTGTCGGTGGCAAAGAGGTATGCAACTCATTCTCGGAACTGAACGACCCGGTCATACAGCGCGAACGGCTCGAATCGCAGGCAAAACTAAGGCTGCGGGGCGACGAGGAAGCCATGATTGTCGATGAAGATTTCCTTCGCGCACTTGAATACGGAATGCCTCCTTGCGCTGGTCTTGGAATAGGAGTTGACCGCATGGTGATGCTGCTTACCGGTCAGGACTCCATCAGGGACGTCATCTTCTTCCCGCATTTAAAGCCGGAATAAGGGAAAAATTGTTGTGCCAGCTTCTTTTTCAACATTGGAGGAGCTGGAGATAACAATCAGCCGCAAGCAAACGAAAAAGTACTTATGAAACTTGATCTGAGCAGTCTGAAAAGGGCGATTGCCTCACTTGAAAAGTCAATCCGCAGTTATCATGTACTTTCTGCAAACATCGCTCTTACCGAAGATGATATTGAGACCGTCAAAGCCGGAGTAATTCATAACTTTAAAGTGGCTTTCGAGCAGTGCTGGAAGTTCATGAAACGCTGGATCGAGGATAATGTCAGCGCTGATGTGGTTGATGGAGTAAGCCGCCGTGAACTTTTCAGAGTCAGTGCCGAGAATCGGCTTCTTGATGATGTTTCGTTATGGATGGAGTTTCATCACTCAAGAAACCTCACCTCTCACACCTGCGATGCCGATAATGCCGATCAGGCATTTGTTTCCGCTTTGCTCTTTTTTGATGCGGCCAAAGAGTTTCTTGTGCGACTGGAGGCTCGCAATGATTGAAGTTACTCCAGAACAGCTTGAGATCATTCTTGCTCTTCTGTCGAAATACCTCCCTGAGTGTGAAGTGCGGGTTTTTGGCTCGCGCATCAACGGAACTGCAAAGCCCTATTCCGATCTTGACCTGGCAGTTGTCGGGCAAAAAGCGCTGGACTGGCGGATTCTTGCAAAACTGAAAGAAGCTTTTCAGGAGTCTGAACTGCCATTTCGTGTCGATCTGCTTGACTGGAATGCAATTTCAGATGAGTTTCGCAACGTTATCGAAAAGAGCGGGTATGAGGTGATTTCAGGGAGGCCGTCGGCTTTTCGCGATTGAAACCGGAGCAGGGGGAAGGGCATTGCCCTTGCACCATCGCCAGGCAAAGTTGCTGGAGCGTTTTATGACAGACACAACACTCTTGAGCTGATAACCAGGTTGTCGGGGGTGTGATACTATTTGGTAAACGATATTTTTATTAGTAAGGTATTCTTACTCCATTACTATTTTTGATATAAATGCCATGTTAGCCAAAATTACCAGCAAGAATCAGTTGACCTTGCCCAAATCTATTGTAACCTCAATTCCTAAAACAGAT
>SZXY01000081.1 GCA_005843805.1 Chlorobium sp.
GCCGGAAAGAGGCTGCTGTCCCGAAAGATATTATGCGCCAGATTGAAAAATATGCTGTCCTCAGCGTCATTGACCTCCGCTGGAGAGAACACCTCCGCGAGATCGATTCACTGCGCGAAGGCATTAACCTGCGTGCTTATGGCCAGAAAGATCCTCTGCTTGAGTACAAACAGGAAGCTTACCGCCTCTTTATCGACCTTCTGCGCGACATAGAGCTCGAAACGCTCTCCCTTGCCTTCAAGCTTTTCCCGGTAGACCCTGATGAGGCTCAGGAAATAGAGGAACGCCAGCGCAAGGCCGCCATAAAGCAGGAAAAACTTGTCGCACAGCACCAGGCTGCCGAAAGCGTCTACACCGCATCTTATGGCCTGGATGTGATTGACAATGATGAGGAAGAAAGTGAGGATGAGGAGGAACGTATCGTTCAGCAACCGGTGATAGCCGAAAAAAAACCGGGTCGCAATGACCTCTGCCCTTGCGGAAGCGGAAAAAAATATAAAAACTGTCACGGCCAGCAACCCTGATTTCACGAAACGTTTACCGGTACCAATGAAACACACTGAACTGGACGTCACCCTTGCCCTTGCCCAGGAACATGGCCTCAATGCTGAAGAGTATGAGAAGATATGTGCCATTCTCAACCGAGTTCCCTCATTTACTGAACTGGGAATTTTTTCCGTCATGTGGTCGGAACACTGCAGCTATAAAAACTCTATCGCGGTGCTCAAAACCCTTCCACGCGAAGGGAAAGCGCTCCTGACCTCTGCAGGTGAGGAAAACGCCGGTCTGGTTGATATCGGCGACAACCTTGCCGTAGCCTTCAAGATCGAGTCACACAACCATCCATCCGCCGTTGAACCCTACCAGGGTGCAGCAACCGGAGTCGGCGGAATTCATCGCGATATCTTTACCATGGGTGCACGCCCGGTTGCGTCGCTCAACTCACTCAGGTTCGGCTCTCCCAAAGACCCTCATGTCCGTTATCTGGTTGACGGTGTCGTGCGTGGTATCGGCGATTACGGCAACTCGTTCGGCGTCCCGACTGTTGGAGGTGAAATATATTTTGAAGAGGGTTATACCGGCAACCCTCTGGTCAATGCCATGTCGGTCGGCATTGTCGAACATCATAAAACCGTCAGTGCCACCGCCCTTGGCGAAGGCAACCCGGTGCTGATTGTCGGCTCTTCGACCGGAAGAGACGGTATCCACGGCGCAACCTTCGCCTCGGAAGATCTCAGTGAAGCCTCAGAAGACAAACGCCCGAGCGTCCAGGTTGGCGACCCTTTTGCTGAAAAACTTCTGCTTGAAGCTACCCTTGAAGCCATAGCAACTGGCTATGTGGTTGGTCTTCAGGACATGGGAGCGGCAGGAATAACCAGCTCAACCTCTGAAATGAGCGCACGCGGCATAGAAAAAACCGGATCAGGAGGCATAGAAATCGACCTTGATCTGGTACCAATCCGCGAAGTTGGCATGAGTGCTTATGAAATCATGCTTTCCGAATCGCAGGAACGGATGCTTATCGTGGCCGAAAAAGGATTTGAAGAGAAAATAATCGAGGTCTACCGCAAATGGGATGTTCTTGCGGTCGTTATCGGGCGCGTGACCAGCGACAACCACCTGAGAGTCTTTCAGCACGGAAAGGTTGTTGCTGAAATTCCGGCGGAATCGCTTGTGCTGGGAGGAGGCGCTCCGGTCTACACTCGCGAAGCCATTGAAAAGAAACCCCAAACGCCAGTGGCAAAGCTTGCTGACGACTCTACACTTTCATTTAAAACGATAAGCCTTGACCTGCTTTCTCGTCCCAATATTGCCAGCAAGCAGTGGGTCTATCGTCAGTATGACTCGATGGTGCAGACCAATACGGTTACCCCTGTCGGCTATACCGATGCTGCCGTTATCCGCATCAAGGGCTCCCGAAAAGGGCTCGCCATGAAAACCGACTGTAACGCCCGGTACGTCTATCTCAACCCTTCAGCAGGCGGCAAAATTGCCGTGGCCGAATGTGCCAGAAACATAGCCTGTACGGGAGCAAAACCACTTGCCATAACCAACTGTCTTAACTTCGGCAATCCTTACAAACCCGAAGTATATTTTCAGTTCAAAACATCGGTCGAAGGAATGGGCGAAGCTTGCCGGGCATTCAACACGCCGGTAACAGGCGGCAATGTCAGTTTCTACAACGAATCATCCATTGGCGGCACGCGCACGGCCATCTACCCTACTCCGACCATAGGCATGATCGGTCTGCTCGACGATATCGACAATCTTGTACGATCGACCTTCACCACTGCGGGTGATGCCATTATTCTTCTTGGAGATCCTGAGCTTACACTCGACGGTTCGGAATACCTCGTCATGCAATACGACACACCAGGCCAGGATGCTCCGGCAATCGACCTGGTTCACGAAAAAAATCTCCAGGATCTGCTCGTTTCACTGGCCGCAAAAAAGCTGGTACATTCGGCCCATGACATTTCTGATGGAGGACTTTTTGTCGCGCTTGCCGAAAAGGCGGTGATGAACGCCGAAGCTCCTCTCGGATTCAACGTCGATCTGGAAGATGCCGACAGTGGTCCGTGCAGCATCCAGCAACAGCTCTTCTCGGAAGCTCAGGGTCGAGTCATACTGAGCATCTCCCCTGACAACGCAAAAGAGGTGATCGAGGAGGCCGTCCGACACAACGTGCCGGTTTGCGTCATCGGCAAAGTGGTAGAGAACAACGCAACCATTGCCGTGAACGGCCAGGAGATCGTGCACTTCCCTGTCGAAGAACTGGCGGCACTCTATTATCACTCCCTTGAGCACTCCCTGCACCTTGACGAACTTTAATCTTTCCCGCTGAGGGGAAAAAGGAACAATCATGCTGCCTGTTGTTACCGCATCCGAAATGCAAAGGGCCGACAAGGCAGCGATTGAGGAGCTCCATATCGGTGAAACCCGCCTTATGGAGCTTGCAGGGTGCGAATGTGTACGCATCATTAAAGAGAGGCTGCAAAAGGACTCCCTTGCCGGCAGCTCATTCCTTGTGGTTGCAGGCAAAGGAAACAATGGTGGTGACGGTTTCGTCATAGCACGCCACCTGCTCAATCTCGAAGCCTCGGTCGATCTCGTTCTGCTCTACCCGAAAAACATGCTGCAGGGCGTCACTCAAGAAGGGCTCACCATTCTTGAGGCCTACATGGAGAATGAAGCACCCTTGCGCATTTTCCTAAGTCACGATGAAGCGCTCCCTTTTGTTGCCGAAACCCTTTTCGACGCACTGATTGACGCAATCACCGGCACCGGCCTGCGATTGAGCCATCAGCAGATGGAGCTTGCCACGCCACTCTCTGACGGCATTGAACTCATCAACAACATCCGCCAGCGCACAGGCGCTCTTACTGTTGCCGTTGATCTTCCTTCCGGACTTGACGCAACCACCGGCTTTTCTGCCTCGCCTTCGGTAGAGGCCGATCTCACCGTAACCATGGCCTTCCTGAAAACCGGCTTCTACCTCAACGACGGGCCGGAGCTTTGCGGAGAGATCGAGGTCGCCGAAATCTCCATTCCACGATTTCTCGTCGAACCCTCTTCCTCCCTGCTCATCGATCAGGAGTTTGCCGCCGAACACTTCACCCTGAGAGAGCAAAGAAGCGCCAAACATACCAACGGCAAAGTGCTTATCATTGCCGGTTCCCAGATCACCAACTCCTCGATGCTTGGTGCCGCCATCCTGTCAGCCAAAGCCGCACTGAAAACCGGCGCAGGATACGTCTGTCTCTCCATTCCCCTCGCTCTTGCCGGTGCAATGCACACCGCTCTTCCTGAAGTGATTGTCATCGGACGAGACAAAGCCACCATTCTTGAAAAAGCCGCATGGGCCGATGTAATCCTGATCGGATGCGGGATTGGTCGTGACCAGGAGTCGCTCGACCTGGTCGAAGAGCTGCTCAAAAGTCCGGAGATCGCTGACAAAAAGCTGATTCTTGATGCCGACGCCCTCTACGCCCTGTCGGTCAGAGATATTACTGATATGTTAAGCCAATGCCATGAGCTGCTGCTCACTCCACATTACGGCGAGTTCAGCCGTCTTTCGGAAATTCCGGTAGAAAGCATTGCCGCCGACCCGATCGGGTGTGCCCGTAACTTTGCCCGTGAGCATGGGGTAACCCTTCTTCTCAAGGGAACGCCAACCGTGATTGCCCAATCCGATTGTCCAACGCTCCTCAATACCAGCGGCACTGAAGCGCTCGCTTCTGCCGGTTCCGGTGATGTGCTTTCCGGTATCATTGCCGCTCTGGCGGCCAAAGGCGAGGATCTCTTCGACGCAGCGGCGGCCGCCGCATGGTTTCACGGCAGGGCCGGAGACCTGGCAAGCGACGTCGCAAGTCTGGTCTCATCGGGTATGGTAGTGGATGCTATCCAGCAGGCCATCGGGGAAATTTTCAACATTGAACCGTAAGGGCACACACCACGGCGTGCCCCTGCATGTTTATTTTATTCGCGCAAGAACTTGCGGATATTGCGGGCGGCCTGGCGGATACGCTCCTCATTCTCGATCATGGCAACACGCACATACTCATCCCCATAAGCACCAAAACCAATGCCGGGACTGACAGCAACCTTTGCCTCGCTCAGCAGCTTCTTGCTGAACTCAAGACTGCCCATCGCTCTGAATGGTTCCGGAATTTTTGCCCAGCAAAACATGCTGGCCCTTGGAGTGACTACCGGCCAACCGGCATTTGCAAAACTCTTGACCATGACGTCACGCCGTTTGCGATAGACCTCGCAAATCTCCTGCACACAGCTCTGGTCTTCAGTAAGGGCAATGGTTGATGCAACCTGAATCGGCGTAAAGGTACCATAATCGAGCCAGCTCTTGATTTTCTCGAGTGCACCGATCAGTTTGGCATTGCCTACCATAAAGCCCACACGCCATCCGGCCATGTTGTAGGTTTTTGAAAGGGTGTAGCTCTCGACGGCAACATCCTTTGCGCCAGGTACCTGCAGAATCGAGGGGGTTACATAACCGTCGTAGGTCAATTCAGCGTAGGCAATGTCACTGATGATATAGAAGCGCTCCTGACGGGCTATATCGACCAGCTTTTCATAAAAGGGAAGTTCAACGGTAGCCGTCGTGGGATTGTTTGGGAAATTCACCACCAGATATTTTGGCTTGGGTGAAGATTCGCGCAACGCCTGTTCGATGTGGCGGAAAAAGCCCGCTTCATCAAGCGTGAAATCGTCGTTCAGCTCAAGCTTCAGCCTGTGCACGTTACCGCCGGCAAGAATGAAGGCCTGGGAATGGATCGGGTAACAGGGATCAGGCACCATTGCCAAGTCACCAGGATTGGTTATGGCCTGCACGAGATGAACATATCCCTCTTTCGAGCCCATCGTTGCCACAACCTCCCTGTCAAGATCGAGATCGACATTATACTTGCGCTTGTACCAGGTACCTACCGCACCACGAAGCTTGTAAATTCCCTTGGAAACAGAATAACCGTGGGTTCTGGGTTTATTGATGCTCTCAATCAGTTTGTCGACAATATGCTGTGGGGTCGGACCATCAGGATTGCCCATTGAAAAGTCAATGACATCCTCGCCGGCACGCCGTTCAGCCATTTTCAGCTCGTTAACCGCTGCAAAGACATACTTTGGAAGGCGCTTGATCTTGTCAAACTCTATTTCATCGAACATGGTCTTGTAACAAAAAATAATTCATGATAAAAAAACGATATATCAAGTTATCATAAGCAAAAAGAGCATCATATCAATGACTTTGCCCATTTTTTTCGCTGCCTGGATTCCACTTATGCCTCTCAGGACAAGCCTGACTTCCGAGATTATGGCATTTCCCCTGCAGTGAATTGAACGCTTTGTTGACAAGAGATGTTACTCATACAAATAAAAAACATGCAACGACAGGTGAAACTGACCTAAAAAACATGGCGAACTCGTTCCTGTACCTGACAGCATTGAAACTTCAGGCAAAATCTCCTTTGAAATCAGATAATAAAACTGTCCCGGAAATTTGACATTAATGTATTTTTCCTTAACATACTGTGTTTGTGCCATTTCGCTTCCCGCTCCACGTAAAGCAACATATACCACGTGTCAAAAATCACTATGACAGGAACGGATGCCCTCAAGCATCAGCTTGAGCAGTCCACAGGAAATGACTATAACTGCTGCTACCAGTGCGGAAAATGTACGGCTGGTTGTCCGGCGGGAACATTCATGGATAATCCACCAACAAGGATAATGCGCCTTGTCCAGGCAGGCTATATCGAGGATGCCCTGAAAAGCGACGCACTCTGGTACTGTGTGGGATGCCAGACCTGTACCGCACGATGTCCCCAGAACATGGATATTGCCGCTACCATGGACGCTTTGAGGGCTCTTGCGATTGCAAAGAATATCGTTTCGGAAGAGAAATCGAAAAAGCTGGTCATGGCCTTTCATACCTCCTTTCTCAACAATGTTCGCAAACATGGCCGTCTGGAAGAGCTTTCGCTGGTCAACAGCTACAAGCTTCGCACAAGAACTTTTCTGCAGGATGCCAGCTCTGGCATTCAGATGATAAAACAGGGCAAGATCAAGCCACTTCATGCCATTACCGGAAAAGGATCGGTAAAGGCCAAAGATCAGATTGCCAAAATTTTTGAAGCTTCCACAAAGGAGAGTCACGAGGTAGCTCCGAAACGACGCCCCAAAAAGAAAGATTTTACTCCCAACGCCCCTATATCCATCAAGCCGGGCATGACCATCGGCTACTATCCAGGATGTTCACTAAGCGGTACGGCTCAGGAATATGATATTTCAGTCAAAAAGATGTGCTCCCTGCTTGGTATCAAGCTGCAGGAAATAGAGGACTGGAACTGCTGCGGAGCAACATCGGCTCATGCCACAAATCACAAGCTTGCACAGCTTCTGCCGGCAAGAAACCAGGCGCTTGCCGATGCACAGGGGATGCACTATGTTCTTGCGCCCTGCGCTGCTTGCCAGAATCGACAGGTAACAACAAGAAACTCCCTGATTGCATCACCCGAGCTTCGTCAGGAAGTTCGTTCGATTACCGGCGTAGAACCAACCTGCAAAGCTGAATTTATCGGTGTCACCCAGCTTCTTGAAGCGATAAACCCCGAAGAGATCAAGAAAAGGGTTGTGAAACCACTCACTGGTCTCACTCTTGCCTGTTATTATGGTTGCCTGCTGGTTCGTCCAATGGAAGAGATGGGTTTTGACGACCCCGAAAATCCCACCAGGATGGAAGCGATCATGGAGGCCCTGGGGGCCAAAGCGGTTGAATGGGCCTTCAAGATCGAGTGCTGTGGAGCAGGGCTCACCCTTGCCCAGCAGCCTCTGGTCGAAGAGCTCACACACAGCATTGCAAAAAATGCCCAGGCAAATGGTGCTGAAGCTTTTGTCGTTGCCTGTCCACTCTGCCAAGCCAACCTCGACATGCGACAGGAAAGCATGAGAACGCGGTTTGAAGATACAAAACCCATGCCGGTTTACTATATTTCGGAACTTGTGGCCATTGCGTTTGGCGCTGATCCTGAAGAAGTTGCTGTGGGCAAGCATTTTGTCCCCGCTCTTGACCTGGTTTCAAAACTTGGGGATACGGCCACAACGTGACCTGCCTGAGCTATCAAAGTGATGTAGAACATTTAGGTGTATTTTTCATTCAACCCGGCAGCAATGAGTAATGAGCCCCGGGTCTCACCGCAAAAAAAGAGAGACGATCGAATCCATTGAACCACAGCGAAAGAGTCTGGTTTGAAGGGCAGATTGACTTCCTTGACCGAGAAATATGAGACGATGTGCCGCAAGAGAGATGTGCGGCTTCATACTAAATGATTGAACAATAATGGCGAAAATAGGTGTATTCATTTGTCACTGCGGCGAAAATATCGGCGCGAAGGTTGATTGTTCCAGGCTGGCTGAAGCTCTGGGGGAGCACCCCGGTGTTGCCGTCTCTGTCGAATACAAGTATTTCTGCTCCGACCCTGGCCAGGAGAGCGTTAAAAAAGCCATTCGCGACAACAACCTTACCGGTGTGGTTGTTGCAGCCTGCTCGCCAAGAATGCACGAAGCAACATTTCGCAAGGCGTGCGCCGAAGCTGGTCTCAATCCATACCAGTGTGAGATAGCCAACATTCGTGAACAGTGTTCATGGGTGCACACCGACAAGGATATGGCGACTGAAAAAGCCATGGACATCACCCGTTCGATGGTTGAAAAGGTCAAACGCAACAACAATCTTCAGCCTATCGAGGTTCCTGTTACCCGCAGGGCACTGGTTATTGGAGGAGGCATTGCAGGCATCCAGGCCGCACTCGACATTGCCAATGCTGGCCAGGAAGTGGTGCTTGTCGAACGTGAACCCTCCCTTGGCGGACACATGGCACAGCTTTCGGAAACCTTTCCAACACTCGACTGCTCGCAGTGTATCATGACCCCGAGAATGGTCGAAGCGGCACAACACCCTAACATTCGCCTGCTGACCTATGCCGAAATTGAAAGTGTTGATGGTTACATTGGCAACTTCAAGGTCAAGGTACGCATGAAGTCACGCTGTGTTGACATGAACTCCTGTACAGGATGCGGCGACTGCATAACAAAATGTCCACTGAAAAAAATACCGAGCGAGTTCGACTGCGGACTCGGCAAACGTACAGCCATCTACACCCCGTTTGCCCAATCCGTGCCCAACAAACCGGTCATTGACAAGGCAAACTGTATCTACTTCAAAAACGGGAAATGTAAAATATGCACTAAATCCTGCCAGTTCAACTCTATCAACTTTGAGATGCAGGATGAGTTCATTGAACTTGAAATTGGCGCCATTGTTGTTGCAACCGGATTTCAGGTACAAAATAATGCACAATACGGCGAATACGGCTACGGCAAATATCCCGATGTCATAAACGGCCTTCAGTTTGAACGTCTCGCTTCGGCAAGCGGTCCGACTGCAGGCAAAATATTGCGTCCATCAGATGGCAAGGAACCGCAGACCGTTGTCTTTATCCAGTGTGCAGGTTCACGCGATCCTTCGAAAGGTGTACGCTACTGCTCCAAGATTTGCTGCATGTACACCGCCAAACATGCCATGCTTTACGCCCACAAGGTTCATGACGGAAAAACCCATATTTTCTATATGGATATACGGGCTGCAGGCAAGGGATACGATGAATTCAGCCGCAGGGCCATCGAGGAAGACGAGGCCTCATACGTTCGGGGACGGGTGAGCAAAGTTTGGCAGGAAAACGGCAAGCTGATGGTACGCGGAGTCGATACCCTTCTTGGAAAACCGGTTGAAATCGCCGCCGACATGGTGGTTCTGGCCACAACAATGATACCGCAGCCGGATGCAAAAGAGTTTGCAAAAACCATCGGCATCGGTTATGACGAGTACGGCTTTTACAACGAAGCACACCTCAAGCTTCGGCCAGTCGAATCATCCACGGCAGGCATCTTCCTTGCCGGAGCTTGCCAGTCACCAAAAGATATTCCTGACTCAGTTGCCCAGGCATCGGCCTCTGCCAGCAAGGTTCTTGCACTCTTCAGCAAGGACAAGCTTGAACGCGAACCGGTTATTGCCATCAACAACGAGGCCACATGCGCCGGATGCTGGGGCTGTGTGCTCGCCTGCCCATACAATGCAATTGAGAAAAAAGATATTCTCGACCGTTCCGGACGACTTATTAAACGAGTGGCCTTCGTCAATCCCGGTCTTTGCCAGGGTTGCGGCACCTGCGTCACCTTCTGCCGCTCGAACAGCATCGACCTTGCTGGCTTTACCGAAAAACAGATCTTTGCCGAAGTGATGGGTCTCTGAAGAGTACCATCTCCTGACTGAACAAACAGAACCTTGCTACCGGAGTATGCTGCATGAGTGAACCATTCGAGCCTAAAATTGTCGCTTTTGTCTGTACCTATTGCACCTATGCCGGTGCTGACCTTGCAGGTACAAGCCGTCTGAAATATGCGCCCAACGTGCGCACAATCCGCCTTCCCTGTACCGGAAGGATCAGTCCGATGTTTATCCTCAAAGCGCTGCAAAAAGGTGCGGACGGTGTACTTGTAAGCGGTTGCCACCCTGGTGATTGCCATTTTACACACGGAAACTACCATGCACGTCGCCGATGGATGGTTTTCCGCTCCCTGCTCGACTTTATTGGAATCCCTCCTGAAAGGGTAAAATACTCCTGGATCAGTGCGGCTGAGGGAGTGAAGTTTGCCGAACTCATTAACAGCGTCACGGAAGATATCCGCAAACTCGGACCTTTTGATCAGTACAAAGAGTTGATCGAGGAAACCGAAGCAGAGGCGACACATTAAACTCACTACGTAATGATTACACAGGAACAATACAGAACCAGGGTAAAAGAACTTCTTTCAAGTGGTACAGTAAAAATGGTGATCGGCTACAAGCCGGGTTCAACCCCTGACAGGCGCAGGCCACTCTTTATCCGTACGGCTGAAGAGGCAAACCGTCTTGTTCTTGACAGTGCCTGCATTACCAACCTGTCAGGCTATCTTGTGACTGAAGGGCTTCTGAGCGATGAGAAAAAAGTTGCCATCTTTCTCCGGCCTGAAGGAATCCGCTCGATCAACATTCTGGCTGCAGAATCACAGCTCAATGCCGATCAGATCATCATTCTCGGATTCGACAGTACCGGCAGCGTCGTCAAAACCCTTGATGGAACTCATGCCGGAGATTTTTCAGAGCTTCTCGGTTCAATCAAGCAGAACTCTCCTGTAAAACCCTCAGAAGTTCTTTTTGAACAGGTAGAGCAGAT
The DNA here is from genome assembly GCA_005843805.1 of Chlorobium sp. Lineage (GTDB taxonomy): Bacteria > Bacteroidota > Chlorobiia > Chlorobiales > Chlorobiaceae > Chlorobium. The sequence goes on from SZXY01000081.1 coordinate 10,791, forward strand.
GACTCCCGCTGAACGCTTTGCCTTCTGGCAAGAGGAGTTCTCCCGCTGCATCAAATGCTACGCATGCCGTCAGGCCTGTCCAATGTGCTATTGCCGGCGATGTATTGTCGACAGCAATCAGCCACAATGGGTCAACACCTCCTCACATACACTCGGAAATTTCGAATGGAATATTGTCCGGGCATTTCATCTGGCCGGACGTTGTGTCGAATGCGGCAACTGTGGCAGGGCTTGTCCGGTAAACATCCCGCTCCGTCTCATCAACCGGAGAATGGCACAAGAGGTTATCGAGGCTTTCGATCATTTTCCCGGTTTGAATCAAACCCAGGAGCCGGTGCTTGCAAGTTTCAAAAAGGACGATTCCGAGACATTCATTCTCTAAGTAACCCAAGCCTATGACAAAAATCCTTTTTACTGATAAACTTCACAATTGTGTTGAAAAATGGCAATCGGCAGGGCTTACGGTTATCGGCCCGGTGCAGAAAGCAAACAGTTCTTCTTATGCGACAGTAAAAAACGCGGGGGAACTTGATTTCAACATGGTGCTTCCTGACCGTTCGATCAAGGAACTTTTTTTTCCGCAAACCGAACCGATACTGCATTACAGCATAAAAAAACAGGAAATCAACACCAGGGAATCTCTTCCACCCAATGAACCAAGAATCATTTTTGGTGCAAGAGCCTGTGATGCTTCCGGGCTTGCAATCGACGATCCTCTATTCGGATGGGACTATAAGGATGAATACTGGTTCCAGCGGCGCAATGAATCGGTTATCGTAACCATTGCATGTACAAAAGCGGATGATTTCTGCATGTGCACCTCACTGACACTTGCGCCAGACAGCACAAAAGGCTCTGATGTCCTGCTTCGTCCGCTTGAAAACAACAAGGGATGGCAGGTTGAGGAACTCACAGAGCGCGGGCGCGAAGCATTTGCCAAAATTGCCGATTTTCTGCAGGAGAGCTCGGAACCAGCCGCCCCGCTGGCAGTCGTGGAAGAAAAATTTGATCTTGATAGTTGCGTTGCCTGGCTGAAAAACCCGGAAAACTTTGACAGCAAGTTCTGGAAAGAGATCTCGATGCGCTGCATAGGCTGCGCATCCTGCACCTTCCTTTGTCCAACCTGTCACTGCTTTGACATCCAGGATGAAGGAGACACCTACAGTGGCATCAGAAGAAAAAACTGGGACAGTTGTTCGTTTTCCCTCTTTACCATGCACACCTCGGGTCATAATCCCCGTTCGACACAATCTGCACGCTGGAGACAGCGCATCATGCACAAATTCAACTATTTTCCCGGCAAGTTCAGTGTAAACAGTTGCAGTGGATGCGGACGATGCTCGCGCCAGTGCCCGGTTGATATGGGTATTACAGAAACTTTACAAGAGATTTCAAAATTATCGCAGTGACAGAACATATCCAAAACGCGCCACAGAACATCTACAAGCCGGCTATCATGAAAATCGTCGCCAAGCACGACGAAGCGCCCGGCGTAAGGACCCTGAAACTGGAGTTTCAGAACCCTGCAGAGCATGAGCTTTTCAAAGCCACATACCGTACCGGCATGTTCGGGCTTTATGGCATTTACGGCGAGGGAGAGAGCACCTTCTGCGTTGCAAGCCCTGAAACCCGCAAGGAGTATATCGAGTGTACCTTCCGGCAATCCGGCAGAGTGACCTCGGCCCTGGCAAATGCCGATATCGGCGATCTCATCACTTTCCGCGGGCCTTACGGAAACCGGTTTCCAATTGAAGAGTTTCACGGAAAAAATCTTCTCTTCATTTCCGGCGGCATAGCTCTGCCTCCAACACGCAGTGTGATATGGTCTTGCCTTGACCAGAGAGAAAAATTCGGCAAGGTCACCATTGTCTACGGTGCCCGGACAGTGGCCGACCTGGTTTACAAGCATGAACTTGAAGAGTGGCAGGAACGCGCTGATGTTGACCTTGTCCTCACGGTCGATCCGGGAGGAGAATCACCTGACTGGAAACACAAGGTCGGCTTCGTCCCCACCGTGCTCGAAGAGGCTGCGCCTTCTCCGGAAAACTGCGTAGCTGTGATCTGCGGGCCACCAATCATGATCAAATTCACCCTGATCTCACTCAAAAAGCTTGGTTTTGATGAAGCAAACGTCTATACAACGCTTGAAAATCGCATGAAATGCGGAGTTGGCAAATGCGGACGCTGCAATGTCGGATCAGTCTATGTCTGCAAGGAAGGCCCGGTCTTTACGGCAACCGAAGTCTCCCGTATGCCTGCTGCCGATTTATAATGACACTGCCACTGGGGAGTTGCGACAAACAATCGACAATCCCTCGGTGGCAATCTTTTTATTCCTGCCTTGATCCAAGCCTAATGAAGGGCCATGCGGAAAAACTTTTCCGGTTGATGAAAATCAGCCGGTGAAGAGGGCAAATTCCACCAGGGAAACAACCCAAACTCTCCTCTGCCGGAAGAGGCACAGCACTGAAGAGCGATACCATTGCCAGAAATGAACGGCTGCAGCAATCCAAAGGAAAACTCCATACCGAACCGCCCCTCTTCCTGCACTCTACGTACCTGCTTCTGCCATGGTTGCCGAGACAACAGAGCATACCCTTCAGCCCTTTTTCTTGGAGCATCGAAGCGCAAGGCAACCCAGTTTCCTTCCGGGGTCATTTCAAACTCGATGTATCCACCGGATCCCTCAGCCCCAGCGATAAAAAGCTCGGAAACACTGTAGTTCCACAAATCCTCAGTAAACGAACCGGCAGGAGAGGATGATGGCGGCTTCAGCGAAAAAAGCAGGGAATCACTGGCACGGGTTGTCCAACGGAGAAAAAAGGCGTCAGGGTCACTTGCCGCATCCTGAAGCGAAAGCAGTTGCTCGACTTCCACAACAACACCCGAAGGAAACTCCCTGTCGAGGCCGAAATAACCAATCAGCGGCCCCTGGAGAAGCCTGAGAGGAAAAAGCGGCTTCACCCTCTCCTCTTCCATCCAAAGCACTCCTGCCCACCCTTTCGAAGGATCTTCAAAATCAGGCTTGAAGTTGACACCGCACGATGAGAGCAGTTCACCTTCAAACAAGCCGATACACTGTACCTCAAGATCAAGCGCCACACCGGCCTCTGCAATCGCTGACGCTTTCATGCGTGCGGCAAGTCTGAGCACATCATTGGCGGTTGCTCCTCCCCTGTTATAAATAAAATTGGCATGATGCTCGCTTACCATGGCGCCTCCCTCCGACTGCCCCTTGAAACCAAGTTCTTCAAAAATCATGCCACTCGAACGACCTGCAGCATAGTTGTTCTTGAAGGTTGAGCCACAGCTCGGAAAATCGAAATGATGCTTTTTTCTGCGTTCCTCCTCGTAACCATCCATCAGTCGCCTTATCTCCGGTACTGGTTTTGCATTGGGAAACCGAAACACAACTCCCACAACAATTTCCGGATTCTCCATAAGCGAGGTATGCTTGTAACCATGAAACACCTCATCAGGCAACTGCCACCGAAAACGACCATCGAGCGAGATCGTCATGACACCTGCCGTAACTTCAGAAATCTCACCACCAAAGCAACGCGCATTCATTCTGATGGTTGCACCAGCCTGACCGGGAAGCCGGTAAAGCCACTCACCACCACCCTTGCCGCAATTGCACAACTCTTCGGCGATCACATTGTTCTCCACTCCGGCCTCACAGAACAGTTCATCATCGGAGAGCCAGAACAGACGCTGCATCCGGTCCAAAGAGATCACTATGCCGGGAAAATAATTGTCAGAAAAGAGAATGTTACTACCGCTACCCATCAGGGCAAGAGGGAGACGCTCCTGACGGTTCCAGAGCAAGAGAGCTGAAAGTTCAGCGGGGTTTTCGGGCCAGGCCATAAAACGGGCAGTTCCACCAATCCCGTAATAAGCAATTCCTGACAGTAAAACGTCGGATTCGAAATAGCAGGGCAGAGGAGATAAAGACATAAGCGCAAAAGAGCATGAAAATTATCAATGCAAAAGAAAACAAAAAAAATGTCTTTCAAATAAATTCCATATTTTTCAATATAAACAGGGAGTACCGATCCTCTTTCTTATTCCAGCAACATTCACAGAAAACCATGCCAGACAACAGCAACTACCGGGTAAACTTTGCTCTTGCCCAAATCACGACCGAGCAGATCGAACTTCTGCCAGAACTCATTGTTGAAGACAAGCCTGTCTCAATCAATGCCGGCCTCAACTTCGGTATTGACAACCGTCAGCACCTCTTGAAAGTGATTTTCAAAAACACATTTCTGCAGGAAGAAACCCCCTTCATTACCATAGAAACCGGATGTGTTTTCGCCATCGATCCTGAATCATGGACGCTCTTTTCGAGCCAGCAAGAAGGGTTTTTAATTCTTCCGAAAAACTTTGCAGGTCACCTTGCCACACTGACGGCCAGCACAGCTCGGGGTATTCTGCACCACAGTACCGAAAATACCCCGCTGAACCGTTTCTTTATTCCGGCCAACAACATCGAAGAGATGATCCAGGAAAACATAGCCCTGCCTCTGGAACCGCAACCCTGAGTCAAAAGGATACCGACTACCGCACAAAACTGACCGTGCCGGACTTTCTCGGTCCGGCCTCCGGCCACGGCATTGCACTGTAACCCAACACTGCCGCAGCATAAGGAATATGGCCTTCCGGAAACTCAAGACCAAGATTGCTGAACACATCCCCTTCCCCATTGCTGTCATGGAGCAAGACCACTGAATGCACCCAGCAGGAACCAATTCCCAGCGACGCAGCAGCAAGCAGCATATTTTCCATTGCAAGCACACAATCCTGCAGAGGTGTTATAGCCTTACTGTCACCCGAAACAATCAGCAAAGTCGAAGCATGATAAAAGACATGATACCCCTCCCTGCTTGCCACTTCACGCAACGCCGCATTATCCGAATTGAGAAAAAGAGATTTGCAGGCAATCTGCAGTTTTTCAAGCAGATCGGGATTCTGCAGCACGGTAAAATGCCAGGGTTGCTGCCCCATCGCTGTCGGCGCAAACTGTCCTGCCAGCAAAATCTCCTGCAACGCCCTCTCATCGACCTGCCGCTCCTGATAGGCCCTTATACTGCGCCGTTTGAGAATGGTTCCTATTGTGTCATTCATATCGCTCTACTCTCCCTCACCCACAGGTTCCATCGAGGTAGAAAGAAATCCCCTGCCCTGTGCAAAATATATATAAACCGGTTTTTCATTGCGCAGCACATCGAGCACACTCTGAAACATCGACGACGGCAGGTGCATACAGATTCTCCCAGCAGTTTCGCTGTCATTTTCAAACACCATACCCGGATCATTAAACCTCACATAGGCAACGGTGGCGCCATCCGGGCCATAAAGGGCAATCTGTGCGCGGTTGGTCTGGTAGCCATCCGGACCACCATAGAAAAGAATGTGATAATTCTTGACTTCAACAGTCATGGTTTTTCTCCTGTGAATGATTGATAAACTGCCACTTGACCAGTAAAACTCTTGGACTCACTCCGAGATCATTTGTAAAAAAATGCCCCGTATGAAAAGGTACAGGACTGCTTTGACAACTCAAAAGGAAGAAATCATTCTTCAGGGAGTTGCAGATCTTTTCTCTGTGTTTTCAATACCCTCGCCGAATCGAAGAGTGTGCAGCAGAACGTTGTGAAGTTTCGTGTTTTCGCCTCCCGTTTGTAATAACTTCCGTTTTGTTTATTTATCTTTTTTCTTTGGGTATCTTGCCGGTAACATTAGAGTGGGAAGAGAAAAAACAGTACAAGAAGTAACATTTGTCTATGACCATGAAGGGGGAAGCTCAAGCGATTGTCCTGCAGAAAGCCAACAAGCTTAAACTGCAGAGTGCAGCATACCATGCCGGCGAGCCTGGTGATGTTCTTGTAAAAACCATTGCCAGCACCATAACGCCGGGTTTTGACCGGTTGCTTCTGACCAACAAGCCGGTCTCCAACCGTGTGTTTCACTACCCCATCATGCCGGGCAGTGAATCGATCGGTCAGGTTATTGCAACAGGCCCGGGTGTAACCGACCTCCGTATATGCGATTTTGTCTATGTCTTCAAAGGTGACCGCTGGACAGAAATCGAACCCTACAATGGATGCCATGCCGAACTCATTCCGACATCACGTCGCAATGTGTTTTCTCTTGGCCGCCAGCCGATCCACCGTGATCTTCTCACCGGACTTCTTGCCTATGTTATCAGTGCCGTGGAAAAAGTACCACTGCACGCTTCGTCGAGAGTTCTCATTCTCGGCCTCGGTTCGGCAGGACTCATGGTATCGGAATACCTCTACGCTCTTGGTGTCCGCCATGTCGATGCGGTAGAAACCTTCAGCATTCGAGGTCAACTTTCACATGCCGAACATATTGCCCTCGATATCAGTGACTTCACGACAGCATTTGACGACTCCTATGATCTCATTATTGAAACCACAGGAAGAATTCTGCTGATCGAGAAGGCCGTACACCTGATGAAACCACAGGCTCAAGTACTCCTTATGGGCAACTATGAGGTTATGGCATACGATTACCGCCTCATACAACACAAGGAACCTGTTATCATCTCTTCCTGCATTACAAGCCTCTCCCATATCGAGGAAGCTTCAAACATGCTCGATGACGAGAGACTCGACAGTGAAAAGTTTTTTACCAATGTCTTTCCAGTCTCACAGTACGAACTTGCCTATCGTACAGCGCTTGACAGCAAGGAATCCATCAAGACCGTTTTGAGCTGGGTATAACCACTGAAAATCAGCAAGCTATGGCGCCTGCCGTCCAATTGAGCGATATATCGAAAAAGTTCGGAAGTTTTCTGGCCAACGACAATATCTCGCTTTCTGTGGAAGAAGGTACCATTCACGCCATTGTGGGTGAGAACGGGGCAGGCAAAAGTACTCTTACAAAAATCATCTACGGCATGCACCGGCCAACGTCGGGAGAGATGGCCATCAGGGGTAAAACCGTGAACTTCGCCTCTCCGCGTGAAGCAATTGATGCGGGCATCGGTATGGTTCATCAGCATTTTATGCTTGCGGCAGAACTTTCGGTTGCCGAAAACATCATGCTTGGCAATGAACATACCCGACTGTTCGGACGCCTGGCGATGAAATCGCTCAAGGAACTTATCCTGAACGATGCCGCAAACTACGGCCTTCCGATCGATCCCGATGCTCCTGTTGGAAGCCTCAGTGTCGGAGAGGAACAGCGGGTTGAAATTCTCAAGGTGCTCTTTCGTCAAGCAACCATCATGATTTTTGATGAACCGACCGCAGTATTGACACCTTCTGAAACAGAACGGCTTTTTGCAACGCTTCGTACCCTGCGTGACAAGGGAAAAACCATTATTCTGATCACGCACAAACTCGATGAGGTGCTTGCCGTCGCCGACCAGGTGAGCGTGATGAGAAAAGGCAATATTGTCGGCACCATGCCTGCTTCCTCCGTGACAAAAGCTGAGCTTGCCCGAATGATGGTCGGAAGAAGCGTTCTGTTGCAGGTAAAAAATCCTCCGGCCTCCCCCACTGAAACCGTTCTCACTCTCAAAAAGCTCTCCTGGCTTACCCTGAAAGGCGAGGAAAAACTGCATGAGATAAGCTTGAACGTCAGGGCTGGAGAGATATACGGCATTGCCGGTGTTGAAGGTAACGGACAAAGCGAACTGTTGCAGGCGCTCTGGGGCCTCACTCCAGCAGGAACGAAACTTTCGGGCGAAGCCTTGCTCAAGGGAAAATCACTCATCGGCAAAAACCCTGCCGAGATTGCTCTCATGGGTGTTTCCCACATTCCTGAAAATCGTCTGCGCCATGCGGTCATTGTGGACTACACGGTCTCGGAAAACCTTCTGTTTGGAAGGCACCGGGAAGACTCTTTTCACAAGGGGATCGGTTTTGACAGCCATGCAGTGAACCGGAATGCCGGAAAGATGATTGCCGATTATGATATCAGATGCACCTCACCGGCCCTCCAGCCACTCAGTGCACTCTCGGGAGGCAACCAGCAGAAGGTTGTCCTTGCAAGAGAACTCAACCGCCCCTCCATCTCACTCCTGATCCTTGCCCACCCAACCCGTGGGGTCGATATAGGCGCCATTGAAACCATCCATAACAAGATTATCGAGGCCCGCCAGAACGGCATGGCCATAATTCTTCTCTCCTCGGAACTCGAAGAGCTCATTGCACTCTCAACACGCATAGGATGCCTCTTCAAAGGCTCGATACAGCACGAATTCAGCCAGGATGAGGTTGAACGTAAAAGAGGGTCGGATCGTGAGTTCCAGAAAGAGATCGGTCTTCATATCACCTGAACCACCCCTTTGCCATGACCCGAAAGAGCGGCCAGATCCTCATCCCCTTTCTCTCTATCCTTTCGGCACTGCTCGTCAGTTGTCTTGTCATTGCCATGGCAGGCCGCGATCCGATGATGATTTTCAGCAAAATGTTCCATTTGACTCTTGGTTCTTCTTACGGCATCGGACAGGTCGTGTTCAGAATGACAACACTCATTTTTGCTGGTCTGGCCGTTGCAATTCCTTTCCGGCTCAGACTCTTCAATGTCGGCGCCGAAGGCCAGCTTCAGATGGGAGCCTTTGCCGCAGCCATGACAGGGGCAATGCTGCCCTCAACCCTCCCCTCCCTTGTTTCAATTCCACTCTGCATCATCATGGCCATGGCAAGCGGAGCATGCTGGGCACTTCTCTCAGGTCTGCTCAAGGTAAGGTTCGGCGTCAATGAGGTCATAGCCACCATCATGCTGAACTTCATTGCACAGGGCCTTACCGGCTATCTCCTGACCTACCACTTCGCAATGCCCTCGACAGTACATACCGCGCCGATTAATGCTTCAGCGACTATTCCATCATTTTACACCGTTACAGGATGGTTTGCCAACTCCCCGGCTAACCTCACCACAATCCTTTCCCTCTCACTGGCCCTCTTTTTCCAATTTCTCCTCTTTCAATCGAGATTCGGCTACGAAATGCGGGCGGCTGGCCTGCAACCCGAAGCCGCCAGATACGGCGGAATCAATGCCGGGATGCACACCCTTGTGGCAATGGGAATTGGAGGAGCTGCCGCCGGGATGGGAGCCTCAAATATAGTCCTCAGCTACAAACACTACTACGAAGCGGGAATGAGTGGTGGAATAGGCTTTACCGGCATCGCCGTCGCACTGCTTGCTGGAGCTCACCCTTTGTGGATAGTGCTGTCAGCTTTCTTTTTCGGTTTCCTTGAATATGGAGGACTGACAGTCAACGCATATATTCCAAAAGATATTTTCATGATGATCGAAGCGATCACAATCCTTCTCGTCATTGCCTTCAGCGCACTCGGAAAACGCATGGAATAAGGGTTATCGGAAAAAAAACAACCATCTGACTGTATTATTTTTTTTCTTCCCAAAATTCCATAATTTCAACAGTAGCGTAAATAAATAACCAGGAACAATGCTAAAAAAAACAATGGCCAAAGATAAAAACATTGAAAAAGAGGGCGGAGAAAAAGCTCCAGCCAAGAAAAGGAAAAAAGCCGAACCTGAAATTACCCCTGAAATGCGTGAAGAGCAGGTAAGACTTGCTGCATACTACCGGTGGGAAAAGAAAGGGAAAAAACACGGATCACATTCCGATGACTGGTTTGAAGCGGAAGACTCCCTTACCGACTAAACCACCGTCTATATTTTTTAACGTTTATTTGAGGCCATTCTCTTGTGGAGTGGCCTTTTTTTATGGCTCTCAACAAAACCCTATGGTAAAAAAAAGTATTTCAAACCTCTGGAGCTCATTGTCGCTCATCTTTGCCGGCCTGTGGCTGGTAATACGTATTATTCTTGAATATTTCGGCTTTATCAGCGACGGCAACGACCGCACGACAGGTATCAAGGATCTTCGGGAGGAGTATAAAAAAGCCAACTACAAGTAGGTGCGTTGCAACTACTCTCCGGTTACCGCTGTAACCTCAACTTGCTGACCGGGTGATACCACAGAGTTGACTGCCGGTTTCTGGTTTATGACCGTATTTGGCACCAGAAAGGTGGAATGTTCCGTAGTAACCTTTCCCATGGTGAGCCCTGCATCAGTAATGACTTGCCGCGCCTGGGCAAGAGACATGCCAAGAACATCGGGCACTGTAACCGTTGCCACCCCTTCAGCCTGTTTTTCATACCTGCCGATTGTGATGGATGCGGATACGCCCGGCTTCACCATAGTTTCTGCAGGAATAGACTGTATCAGCACCTTTCCATCCTCTTCAGGATTGTTGACCTTGCTGAACTGAACATTCTGAAGTACTATTTCCATACGCTCGGCGGTCTCCCGTGCGTCAAGTTCCGGCCTGCCCAGCAGATCAGGCATGGAAAATGCCGGTTTTTCCCGTCGGTTAACCACCAGATAGACTGATCTACCCGGCTTGACCTCCATTCCTGGCTCAGGCATCTGGGAAAGCACCACATTGGAATCAACCTGACTGAGATATTTGACGTTATAACTCTTTATGGGTTCAAAACCGGCCTGCTCCAACCTTCTGGCGGCTTCATCGTAATGCATGTTGACAACATCAGGAACGACCTTGACACTTCCCTGTGAAATATACAAGGGCATAATCAGTTTATCGATAAGTAGAACAAACACGACAAGCAACAAAACGATCAACCCTGCTTTTTTCATCTGGCTTTCAATCGGTTATTTCTTTTCATATCAATACATAAGCCTGCAACATAAAGCGGATTAATGCTGGCGTATCATGACAAAATCCATAAGCTGCAATAGAGCCGTTTTGGCGGTACTCTCCGGAAAAGGAGTGATTGACAGAACCGCTTTTGCCGCCAAACCTTCGGCCACTTCAGTAGCATACTCAAGCCCACCCTTGCCTTTGACAAACGCTATGACTTCCGCGCTTTTTATTGCACGCTTGCGGGAACTCTTCAGAATGGAGCGGATCGTTTTCTGTTCAGCCTCCGAAGCATGACGCAGTGCGTAGATCAAGGGAAGCGTTATTTTCTTGTCCTTGATATCGATACCCATCTGTTTGCCGGTTTTTTTCGAATCACCCGTATAGTCAAGCAGGTCATCACGAATCTGGAAAGCAAGGCCCAGATACTCGCCATAACTTTTAAGGGCGGCGATAGTGGCTTCGTCAGATGTTGCACTCGAAGCTCCCATGGCACAGGCAGAAGAGAGCAGCGAAGCGGTTTTATCTGAAATGACACTCATGTAATCCTCTTCGGAAATATCGAGACTGCGGGTTTTCTGAATCTGGAGAATTTCCCCCTCACTCATCCGGCGCACCGCTTCCGAAACCTGATGAAGAAAACCGTAGTCTTTGTGGTCAAGAGAGTAGAGAAGACCCTTGGAAAGCAGATAATCGCCGATAAGAACCGATATCTTGTTTTTCCACAAAGCATTAATGGAAGGAATTCCCCGGCGCATCTCGGCTCCGTCCACCACGTCGTCATGGATCAGTGTTGCCGAATGCAACAACTCGACCATGATGGCTGCGCGATAACTTGCGTCAGTCACCCCCCCACACAACTTGGCCGAAAGCAGTACCAGAACAGGGCGAATCTGTTTTCCCTGCTGTTTGAGCACATAGCGGGTAACCTTGTCGACCAGTGTATTCTGGGCATGAAGCACCTGCTTGTACCTCTGCTGAAAAATCTCTACCTCATCGGCAACCGATGCTGTAACATCCTTGATATTCACCCGATTCCCCAAACTTTAAGCGTGACAAGCTTCCCTCTGCCCGGCGAAGCTCCTGAAAACGACAGAAAATGAATCACAATTTCGACCGAGCATCATAACTAATTTAAAAACATAAACTTAAGTTTACAAAACAGCTAAAATGGTACAAACAAGGTACGAAATAAAAAGCAGGCCAAAAAACCCGCCCTTTAGTCTCCAACTCTTTTTCGGGTCAACAACCACATTCTTTTTTCCTGGCAGATCATTTTAACCTGTACCAGTAAAACCATCAATTAGAAAAATGGATGCGGTGTTTCACTCTGTTCCCTTGCCAAGGGCACCATGAACCACAAAAATCGTCAGCTCCTTTGGCAGAACCTTGCGCAAAAGATCAAG
>SZXY01000177.1 GCA_005843805.1 Chlorobium sp.
AGGCTTCACCTTCATAGTGATTCTCAAGACCCAGCATGATGCGAAGCAGCGTTGTCTTGCCGCAACCGCTTGAACCGACAATGGATACAAAGGCCCCGGAAGGGAAGGTTATGTTGATGTTGTTGAGTATCTGCAATGGATTGTTATCAACAACAAAACTTTTACTGAGATTGCGGATCTCGAGAGTACCTTTCTTGACTGACATGTTCTTTTCCTGATAATTTAAAGTTCAGTGCGAATGCCTCGTTCTCGTTCTACGGCTTTCGCTAATTTTTCAACCAGCATGGTCATGGAAAAGCCGAGCAACCCGACCGTTATAATTCCAGCCACAACCAATGCCATATTGAACCGGTCACGTCCCATCTGAATCTGTGTACCGATTCCAAACTCTGTCTGTATAAAAATTTCAGCCGCCATCAAAATCGCCCACGACATTCCAAGGCTCAGGGTTATACCCGTTATAATAGATGGCAAGGCCGCAGGTATTATGATTCGGCGGATGAGCTTCCATCCTTTGTAGTCATAGACCGCAGCAAGCTCCAGATAGTGCCGTGGCACATTCCTCACTCCTGCAAAAGTATTGAGGGCTATCGGATAAAATGCCGCAATGGAAATGATAAGGACACGAGGCAGTTCGGTCATTCCAAACCACATGATGATCAAGGGAATCCATCCAATCATCGGCACCTGGCGTACCGCATGAAAAGAGGGCGCAAAAATCTTTTCCGCCGTTCTTGACAATCCCATGAGCAACCCAAACGAAAATCCCGTCACAATACCTATCAGAAAACCGCTCATCACCCGTTCCAGGCTTGCCGCAATATGGTGCAGGAATGCCGGCCCGGAAAAAAGGATCACGAATGTATTGAGAACCTTGCAGGGTGAGGGCACAAGTTTGAACGATGCAAACATTCCACAGGTAAAGAGTTGCCACAAGATGAGCAACACGACCGGCAGAGTGACACTAACTGCCACTGCTTTAGTTCTTTTGTTGATGATCAGCCTCTTCATGCACTCCTCCCGTCAATTGAAACGCGCCATTGTAAAAACCTGGTTTCGGCTATCTGAAGAAGTGCATTCATGAGAAAGCCAATGGTTCCAATGACAACCAGTCCGGCAATCACAATATCTATCTGGAACAACTGACGACCCCAGGTCATCATATAACCGACACCTGAATCAGAGCCAAAAAGCTCCGCACCAACGACAAACATCCAGGATAACCCAAGACTGAGACGAATGCCTGTAATGATTGAAGGCAAGGCACCGGGTATGATAACCTTGGTCAAATAACGATGAGGCTTGTAATCGAAGACTCGGGCCAGTTCATGATATTTTTCCGGTACTCCGCTCACGCCCTGCCAGGTATTGAAAAGCATCGGGTAAAAGGCCCCTATCGACACAAAAATGACTTTGGCCAGTTCATCGATACCAAACAACAAGATGATCAAGGGCATCCACGCAAATTCAGGAACCTGCTGGAGTGCCTTTAAGAAAGGGCCAAAGAGTCTGTTCAGAAATGGCGAAAGAGCCATGACAACACCGAGAATGAAGCCTGAAGATGCTCCGACCAGAAAGCCGCTGACAACTCGTTTCAGACTTTCCAGAATATTAAGTGTTAGCTCACCTGACCGGGCAAGTTCGACAAGGGTGCTGACCAGGGTTAACGGAGGAATCAGAATCAGTTCTGAAAACACATGCAAAGAGACCAGACTCTGCCATACAGTCAGTACGACAAGAGGCACTATCAGTGCCAGAAGTTTTGACTTCCAGTCAAATCGTGTTAAAAACATTTTCCCCATCCTTGTTTGTTGAAATAACGGTGTTTTTCATTGCTGAATAATTAATGCCGAGCATAATGAACAAGGGAATAATGGCAAGAAAAGAGGCTCTCACTCCCAGGTTATCGCTTATAAAACCACCAATCAAAGGCCCTGCCGCCATGCCGGCGACAGGAAAAAATCCGAAAACCCCTGCGACCCGACCTTTCGCACTCTCTTCACTGCTTACTATTGCAAGGTTTATAACCGTCTGCAGCGCAATCCCTGCAGCAAGAATAACTGAAGCTGCCCATAGTGCTGCCGGGTGCTCTACCACTCCTATCAGCAGCAAGGCAACAATGACAAGCGCCATACTCACCCTGTACCCGATCGTTTCACCGCAGTGCGGATAGTACTTTCCCGCAATAAAAAGCGAAAGAATAAAAACTATCCCGTTAAGAGAGATCACCATAATCGCACTGGAATGCGAAAAATTCAGAAGTTTCAGCGCCAGTACGACAGTAAAGGTGTTGAACGTTGCCATGGCAACGCTGCCTGCGCATTCGCCAAGACAGGCATTGAGAAATTTACGGTTCCTGAAAAGCTTGCGAAGAGGTGGATGAACATCTGCCTGCTCCCTGCTTTTGTGTTCATGATTCTCAAAAAACAAGAATGCTGCAACCCCGCTGATCGCCAGAATGGCGCTTATGGAATAGAAGGCTATCCGGTATCCATGCTCCCCGACAACATATCCTGCAAGCAAAGGCCCGAGAAAAGACATTCCAAAAGAGGTGGCGGCCCTGTGCCAACCCGATTTTTCCGAGCCTATGACAGCGAGTGCATTTAAAAAAATGCTGTTCATGCAGACAAACCGGAATGACATGAACAAACCAAGCACACCGACTGCCGCTGTTAAATAAAATATCGATGCAGCATTGGGCAAAGCACTGTAGATAATGACACCTGCAGTGCAACCAGCAGTAAAGATTTTTTTGGCTCCAAAATGGTCTACCAGAAACCCCATCGGCAGCACCGTCAAAAGAGCGCCAATACTCTCCAGACCACGAAGAAGGCCTATCTGTGAAGAGTTTGCTCCGATACCAAGAGCATAGAGGATCAAAATGACCCCTGCCATTCCCACCGAGACACCCGACAATACCGATACGAGCAGGAAACGGGGAAGAAATTTTGCTGTTTGTGCCTTCTTGTAACTCGTCATAACAATCCTTTTCCGGAAGACCCGTCGGGCCTTCCGGTTGTTTAACCTCTCACGGCTATACCATCTCAATAAATGCCTCGACACGGTTTGTAGACTGCTCGGTTGCTTCAGAGCGTCCCAATTCACCCACTTCAACAAATGTCGTCACAACTCCTGCCTTCTCTTTGACAATATCAGAGATCATGCGTGCGACCCCGCTCTGATAGTTGCAACCCCACTGATACATGAAAATCACCCCATCCGCACGGGAACGCTTGACCATGTCGGCGGTCCATTCAGCCCGCTTCTCGGTTCGCTGTTCATAAGGATAAGCGAGCATTGAGCGGGCAATATTCAGATACGGGTCACCCTCTTCTTCGATGGGAACTGAAATGCAGCTCCAACTGTCATCTCGTCCTACGAAAATGGCGCCAGCGGTCTGTGCATGATGTGCATTAGGCCCGACACATGAACCGCAGATGAAGAGACGCTTGGCATTGTCAGGCACACCAAAGCCCTTTTCATTATTCCGGATCCGCTCTTCTATCTCCTTTTTGCTCTGTTCAAGCAGATCGACGGCGGCCACAGGATCTCCTACGAAATCGTTGGCAAGAAAGGCTATACCAAAAAAGTCCGTGCTGTTGGTTGGCGGATTCTCAGCCGCCCACCACAGATCAGCAATCTCGGTTGCAAGCCTGCGCCCTTTATTTTCAAGTTTGATCTCATTGAAAAGAACTTCATCAGTGATTGTTCTGCCGGAGAGTGCGGCAATCCTGTCAATGAGTTCCTTGACTTCAGTTGCGATATACTCTGCTGCCCACGGCTTGTCTTCGTGATCGACAGGATAGTCAACCATGTAGCGCGGAATATCGTGAACCCTGTTGCGATGCGTTTCGACCAGAAACGACATATCTGAACAGCGGAGGCAGAGAAAAGGAGCGATCAGATCAATCGGTACCACCTTGTTGTCGATTGCGGCATGCGCGGCAATCTGATTGCAGGCATCAA
>SZXY01000150.1 GCA_005843805.1 Chlorobium sp.
CTCCGTTGTAGAGTTTAATCTTTTTGATCTGGCTTAAAAAATACTCTGAGTTGTAAACAACTGCAAAGCAATTGACTTTGGCGTTTCACTTAGCAACAAATTCAAAGAACTTGATCGTCTTCGATCAAGGGAAACCAATGTACATCTTTTCTTGGCTTTTGCAAAATCTTTCTTTTTTTTCTTTCTCGTCATTCAGTCTTTCAACCAAAAAACTCGATCGCAAACATCTCGCTTTTCCCTTCATCTCATGACTTTCAAATAACATGCCTTCTTTCAGGCTTTCCCCACTTCCCTTTTCGCTTTCGCTCATTCTTCAGTGGGCTCCTAATGTATCACCCCAACACCTCACTTCCAAATCTTTTCTTCACTATTCTCCAGAAAAAGAACTGAATCCAGTAGAAAAAAGCACCAAATACGCTGTTTCAGAATGATTTTGCACAAAAGGAACAAATAAACTACCGCAAAAGGAAAAAAAATAATCAAGAAAAAAAAATTGGTCTCAACCATTCAGTGGCTTCCTTTTAGACAAAATCCTGCTTTCCGGCAGAAAAGCAACAGCAAAAATCCGGAAACAATAAATTCAAGCTGGCAAAAAAAATTCATGGCATGCAACAAAGAGCTTGTCCGTTTCGCGGGCTGAAAGCCGCAGAAAAGCTGGAAAAAGTCTCTATGTGCTAAAAAAACCGCACTGCCCTTACATGGCTGGTGTTTGTCTTGTTACCGGCAAGCTGCTCACCACTGCTGAAATCCTGTCCCCATGCTTTATTGGGATCTTCTTCAGAAGAGCTCCAGTAGTAAGTATTCACAATCCCACCAACCGCACTACGATTGAGATAGATCTGATTCAACTGATCCTTGTTTGGCAAAAACCAGTCGCAATAACCATCCACCAATGCATTGGCTTCAACCCTGGCTCTATACCAGTTAAAGAACCCCTCCTCTTTAGCAGAAGAACGCACTGCTATATCTGCTTTGGCAGCAACAAGGCCATGCTGGCCCGTAGCATCGACATAAAAGACAACTCCCCCAGCATAACTGTCACCAATCTTTGGCGTAGCCGCTGAGGAGAGAGATGAGACTGTAAACATACTCAGACCAGTAAGCAGCAGCATGATCCAAAGCCGGGCGAAGGGTGCTTTTGCATTAAGTTTCATGAAGGTTTTCGTTAAGGTTATTAATGATCAAGATGGCCATTATGGCAATAACGCACACGGAATCTGAAAAGAGCGTGCTTAAGGAAAATAAAAAAAGATTCCCGGATTATCAGGATGATCCGAAACCAGCACTCATGACTTCCGGGGGAAAAAAAAACTCCGCCTCATGCTTGACACAAGGCGGAGTTTCAGAAACGAAAAAAACAGAGGTGGCTTAGTGGTACTGAGCGCTCTCTTCCTTGACGAATTCAACAAGCAACTTCAGGTTTTCCGGGTCCATATCGGGCAGAATACCATGACCGAGGTTGAAAACATGGCCTGAGTGTTCGGTATGCTGACCGAAAGACTTGAGAATCTTGCTGGCTTCTGCCTTGATTCTTGCAGGCGTGCCGTAGAGAACCGTAGGATCGAGGTTACCCTGCAGCGCAACGCGGTCGCTGAGTTCTGTACGTGCCTTGCCAATATCGATACCCCAGCCAAGACCCATAGCATCACAACCGGTATCGGCGATATCGGAAAGGATGGTGTTACAATCTTTTGAGAAGACGATAACAGGAGTGTCAGGATATTTTGCCTTGATTGCCTGCACGGTTTCCTTGATGTAGGGAAGGGCATATTCGCGATAATCATCCTCAGAGAGGGCACTTGCCCATGAGTCGAAAATCTGGATGGCATCGGCTCCGGCTTCGATCTGCTTCAGCACGTAAGCGGTGATGACGCTGGAAATCTTGCCGAGAAGTGCATGGGCCATTGCTGGCTCACGGTACATCATTTTCTTGGCATAGGCATAGTTTTTCGATCCGCCGCCTTCAACTGCGTAGGTAAAGAGTGTCCATGCAGCACCGGTAAAGCCGATAAGAGGAACCCGATTGTCGAGTTCTTTCTTGGTCATGCGGAGTGCATCGAGCACATAGCCAAGCTTTTCATCGATGTCAGGTACAATCAGCTTGTCGATATCAGCCTGTGAACGAATCGGCGGAGTGAGTCTGATCCCTTTTGACTCGATGATCTCGACATCCATTCCCATCGCTTCATTGATGACAAGGATATCTGAAAAAATAATAGCCGCATCCACACCCATAAGCTCAACGGGCTGAATGGTGACCTCTGTAGCCAGTTCCGGGGTTTTACAAAGGGTTAAAAAATCGGTTTTTTCTCTCACGGCACGGTACTCCGGCAAATAACGACCGGCCTGGCGCATTACCCAGATTGGAGTCCGGGAACATGGCTGACGTTTTAATGCCCGGAGAAAAAGATCATTTTTGAGCATGCAATGCAATAATTTGATGGGTTAACAAAACAAGAGGCCCGTCAGAACGTCCGGTAATCCCCGGCTGAGAGCAATTATTAAAAGTGCAAAGTTACGGTTTTTTAGCCTTTTTATAAAACTTTCCGGAAGATAAGAGGCCACGACTTTATTGCAATGAAGCAACAAGTGCTTTTCAGCTTACCATGTGCCGCTTTATGCCAAGCTGCTTGGCAGTATAACCAAGAGCAAGACCAACCATTTCGGAAAGATGAAAAACCGGAATAGAGTTATCGATATGAGCCTGCTTGAGTGCCTTGACCTGATAACCATCGAGCACGGTATGGCAAAGAGGGCAAGGTGTCACGATAAAATCAGCTTTTGATGCCATTGCCTCTTCAAGCGCTTCAGCGGCCACATTGAGTGACTCTTCCTCGGCAACCAGCAGGGTATGAAAGCCGCAGCAGCGGTTTTTATGCTCATAGGGAATGGTTTGGCCACCCAGAGCCTCGATCAACTGGTCAAGCGAACTTGGTTCGAGAGGATTGTCGTGGCCAAGAACCTTTGAAGGTCTGAGAATATGACAACCATAAAAGGGCGCAATCCGGTAGTTTTTCAGCGGAACCTTTACCTTCTGACGAATGGTATCCAGTCCCACATCATCAACCAGCACCCAAAGGAGATGGCGGACGTCGGAAGTTCCCCGGTATTCAAGCCCTTCCTGCTTCAGCAGCTCATTGACCTCTGCTTTCAGTTCCGGCGATTCATCGAGCTTTTTCTTGGCTGTACGAATGGTCATCAGACAGGTATTGCAGGAAACGATCAGATCAAGCCCCATTTTTTCTGCCAGTGCAATATTGCGCCCATTGACCAGCGCAAAATGTTTCGGACTGACATAATCGAGATTACTTCCCCCGCAGCAGGTACTCTCATGCAGCTTAACAAGTTCGATTCCAAGATCCTTCTGCCAGAGATCGATCGAACGATCAACCTCTTTGGTCATCGATTCATTGATACAGCTCAAATAATATGCATATCTCTTCATCCGGCAGTTCTCCCCGATTATTTTTTATGAGATTTCTGATCCTGCTTGACATGTTCGCTCATCTCCCTGAACATCGCCCTGAATACCTTAATACCTTTGGATGATTTTACCAGAGGTGGCGGAGGCGGGGTACGTCGTTTCATTATCATTTTAACGGCCATCGGCAAGAGGTTCTGCAAAGTCCAGACCACACCGTTCGTGCGAATGGGCAGGGTGGCTTCAACCAGCTTCCCTTTCTTTTCAATATCCTCCATAAAGGCTTCTGCATGTTTGGCTCCGCTGGTATCCTTGGCTCCCCTGCACTCGATAGCATCTTCGCGGATACCGTGAATCGCATCCATGATCGGAATACTTTTCACACAGGATTCCTGACAACGGTAACAGTGCGTACAATCCCACACACCATGATCCTTGACAAGTTCAGCAAGGCGAAGGTCATGAATACCATCACGGCTGTCGACATTCATACGATAGGATTTCAGCAGCACAGCAGGAGAGACATAATCCTTGTTTGCTCTCAAAATACTGCATTCCGAAACGCATGAAGCGCACAAAATACAGTCCGTCGCCTTGTCGTAGCGGAGAAACTCCTCTTCAGAAACAAGGAACTCCTTTTTGCCCATTTCGGACTCCGCCATGGTCGAATCAACCCAGTTGGAGTAATGACGCATCTTGTCGACAAGCGGATCCATATCGACAATGAGATCCTTGATAAGCGGCAAATTGCGCAATGGCTCAATTTTGATGATGCCTTCCTCCCGGCATTTAGCAAGCACATCCCATACCTGGGTGGTACAGGCAAGCTGGGAAAGCCCGTTAATGCGCATACTGCAGGAACCGCAAATGCCCGCCTGGCAGAATGCCCTGAAACTGACGGAAGCATCAATATGCTCCTTGATATAATTCAACGACCTGAGTACCGTAATACCCCGTTCCACCGGAATCTTGTAATCGTCGAAATACGGTTTGCTGTCGACCTGTGGATTGAAGCGAAAAACCCGAAAGGTCACATCCTTTTTCTCTTCTTTATGCTGATCTGTTGACACCGTCATGAGCAAAATAGTTAATAAGTTCTTTCCTGGAGTTCATAGCGTCCCATCGTTACAGGTTTCTCACCAAGGGAGAGCGTTCCGTTAACCAGGGTTGCTACCGAATGCTTGTGCCATTTCGCATCATCGCGGACAGGAAAATCAGTCCGGGTATGAGAGCCCCGGCTCTCTTCGCGGGCATAGGCTCCGGCAGCGACAGTCTCAGCCAGATCAAGCATATTTTTAAGTTCAAGCACCTGCATGAGATTGGTATTGAACACATCACTCGAATCAAAGACACGGACTTTCTTGAACCGTTCTTTAAGCTCTGCAATATCCCTGATACCCTGTTGCAACAGGGAAGATTCCCTGAAAATACCCACATTGATGGCAAGCGTCTGACCAAGCTCCTCACGCAACGCACCATAGCGCTCAAAGTGACCGGAAGACTGCATGTTGCTTCTGGTTGCTGCCAACTGCTCCTTCAGCTCGGCATCAGATATGATACCGGGTTCAAATTTGCCGGACTCTTCAGCTGCCATACGACCGGCAATACGACCAAACACAAGAATATCGAGCAGTGAATTGCCGCCAAGACGATTTGCACCATGAACTGAAACACAGGCACACTCCCCGGCAGCATAGACGCCATCCATAACCGTGCGACCGAAATTATCGGTATCGATCCCTCCCATTGAGTAGTGAGCAGTCGGCCTGACCGGAATAGGTTCCTCTATTGGGTCAACACCCTCAAATTGCATCGACATTTCGCGAATCTGTGGCAGGCGTGACTTGATGAGATCCGCCCCGAGATGAGTAAGATCAAGATGAATATATTTTCCGGCAGGGCTGTCAAACCCCCTTCCTTCAAGAATTTCCGTTTCAATTGAGCGAGATACCAGATCCCTCGGACCAAGCTCCATCTTTTCTTTCGCATACCTTGCCATAAAACGCTCACCATCCCTGTTGACAAGATAGCCGCCCTCACCCCTCGCTCCTTCTGTAATGAGCAAACCGCTCTTTCTCAGCCCGGTGGGATGGAACTGGACAAACTCCATATCCTTGAGCGGAATACCCGCCCGGTAAGCAATAGCCTGACCATCACCGGTATTACCCGCTGCATTACTCGACCGATTCCAGTACATCTTGGAATGGCCACCAGTAGCAAAAATCACGGTTCTGGCAGGAAAAGCCTCGACCTTGCCGGTTTTCATATTCATGGCAATCAGCCCTCTCGAACGACTGCCATTAACCGAGAGGTTCAGTGCAAAATATTCATTGAAAAAAATCACCCCTTTCTTCAGACACTGTTCATAGAGCGTCTGCAGAATGGTATGACCAGTCTTGTCGGAACAATAGCAGCATCTTGGACGACCTGCACCGCCAAAAGGGCGCTGAGCAATGGTATTGTCATCCATTCTCGACCAAGGTGTCCCGATATTATCCAGCTCACGAATAATTTTGGGTGCTTCGGAACAGAGCACATCAACCGCATCCTGATCAGCCAGGTAATCACTGCCCTTGATGGTATCGAAAATATGCATCTCGACAGTATCATCCTTGGCCTTGTTGGCCAGCGCAGCATTGGCTCCGCCCTGTGCCGCAGAAGTATGCGAACGGTTCGGATAAACTTTCGACAGAACGGCGATATTCAGGGATGGGTTGGTTTTCATGGCCTCCATGGCAGCATAGAGCCCGGCCCCCCCGCCGCCGACAACAACAACATCAAATGGTTTCATACGCTCAAATCTCTTTATGAAGCTGAAACAAGAGAGCCTCACTGATTAATGGAAGGGCACAGCAGCGGCCATAGCCCCGCTCGTTGGAATTGGTCTTTCTGGTATTACTGAGGAAAGCCTTGCAAAGGCAGCCCGACGTCTTACAATGCTACATTGTTGTCATGAACGGGAAGCTCCTCGACAGCATGAAGCACATCGGTCATATTGAGCACACCCAATACCTTGTTATTTTCCATGACAGTCAAACGCCTGATATTGGTTCTTTTCATCAAACGAAGAGCATACTTTATACGGAGTTCAGGATTAACACTGATAATCGGTTTGCTCATAATCTGAAAAACAGGAGTATTCCAGGGATCGCGATGCACATCCTCTCCGGGATCGATCACTTTTTCAAGAATATCCTTTTCGGTAACAATGCCATAACAATCATCCTCGTTACGCGGCTCAACAATAAGACCGCTCTCCTTGCTTTTTTTCATAATCTGAAGCGCCTCGGAAACCGTACAGCTTCCCTTGATTACATGAAAATCCTTCTGCATAAGTGCAGATACCGGTAACGTGCGTAATGTTATAAGCTGATCCATAGTCAACAGGTTACTTAAGATTGAAAAAAACACAAAAAGCCCCACTAAATTTTCAACAGAAGAGATAACAGAGCACCGATTTTAAGGCTGAAGTCAGAAAAAGGCAGGGTTGCCAACACTATCGACCACAGGAATTGGCATGAAAAAATAATTTATAAAAAAAAACAACATAATCGCAATTTCAGCCGACGTAAAACAAAAATTATGCAATCCCGTGATCTTTTTTGTAAGCCGCCCAATTATGCTTCAAATGAAGAAACGCCC
>SZXY01000062.1 GCA_005843805.1 Chlorobium sp.
CCTCGGAAACCTTCTTTACGGAGACGAGGGTTTTGGAGTTACGGCCATCAACACCTTCCAGGCAACAACCACCTTTCCAGCCTCAGTTCACTGTATCGACGGCGGAACACAGGGTATCTACCTGCTCGACTATATCGAGTCAAGTGACGCAGTGATTGTTTTTGACGCCCTCATCCCCCTCGACTATGAGCGGAGGGTCTATCTCTATCGCAATGAAGAGCTTCCAGCTTTCATTCATCGAAAGATGTCCTCCCACCAGATGGGCTTCAGCGAGCTTCTCGGTATTGCCCGGCTGCACGGCAAAATGCCAAAAGAGATTGTATTGATAGGGATTCCGCCAAAAGAGCTTGAACTCAATATTGGCCTCAGCCCTGAAGTGGCTCTTCTGCTCCCGGAAGCAGTAGATGCAGCCAAAGCAATTGTCGAAGAGTGGCTTTCAGCATCGTAAGGTGAGAAACCGCCCCCGGGAACCCCTTTTCCCGAGAGCGTAGAATAGCGGCTTTTCCTATGGTTTTATCAGGCGCAGAAACTCGCTTCTCGTTGACTCTGAGGTAATGAACTGCCCAGACATGGCCGAAGTTGTGGTGACTGAATTAAGCTTCTCGACACCCCGCATCACCATGCACATGTGGCGAGCCTCAATCACCACGCCAACCCCTTTCGGGTTCAGCACACTCACGATAGCATCACGGATCTGCTGGGTAAGCCGCTCCTGCACCTGCAAGCGGCGGGCAAAGACCTCAACCACCCGTGCAAGCTTTGAAAGCCCCACGATTTTTCCGTCAGGAATATAAGCCACATGAGCCTTGCCAAAAAAAGGAAGCATGTGGTGCTCGCACATGGAAAAGATGTCGATATCCCTCACCACCACCATCTCATCATAAGACTCGGTAAAGACCGCATTTTTCAAAAGCTCCTCAGGATTCTGGCTGTACCCCCTTGTCAGGAATCGGAGAGATCGGGCCACCCTTTCAGGAGTTTTCAGTAACCCTTCACGTCCAGTATCTTCACCGATTCCCTCAAGCATCTGGTAGACGGCACTCGACAGCTTTCCAAGAGCAAGGGGATCATTTTCCGGTACATTTTCCGGTATATCTGCAAAGCATTCGTCATCATCGCAGCAACTGCCCCGACCTGAAATGATTGGGTTACTCGCCAAGATATCGGACGGCATTTTTTCCTGTTTCATATATTTTAACTTCATGGAGAGTAAACTCCCCGTTATTGATATTGCGCACTCTTTGTTCCAGTATATCCCATATCAGCACTGCGAGCACTTCGGTCGTCGGTACACACTCCTGAAGTTCAGGCACATCATGATTCAGGTGCTTGTGGTCAAACCTTGCGATAATCTCTTCCTCAAGGATAGTTTTAAGCTCTTTCAGGTCAAACAGAAAACCTGTGTTGCGGTCAACAATGCCCGATATGGTTATTTCCAGCAGATAGTTATGCCCATGGCCATACAGATTGCTGCACTTTCCGTAAATCGCAAGGTTTTCAGCCTCAGAGAACTGCGGGTTAAAGAGACGGTGAGCGGCATTGAACTCGATTGATCGTGAAACGTAGATTTTCCTTGGCTTCTGCAAAAGGTCATTCATAAAGAGGCTTTCAATATGTTCTCGCGTCAGAGGGATGTTCGTGAATTATCCATTCTCAAGAGTAACTGTCTGATTCTCGGAAAGGTTGCGGTAATCTACTCTTTTCGATTTTATTTCCCATTTCGATTCACTAACCGATGCCTGGCTCTATAAGTTTCAATCCCTGGCAGCGTTGCCGGTTTTGAAGGTTGACAATGCTGTGCGAAAAAACTTTCATTGACTCGCTGGAGAACTACTGCAGCGTAGTTGCCATGACCAGTGGGGAGATCAGGGTATCCGATAACCAAGGGTCACGGAAATTGTTTTCTGATTGCTCTGGGAAAAATTGTCAGAGAGTGTTTACTTTTCTTACTGGGTCTTCAAATCCTGCTGGTTTTAGAGCATGAGAATGACGATTCTCAGATCAGGGTTATTTCGAATCTCAGCATGAACAAAAAAGAACAGGATACCTATGAAAAACGGGAAAACAGCAATTCCTGAATTCAGGAGTGAAGCGGAGGAACAGGAGTTTTGGTCAACTCATGATTCAACCGGGTACGTGAATTGGGATAAAGCAAGCGTCACACTCTTTCCCAACCTTAAGCCAACCATGAAAACCATCTCACTCCGGTTGCCTGAACCCATGCTCAACCACTTGAAGGTACTTGCCAATGAGCGTGATGTGCCATATCAGTCCCCCCTGAAGATGTTTCTCAAAGAACGTCTCGATCAGGAATTCAAGAAATGAGAGAAGTAGATAAAAAAGAGAGAGTTACCATGCCACAGAACCCTGCAGAAAGAAATGAACGATTGTGGTTGCGGATTTCATCCGAAGAAAAATCGCTTCTGATGCGAGCATCGGTTTTACAGAATACCTCATTGACCGATTTCGTCACCAATACCGCAGTTTCAGAGGCTTTCCAAATCCCCCTTTTCGCAAATGAGTTAAATGACGACAATCAAATTAAACCGTAGGGGCAGGCCCCCGTGCCTGCCCTGTTTTCATTCACCAATTGTTAACGGCACAGATCGTTTTGTGGTGACCTGACAGGACGTAATGAACGTTATGACGACCGTCCCCTAAATTGCCCAGAAAATTGAGCCATTGAGGTAGGAGAATACTTATGACACCGGATGTTGTTGCAGCGCGTTATATCAACGATTACCGACTGGAACTGGTCTTTGAAGATGGCAAGAAGGGTATTGTTGATTTTTATAAATTTCTTGACAAAGGCGGTGTTTTTCGAAAGGCTGAGAAATCTTGAGTATTTCAAAGATTTTTCAGTCAGCACCGAACTTGGTGTAGTGACATGGAACGGCGAGGTTGATATTGCACCTGAAGTGCTTTATTCTGAGGCAACGGGAGTCGCATTGCCTGAATGGATCGAGCCTTGAAAAAGTTGTCGGACAAAAACTTAATTGGAATCCGCAGGGAAACATACTCCTTCCGTAACGATGTTCAGAAATTATGCCGAGGCTGTTGGCTGTGAACTGGAATTCTTTGCCCCCTGAATTGTCCTGCTCATTCAAAGAGGGACAGCCAGCATCTTCAGAATATGATTGAAGATTCACCAGCCCCAACTGAAAAGCTCATTGCGGCTTTCCAAATCCCCGCTTTTTTCAACGGAGTGAAACGAAGACCCCTAAATCGCGAGGTAATGGGAAATGCCAGGAGCAGATTTGTACGTTTTGAAATTGTACATGACGGATAAAGCCTTATCTTAAGGTAAACGTTAAATAGATTACAAACGGAGATTGTTACTATGCCACAGATTCCGGTAAAAAGTAATGAGCGACTGTCGTTACGTATTGCTTCCGAAGAAAAATTGCTTCTGATGCGAGCTTCAGCATTACAGAATACACCTATGACCGAGTTCGTCACTCGTACCGCCGTTTCAGCGGCTCGAAAGGTAATCGAGCAGAACGAAAGAATAGTGCTCTCAGAGAGGGATAGCTTGCTTCTCCTGAATATGCTTGAAGACCCACCTGCCCCAAACGAAAAACTTATGGCTGCTGCTTTCGCTTTGCCTAAGCGATCATGATTCTTCCTGCCTGGCACGAAGAGCCGATCGCCAAACACCATTGCAGGTCGGCTTTTGATTGTGGGGATGCCTCCCTTAATGAGTTTCTGTGGCTTCATGCCCGAAAAAGTCACATCAAAGGTGGAGCAAAGACTTTTTTGGCTGTAGAAGACAGTGAAAGTAAGAAAATTCTTGGTTTTTACAGTATATCCCCATCTTCAGTTGCTTATGCCAATACAGCGGAAGTTGTCAAGCGTGGATTGGCTCGCCATGAGGTTCCCGTTTTCAGGCTTGGCCGTTTGGCGGTTGATCGATCATTTCAGGGTTTGGGATTAGGTGGGCAGTTATTACTTGCTGCAGGACATCGTACTCTTCAGGTTGCATCACAGGCCGGTGGTGTTGCTCTTCTGATTGATGCCAAAAACACAAGAGTAGCCGAGTGGTATGCCAGATTCGGCGCTGTGCCACTTCTTGATAACCCATTGTCACTTCTATTGCCGCTCAAAACTATCTATGCGGCACTCAACTCAGCCGGGCAACTCTGAAACATCCATGCAATAATTCCTGCAGGTTGAAAGCGACATTCTGGGAAAGCCAGTTATTCTTGCTTCTCCTGAATATGCTTGAAGAACCTCCAGCCCCAACTGAAAAGCTCATGGCTGCTGCTTTTCGAATGCCACCAATTCACAACTGAGTGAAATGATGCCCGTCCCCTGTTTTCAAAATGGGAAAAACCATGACGACAATCAAATAAACCGTAGGGGCAGGCCCCCGTGCCTGCCCTGTTTTCATTCACAAATTGTTAACGGAACAGATCGTTTTGTGGAGACCTGACAGGACATAATGAACGTTATGATGCCCGTCCCTTAAATTGAAATTTGCGCAATTAAATTCACATAGAGCCACAAAATACACCAAAAGCCTTCCGATATTGAAAATCCTTCCCTATATTACTGATTAATTCTACACTGGCTTTGAGGTTCCTCAAGCCATTCCAGGTTGTACTCCTGTCGGCAGATTGCAAGAAGCTTAAATTGGTTTCATCAGCAAAACAAGGGAGGAAACAGTGACATTATCAGCATCCCAGCATGTTGTCCTTGAAGTTGTTGCCGGCATGAATGGAGGCTACGGCCCAGCCAAACTTGACTTTCTTCGTATCCAGCCCGACGCAACCGCACAAGCTGGTGCCGGAGGGTTAGGGTGGCGTGTTCCGGCAGGTCAGACGCTCGTCATTACCGAAGTCGATTGGCAATACGTTCATCCCCAGGGGACAGCAGGAGCAGACAAGATCGAAGTGCTGCGTCTCTTCCTCGAAAGCCTTGCCTCTCCCGGCAACATCCGCAGGGTCTTCGAATCCACCGTCACCCTCAGCAGCAAAGGCGAGGGCGGTATCAGCGAATCCATGACCAGCGGATTTGTCGTCTCATCCAAAGCACGCATTGCTCCCGATATCATGCCCGGCCCCCTTGGCCCACCATCAGGCTTGCAGCATCTTATTTTGCGCGGGTATCTTATTGCTGATTTGTAGTACGGTTTATAACAATACCTGATAGAGATTGTGTTTGCTTGTTTGATAAAGATATCAAGTCCACATAGTGGCTCCAACAGAGGTTACCGATTACATAATAACTGGGGGTATTAATGAAAGATCCATTGAAGTTAAGTGTGTTTGTCGGATCTCCTAAAAAAGATTTAGAGAAGGTTCGACAGGCAATTATTCAAGCTATTCTTGAAGCAGGGCATATTCCTGATGGAATGGAGTTGTGGGCGTCTGAAGCCAGACCTACATTGAAGACTATTGCAGAAAAACTCCTTTTGTGCGATGTACATGTTGTTTTGCTTGGGTTGAGTTATGGACAGATACTGGAGAAGGAAGGCATTAGCTTCACCGAATGGGAGTATAATCAAAGCCGAGATGCCAATCGCCCTATTATCGCTTTCCTTTTGGAGGAGAGTGCATTTGAGAAAGCTTGGAAGGATTGTTCAAAAGATAAAGAATGTTCTCCAATTAGTGATCATGAGAAGGTATTGTATCGTGATTTATGGAATAAGTTACGTAGCAAAAGCGTCTGTAAGCTTTACAAATCATTCGATACAGGTCATATCGTCAGAGATGTTCTGAACTCATTAAACCAGGTTATAGATTCTGACCAATTACGCTCTCTTCCTGGGTGGATCAGAGCTGAGAGCAAAGCAGCAAAACTTGCTGCGACATTACAGGGTAACCCTTTTTTGATGCGGGTTCTGGATCGAGTCGTTGGATTTCGTACCACAGGAGGTCGGTTTGAAAAAGAACGTTGCGCTAAAAAGGCTGCGGCAGAAATGTTCTGGGATACGATGATGAACCGAATTGCCAGGGCTCAGTACATGGGGATTTTTTTGGAATCTGGATCAAGCTTGGCTTATGTCTCTGATGCACTTGAATCCAAGTTAGATCGTCAGGAAGGCTGGAATATCTCAACAAACAATGCATTAGCTCTTTTTCAGTTACTGTTGTTTACTGATGGAGAAATTCGGCGTAATCCACCTGTTGCTCCAGATCCTACAGACCCTTACGGGGCAATTTTTACTTTAAAGTGTAAGCGGGCTTATGAAGAGCCACCGATGGTTCCTCGGAGTTTGTACCCAAAGGAAATTGAGGCAATTAATGAGATAATTGATTTGCTGAAAACGGGAGGTGAGAAGCAGATAATCCTTGCGACAGCATCCGGTTGGGATACAGCGCATCATGTTCCTGAATTTCATGGACCGCATGTGGGTAGTCATGCTAACATGCTTTTTAAACGAGCAATTTTTATGACCGGTAATCCTGTTGTTCTTTTTTTGAGTCGTCATAAGGTAGATCCGCAGTTTCGTGAGGCTGGGTTTAAATGCCGTACGGACAGTAAAGGTATTGAGGCAAATATGAGCTACTGCTATCCGGTTTTTGGGGAAGAACTTCCCTTGGAATTTGCATTAAAAAATACTCCGTTGGCATTATGTATTGGATATGAGTTGGAAAAGAATGAGCATGAAGAAGATATAAGGAAGGTTGGTGAAAAATTGAAGTCTGTGCTTCGCCCTGAGCTTGAAAAAGCGGGTTTTGATATGGAATATGCAGCAAAAGCAGTAAAGCTGGATGATGGAAGCCAGGCTTTCGCTATTATATTAGCGAACGAGAAATTTTACAGACTATTTCCACGTTAACTATTTTACAAGATGAGAGCATATCAATTTTTTTTTGATTTTAGGATAAACTTTTTGCGGATTATTATTTTCGTAACCTTGAATTTATTTTAAAATAGTAAAAAAATTATAATACAAGTAAGGTGAATATGTTGTCTTTGTATACGCCAATATAGCGAATCACTTATTATTTTTTGGGGGTGATTTGGCTTTCTCTAATCGTAAGTGGTTATTTATAGTTATCTTCATCTGTAAAATATAAAAGAGAGATATGGCCAAGCTTGAATGAGGAGTTGAAAAAAATCATGGTATTGTAATAAGTGCGGCAACACATTTGTGCTTAATTAGGAAAGTGTATAAATTTTTATCAAACCTTTTTTTACGAAAGAAATGAAGCAATTTTTATTAACCATATTACTTTTAGTAATCTTCTCATCCTCTGTAATTGCCCAACAATTTATCGATAATCAGGGTCGAATTGCAAACTGTGCTATCAGCAATGGTTCAATGATCGTAGAACAGGGTGGGGTTACTAAAATTTTCTATCCAGTTAAACCCGACCAAACAGTATCCTGGATTTCACCCGATGGATGGAATGCGTTCTTAACAAAGAACGGCACATTATTGACTTTGAATAGTGATAATCTTTCTTTCTCATTTGAGTTACTTCGGAATGGTAACATCCCTGTATCGCCTTCATATATACCGGCCTATTCTGGTAGACCAAGGGACCAAATACTCAGAGATATTCAGCGTACACAAGAATCATTGAATGACTGTATTAATAATCAGTCAAATGCAAACAAATCTGGTAGCTACGTTGCTGCTATGGGTTATAATCCTATAATTTTAAACTATAGACAAAGATTGAATGAATTGAACCTTGAATTAATGAGGGCAAATCATTGATGGTTTGCCTTTTTCTGAGGCATTGGCGTCATCAATAACAGACGCCTGCTATGTTGAAGAAATCCATCACCTGCGACTATCTACTCGTTTACTATCATTCTGCCAGCTTAAGCAGAAAGCTCTGCTATTGTATCCTCTTCCTCAAGATCCCCCCGCCAAATGCTCAGGTAACCCCTTGGCCGTTTTTTTTATTCTGCTAAACCCGCCCTATGTCGTGCTGGGGGGTTCTAAAAGAGTATAAATTTGTATACCTTGAATTCGAGCAAGGATGCGGCCTTTGGGAAGGAGCGCCTTGTGGTTTGTTTTACTGTTTATTTTGTATTTTCAAAGCACCTTATTTAAGGTTATGGGATCACTTAAGATGTTATTATATAAGAATATATGTGGGGTGTAGCGGCCTTGCATCATAAAATAGTGTGTTATGAGTAATGTTATTTGCAGTTGTCTTTTGGGCGATAATGCCAGGGTGAGGCTTCGGCTTTCTCAGTTGCTGCACAGTGAGGTTGAGTCTCTTTATGGTGAGGAGAGTGCTGAAGTGGTGTTGGAGGATATTTGTGAGGTTGAGTTGCAGGGGTGTCGGCGAGAGTTTTTTATCAATAAAACCGGGACTCCGTTCAGTGTCGGGCAGCAGGTTATTATTGAGTCGGATGGTGGGTATGATTATGGTGTTGTGT
Organism: Chlorobium sp.; assembly: GCA_005843805.1. Taxonomy (GTDB): domain Bacteria; phylum Bacteroidota; class Chlorobiia; order Chlorobiales; family Chlorobiaceae; genus Chlorobium. The sequence continues at coordinate 8,347 of SZXY01000062.1, forward strand.
ATTCGACTGGCAAGATTGCCCGTAAAAAGCTGAAGCTGAAGGGGCTGGACAAGAGTGGGCAGGAGTGGTCTGTTGTGGTGCGCTTGGCGGATGAGAGTGACAGTCTTGCTATTCAGGAGCTGAAGAAACGGCAGGTGGAGATTCGAGATATCTGCCTGAACAAGGTTAAAAAGCATGAGCTTGACCTGAAACTGGTGGACGTTGAGTTGCGTATGGATCAGCAGAAGCTGTCGGTCTATTATACCTCTTCTCACCGGGTGGATTTCAGGGCGCTGGTGCGTGACCTGGCTGGTGAGTTCAAGGCAAGAATCCAGATGGTGCAGATCACGACTCGTGAAG
>SZXY01000020.1 GCA_005843805.1 Chlorobium sp.
TCAAGCATAGCTCCCGAAGGCGGCGTTGTTGGCGTCGGATTATCATGGAAGCCTGACTGATATTGCGGCTGAGTCTGACTTTGCTGAGGCCGTTCGTAACCCTGGGAGCTGCTTTCAGGGTAACTTTGTCCACCACCCTGTTCCCGTTGTGAGCCAAGCATCTGCATGTCGGTGCAGATAATTTCGGTAGTATATTTCTTTTCGCCGCTTTTGGTGTCGTCCCAGCTTCTGGTCTGCAGGCGGCCTTCAGCATAGACCTGTTTTCCTTTTTTCAGGTACTGGTGACAAATTTCAGCAAGTTTGCCCCATGCGACGATTCTGTGCCATTCGGTTCTTTCCTGCAAGTTGCCGTTGCTGTCCTTGAAGTTTTCATTGGTGGCCAGGGTAAAATTGACCACTGACTGGCCAGAAGCAGTTGTCCTTAATTCAGGATCACTGCCGAGATGACCGATGAGCATTACTTTATTGAGTCCTCTTGCCATGGTGATTGCGGTTTGCTTGAATAAATCGTTCGGGAATGGTTCTTTCTGTCTTTAAAGATAAATCTATAGTTCATATCCTACAAGCCAGCGAGCAGTTCCGCATCGATGACCGGGCCTTCGCGGCAGAGCAGAATGGTTCGGACAGTTCCGTCAGGAGCGTTGACTTCGACACTGCACCCATAGCAGATGCCAATGCCGCAACCCATAACTGATTCAAGCGACAGGTCGCCGCTCAGATGGTGCTGCCTGCAGAATCCGGCAAGAGATTTCAGCATCGGAGTGGGCCCGCATGCAAACAGCTTGAGGGTACCCTCTGTGCTGAAGCCGGGAAGTTCGTTCTGCAGCAATTCGACAACGTTGCCCCTGAATCCTGAAGAACCGTCATCTGTTGCAAACCGGCAGTTGGAAAGGTTTTTGGCGAGCAGGTACTCTTTTGTGCGTCCACCGATCAGGTTGATCACTTTCTTGCCTTTGGCAGCCAGGGTTTTTTCCAGAAAGAGCATGGGAGCTGTGCCGATCCCTCCGGAAACAAGGATGGCGGTGTCGAATTCCCTGCTGGTGATGTCGAAACAGTTTCCGAGGGGGCCAAGCACCATCACCGATGATCCTTCAGGGCTATTGCACAAAAGAGAGGTACCTGCTCCGACGGCCTGCACCATGATGTCGATAAGGTTGCCCCGCACATTGTGTATGGAAAAAGGTCTTCTGAGCAGTGGCTGAGTGGCATCACTGACCTTGACATTGACAAAGTTTCCGGGTTTTGCCGCAGCGGCAATTGCCGGGCAGTCGAGGGTAATGATGCTGGTATCCTGGCTGTAACGACTGTTTTTTGTAACAGTTGCCCGGATATCGACAATGGAGGTTGTTTCGGCCATAACGAGGCTCATCAAAGATAGGTGACGGAGATGGTTCAACGTGAAAGTGTTAAGTAAGCAAGCAGAACGATCATTTGCAAGCCAATGCCCCCTGGGCAGAAGGTGAAAAATCGAAATGTGGTGCAAATAAAAAAATTAATTAATACTTTTAGCATTGTCTTTTGAACAAATGGCCTCCTTAAAATTTTTAACATTGACAGAAGTGTGTATGTTGCACTCTTTTGTTCTGTAGGCTCAGAAGTGATATCTTCAGGTTTGTAATTTTTCCTTGCTCTTTTAAAATCCAATGTACGGTTCATGCGTATTTTAACATTTACAGGTAAAGGCGGGGTAGGCAAAACCAGTGTTTCTGCGGCAACGGCTGTCCGCTTGTCGGAGATGGGCTATCGTACCCTTGTCCTTTCAACCGATCCTGCACACAGTCTGTCGGATTCATTTAACCTGCCTCTTGGCGCCGAACCTACAAAGATCAGGGAGAATCTCCATGCCATCGAGGTCAATCCCTATGTGGATCTCAAACAGAACTGGCAGTCCGTACAGAAATACTATACAAGAATTTTTATGGCCCAGGGTGTTTCCGGGGTCATGGCAGATGAAATGACCATCCTGCCCGGTATGGAAGAACTTTTTTCCCTGTTGAGAATCAAGCGCTACAAAGCCTCTGGTCTTTACGACGTGCTTGTGCTCGACACTGCTCCGACAGGCGAAACCCTGCGGCTGCTCTCCCTTCCCGACACCCTTGCATGGGGCATGAAGGCGGTCAAGAATGTCAATAAATATATTGTCAAGCCGCTCAGCAAGCCGCTGTCAAGAATGTCAGATAAAATTGCCTTTTTTATCCCTCCTGCAGATGCTATCGAGTCGGTTGACCAGGTTTTTGACGAACTTGAGGATATCCGTGAGATCCTTACCGATAACGTCAAATCAACGGTTCGGCTGGTGATGAATGCCGAGAAAATGTCGATCAAGGAGACTATGCGAGCCCTGACCTATCTGAACCTTTACGGCTTCAAGGTGGATATGGTACTGGTCAACAGGCTGCTCGATACCAACGAGGACAGTGGTTATCTGGAGAACTGGAAAGCCATTCAGCAGAAATATCTTGGAGAGATAGAGGAGGGATTTTCTCCCCTTCCGGTCAAGAAAC
>SZXY01000108.1 GCA_005843805.1 Chlorobium sp.
AATCAAACTGTTAAAATCTCATGCGTTGAGCTGTTGCAACTCTTGAAGCTTGATCTGTGACAGGCGTTCCTTGCCTGCAGATCGATCCTGGAAAACGCAAAAAAACTGAAATTGGCGAAAAGCATTTTTTTGTGTACACTTTGCTGTGTTCCTCAACCACCGGTAAAGAGAATCTTTATATATCCATGCGCATTTCACGAAAAATCGAGATCGATTACGGCCATACGCTGCCCAACAGCTTTTCATTCTGCAACCAGTTGCACGGTCATCGGGGGGTAATTGTCGCTACCGTTGAAGGAAACCTGATCGAACGAGAAGGCGACGGAGAAGAAGGGATGGTAATGGATTTCAAGTTTCTGAAAGAGATCATGGTGGAACAGATTCACGACAAGCTCGACCACGGTTTTGCGGTATGGAAAAATGACTATGAGGATCTTGACTTTATCCTGAAACGCAATTCCCGTGTGCTGGTTACCGACGAACCACCGACAGCGGAATGCCTCGCCAAGTGGGCTTTCAACCAGATCCGTAACCGCCTGCCGGAAGGGGTGACACTGAAGCAGATCCGATGGAATGAAACGCCAAATAACTGGGCAGAATATGAGGGTTAATGCCTTATGGAGAGACAAAAGCCCCGGATTTTTCCGGGGCTTTCGAATTCTAAATACCGGCAAGCAAGATGTTTAATATTTGGTTTTCGTCAACAGATACAAGCACCTGTTATCATTGAAATTATCAATAACAACAACCTTGAAGGTATCAGGAAGGGCGACAGTTATCTCTATTTTATCACTGACAACATAAACCCGATCACCAAAAGCGGTCTGTGCTGGTGCTACCGCAGCCTCTTCGTGTTTAATAAGTACTCCATGCCGGGTATGAACAACTGTTTTTTTTGTTTCATAAGCCGGAGGTGGCTCATAAAAATTGTGTCCTTTTGAACGGAAAAGAACATTGCCTGACTGGTCTGTCACCAGAAAGGTCCAGTTTGTCCCATTCGCCATTCTCCATTCAGCACCAAGCAGATCAACCAGTAACGCCCCCCCTTTTGGTACCTGGGAGAGCAATGCTGCCGCTTTTTTACGAGAAAGTCTTTCACTGTTCACCTGATCCTGTGCATCGAGATAGCACTGATCGTAAGATTGATACTTGAAAGTTTTTACCCGTGCATGGTCTTCAATGGTCTCGATATCATAATCCTGGGCCCTTGCCTCCGACGCTGCCAATATCATCAGCAGTGCTACAAATAGCGCCTTGAATCTCACGGTTCCCCCCTTTTAGTTTTGTTTAAAAATCACAATACATTATCAAAATTGCAAGCCATGCAAAACTGCCACGCAAAAAGCCGGGCTATCCTCCCGGCTTTTGCTGATGTCAAGAGAAAGCAAATCTGCCCAATCGTTTAGCTTCGGCTATCATTATCTGTTGCGCGGATTGTCGTTGTTCCGGTCATTCGGATCATTCGGATTTTTCGGCTGACCTGGATGGTACGGCTGATTCGGACTGTTCGGTTGATTCAGAGTGTTCGGCTGATTCGGCTGACCAGGATGAATCGGCTGATTCTGAATGTTCGGCTGACCAGGATGATTCGGCTGACTTGGAATGTTCGGCTGACCCGGATGATTCGGCTGATTCGGAACGTTCCTGTTCATCTGGGGGGGAGCGTTAAAACGATTATCCCTGCGGTTATCGTTGTCACGATAATCCCTGTTATCACGGCGATCCCTGTTATCGCGGTACTCATACTTGCGATACTCGACATCACGGGTTCTGCGTATATCATCCCAACGATGTCTTCTTATCTTGTAAGGCAAGTTTCTCTCGCGAACAACAATCCACGGACCACGGTAATAGGCTGAACGGTACCATACACCGTCCTGGATGATATAGTACATATCACCGTAATAAAGAATATCATAAGGGCTTCCTATGGATACAGAAAAACCCATACCGGGGAGTTCAATAAAACTTGGTCTTGTATCGAGCACAAAAGAGGGTGGTCTGCCCCCCCCTATACGGATGCTGACTTCCGCCTGTGCATCAGCAGAAGGATTTCCGAGAAGCATTCCAGTAATTCCTGCAGCCAACCAGATATATTTTTTCATTTTATATTCTCCATGTTAAGATGTTGTTCAACGACGAGAAAACCGTTTTTCCCGGAATTTTGAGGGATTATACTACATCTGACGCTCTTTCTCGTCTCTTTCCTGCGCAAGTATTTTGTTCTGAAAAAAATATTCATAGTACAACAGGGGGGGGCTTATCCAATGATGCGGATCACCTTTGCAAGCCACTACCTTCCTTGATAACCCAGTAGGGCTCGCCGTTATGCTCGACCAGCTTGAAGCGTCCGGTTGCGAACATCACCGCCATCATCTGCTCTGCCTTTTCACTCTCTTCAGGAAAACAGTCGGCGATGGCTTTATGGAGTTCGCGCTGCTGCACCGGATGGCGGGATATGATGGACGTAACAGCTTCAAGCAGGTCAGGTGCATTGCGAAGATCCATACTGCCCTTGAGCGGATTAACCACGGTTGCAGCCTCTGAGAGGATAGCGATAGCGCGTTCGATGCGCTCTTCGGTTGGAAGATGAACCTCCTGCTCGGGAGCAGGCCGGGTTGGCAGGATGAGGTGCACCATGTCGGGGTCGATCTTTTTCAGCACAGCGGCAAGATCACGGAGCGCTTCGTCGGAGTCGTTGATACCGCCAAGCAGCATCACCTCGATCCAGAGCTTCCCTTTGTACTCTTGGCGGAACGCCACAAGCCCCTCGACATGATTGCGGAAGGTCAGTCCCGGAGCGGGTCGGTCGATCTCGTCATGAAGCTTTTCAGACCCGGCATTGAGCGACGGGAGCACAGCGTCCGCCTGCAGCAGCTCCTGGCGGACTTCCGCCAAATAGAGCAGAGAACCGTTGGTGATGACGGCGACAGGCGTGGTGGTGAGCTTTTTCACCTCCGCTATAAGCCATCCGATCCCTTTGTATAACATGGTTTCACCGGAACCGACAAAGGTTATCCAGTCGAGCCCCTTGTTGACCTTAAGAGCCTCACGAATCTCTTCAAGTATCTCTTCACGGGGAAAAAACTCCTGCCGTTCAGTGACGAGCTTTCTGGTCTTTCCAAGTTGACAATAGACGCAGTTCCAGGAACAGCTTTTGGGAGGAAGCAGGTCAACGCCAAGTGACTGGCCAAGCCGTTTTGAGGATACAGGGCCGAAAACATATTTCATGGTGTCAGCAATCAGATTTTATGGGCAAGGGCAAGTTCAGCCATTTTAGCCTCACTTTCAGCCTCGAATGCCTCTTTTGAGATGTGCGGCAGCACCAGACTTGCAATGGTGAAGGCAACGATTTCCATAACAAAGATGGCAGCATAAGCCCAGACATACTGCCCGGAGAAATGGTAGACCAGGTCGATGATGATGCCCGCCCCCAGATGGCCGATAAAGATGGCAAGACTTTGCGCCGTACCCCAGAGACCGATGTAGATACCACTGCGACCTGCCGTCATCGACATCATCATGGAGATATTGGAAACACTCGAAGCTCCAAGGCCCATACCGGTCACCACAAGAGCGATGCGCAGAAAGTTCACATCACGCAGGAAGCCTGCAACAATCAGCAGACCGAAACCGACAATACAGAACATATTGCCGATAAAGGCGCCACGTTTCTGGCCTATTCGGTTAAGCAGAAATCCGGTGATGAGCATGAAAATAAGCTGGGTGCCGCCCATGGTTGGACGAAAAAGCTTGGTGGTGGTGCCGACCGGCATGCCAAAAACGTGAGCACCGAAAGGGTCCATCACAATTTCGTTGGCAAAGAGGGCAAAAATCGAGATAAAGATATAGGAGGCAAAGAGCAGGGTTCTTGGCGATGAAGAGAGCAGCATAACCGACTGCGAAAAAGAGATGGCGTGTTTGCTCTCCCCCTTTTTTACCTCGGCGTTGCGCTGCTCAACGCCAAGCACCGCAAAAAGACCGATCCCGAGAGCAATCAGACCGCCAACCTCGGCTACCGTTATAAGACGTTCCGGAGTAAAGACATCGAGATAGGTTCCGACAATACGGGTTGAAACAATGGTGGTCAGCACCATCAAGGTCCAGCTTGCACCGGTAACCTTGCCGATATTCTCCTCCCCTACCGTATCGGCAAGAAGCGCATAGTAGGCAGTTGTTGCAACCTGCAGGCCAAAACCGAAAACCAGAAAAATAATGGAAAGCTTCAGCAAACCAACATCCTTCATCATGGCTGGAATCATCTCGGACAGGGCTATTCCGCCAACCCTCACTTCATAGGCTGCGGCTGGAGCAAGCATGAAGGAGAAGACACAGCAGAGCAGACCAAGCAGAATATAGGGTGTGCGTTTCAGACCAAAAATCTGTGACCGGTCAGAGAGGTTGCCCGCCCACACCTTGACACCAAAAATCGCCAGCAACTCCTTGAGGCTGATCAGGCCAAACACAATGGTAGCGGAGATGCGAAGCTCGGTGGTCATCACCCGGTTGAGGGTATCGAGCAAAAAGCCGAGCAAGATGCCGAAACCCATCTGGAAAAGGGAGAGGCGGATCAGGTTGATTCTCTTCATAACAGAGCGCTAATATTTACGGGAGTGGCATTTGTCAACAAAACTGCATTCAGACGCTGTAAGTCGCGGCACGAAATATAACAAAAAAGCAGAAGTCTCATTGCGGGAGCTTACCCGTTAGTCGCGCCGGAAATCAGCGCTGCAAGGCCGGTAAGCCTCTGGGAAGAGCGTTTGTTGCCAATGGCCATGGCAAGAGCCTTTGGGTCGCCAATAATCATCACAAGCTTTTTGGCTCTCGTTACGGCAGTGTAGATGAGGTTTCGCTCAAGCAGCGAGTAGTGCTGCATGGAGAGCGGTATCACCACCGCCGGGTACTCCGAACCCTGGCTTTTGTGAATGGTGATGGCATAGGCAAGGGCAATTTCGTCCAGCTCAGCATACTCATAACGCACCTCCCTGCCATCATAAAGCACGCATAGCGCGCTTTCCTCCTCGTCAACAACTGCAATGCGCCCGATATCACCGTTAAAAACCTCCTTGTCGTAGTTGTTGACCATCTGAATCACCTTGTCCCCTTCAGCGTAGGTAGTTCCAAACCTCACAATTTTTCGGACTGCGTGAGGGTTCAGGGTCTCCTGCAACAGCGCATTCAGGGCCTTTGTTCCAAGAACCCCCTTGTTCATCGGCGTCAGCACCTGGATGTCGCGGAGCGGGTCGAATCCAAACCGCTGTGGGATTCGCTCGGCAATAACCATGAGCAGCCTGCGCTGAATCTCCTCCGTGGTGGCCGAAGGAACAATGTAAAAGTCGGACAGCTCCGTCGAGTCGGATGCCCCTTCGCGGTGCGACGGAAGCATCACCTCCCCGTGATTGATCCGGTGGGCATTGACAATAATCATCGAGCTTTGGGCCTGACGAAAAATCTCGGTCAGCCGCACCACTGAAAGTGCGTTGGAGTTGATCATGTCGGCCAGTACAAACCCAGGGCCAACCGGAGGGAGCTGGTCAACGTCACCGGCAAAGATCAGGGCTGCACCATTGGATATTGCTGCCAACAGGCGGTTCATCAGCACCACATCGATCATGGAAGCCTCATCGACAATGATCAGATCAGCTTCAAGAGGATAAGAGCTGCCCCGCCGGAAGTCACGTACAAAAGGGTCAAACTCCAGCAAGCGGTGAATGGTTTTCGCCTCCATGCCGGTCGCTTCAGAGAGCCGTTTAGCCGCCCTGCCGGTTGGAGCGCAGAGCAGAAACTTCAGCTTTCCGGTATCGAGAATTTTAAGGATGGTATTGATGATGGTGGTTTTGCCGACACCCGGCCCGCCGGTAATAACCATCAGCTTGCTTGAAAGCGCAAGCGCAACGGCACTCCGCTGCGACTCCGAAAGCTCAATGCCCGACTGCTTTTCCGCCGCCGGAATAACCGTTGCCGGATCGATCCCGCCCCACGGAAGAGCACCCTTCAAAATCCGGTCAATACTTCCGGCAACTCCCGTCTCTGCACGGTAAAGCGAGATGAGATAGAAATACCTCTCCCCCTCTGACTCAACAACGACAAGGGTTCCGATAGAAAGTTCAGAACGGATAGCCTCCGCAATAATCGGTT
>SZXY01000080.1 GCA_005843805.1 Chlorobium sp.
TTGGTAATGTCTGTACCCGAACGTGCAGCTTCTGCGCCGTTGGCAAGGCGGCACATCCTTCTCTTCCTGACCCGATTGAACCGCAGAATATCGCCTTGGCGGTTGAGTCCATGCGGCTGAAGCATGTGGTGCTTACAAGCGTCAATCGTGATGATCTCGATGACGGGGGTTCGCAGCACTGGGTAGAGACCATCCGGGCTATCCGCAAACTCAACCCGTCGGTCAGCATTGAGTGTCTGATCCCGGATTTTCTGGGTAAAGAAGATGCTATGGATCTTGTCATGAGAGAGGCGCCGGAGGTGCTGAACCACAATATTGAAACGGTGCCTTCGCTTTACTTGAAGGTACGACCGCAGGCAAGCTACAGAGCATCACTGGAACTTCTGCAGCGGGCTAAATACAACCATGGCCTCACCACCAAGTCTGGACTTATGGTTGGCATGGGTGAAACCATGAGTGAGGTTATTGCTTCGTTCGAAGATCTTGTTTTTCATGGCTGCGATATGGTGACAATCGGACAGTACCTGCAGCCCTCTATGGAACACCTGCCGGTTGATCGTTATATTACACCGGAGGAGTTTGAACAGTACAAAATCATTGCCGAGGCGTCTGGCTTCCGACATGTGCAGTCCGGCCCTTTCGTGCGAAGCTCCTACCATGCAGAAGCATATTCAAATGATTTTGAAACAATTCTTTAACCAATAATCCTTCTTTGCGATGGAACTGTCTGTACCTCTTCAGATTTATATCTACTGGGCATTTGCATTTTTGGTGGGCATTATCTTTTTCAAAAAGGATATCCTTGCCTTCAACCCTGAATTCGATACCCGGCGTATCTCGCTGCTTGCCGCTTCTCTCGTCATCATTGCCGTCAATGCCTGGGTCTACTCCCATTCCACCACCGATGGGGGGCGTGCACTTGACCTGCTGACCGTGCTGGTGTTCAGTATCGGAAACGGAATTGCTGAAACATTCATGTTTTATGCGGTTTTCCGTCTTGGAACGTCTCTTGCAGGCCGATTTACGCAAAACCAGTTGACCCTCTTTATGGTCGGCTTTGTCTTTTTCATGGTATACAGCGGTCTCATCCACGGTCTTTTCTGGCTCAATATCCTGCCGGAACATGTGGTGCAGACAAGCCCCTGGAAGCCATTTTTCATGCCGGTTCAACTGCTGATTGCTTCAAGCTGGGCGCTGAGTTTTTTCTGGTACCGCGACATCAGAAGCGTTATTTTTCTCCATGCACTGGTTGACTTGACCATGGTCTGGAATGTCAGGTTTTCAATGTTTAACTGATTTCTTTTTAAGGATATACCTCCCCCGATGCATCGGGACTGAAGAGATAACAGAAAATCAATGCTCTCATGAGATCATTTAACGGAACCGTTCTGGTTGCCGGGGCTACCGGAAGAACTGGAGTGTGGATAGTAAAACGGTTGCAGAGCCACCAGATTGATTACCATCTTTTTGTCCGATCCGGACAGAAAGCGCTTGAGCTTTTCGGCCCGGAAATCATCGACAAGCTGACTATCGGCTCGGTTGAAAACCCTGAAGAGATCAAGGCCAGCCTCGGCCATGCCGAGGCTGTTATCTGCGCTATCGGCGGCAACGTAACCGATCCTGAAGCAGCTCCACCGTCGGCTATCGACCGGGACGCCGTCATTCGGCTGGCAACACTTGCTAAAGAACATGGAGTTAAAAAATTCATTCTTGTAAGTTCACTCTGCGTTACCAAACCCGATCATCCAATGAACAAGTATGGCCAGGTTCTCGCCATGAAACTGGCGGCTGAAAACGAAGTGCGCAGGCTCTTTTCTGAGCCGGGCTTTTCTTTTACCATTCTTCGGCCCGGTGGTTTGATTGAAGGTCCTCCTCTCCACCATGCCCTGCAGTTCGATACTGGCGACCGAATTCCTACAGGAAAGATCAATCGTAGCGATGTCGCCGAAGTTGCCGTACTCTCGCTGTTTACTCCTGATGCTCATAATTTGACCTTTGAACTCATTGAGTCGGAAGAATCCCCCCAGCATTCACTCGCTCACTTTTTTGCAATGATCCGCTCCTGAAAAGATAAGGCAGCAAAAAAAAAACAAAGAATAGCCACAGCTCCCTGAAATTCAGGCCAAATATTCCCAATACAAAAAAGGAATTAACCTGATTTTATCTGAAAAATTAATCAAATAAAATCAAAGATCATTTTTATTAAGGAGCCATTAATCACTCTCTTTTTTTACTCATACCCCTCTTTATAACAATATCTGACATCAGAATAATTATCTTTTATCTTAAAATAACCTTCACAATCTTATTAAGAAGAGAAATTTTAACCATTAATACCTATCTTATAGATACTAATTTTATGAAAAATTATTTCAGAATTAATTAAGAAAAAATGAAACTCATTTAATATTAAAATATTTTTCGATAAAGATATTTATATTGTTTTATTATAAGCTCTTAACATGTCTTATGTTACCATATTAAGGGCGCAGCAAAACTCTGGTTATTGATCAATAAAAACAAAATACATTTCATTGTCATACAGTTGCTTAATAAACATGGATATTGATATAGATATTCGCTCGACACTTTTCAGCGGCCAATCATTTCTATGGAATATCATTGATTATAATGGTGAATCTTATGGCTCGGTAATTAATTCTGTTCCGGTAATGATTCGGCAGTTATCTGTTGGAGAGATTGAGGTTACAGCGGAATCAAATCTGATTTCAGGAAGAAATTTATCTGAATTTTTCAGCCATTATTTTACTGTTGATATTGCCAACAACTCTGTTTTTCCGAATAGTTTTCAAGATTTATATCCCGAAGTATGGGAACTCCTCTCCGGATATTTTTCCTTGAAAATCCTGAGGCAGGATTTCTTTGAAACCATGATATCCTTTATGTGCGCCCAGGGAATAGGAATGCACCTGATCAGAAAACAGGTCTCGATGCTGGCTAAAACTTATGGAGAACAGAGAGTTTTGTCGCTGGAGGAGAGGGATCTCGATCTCTACAACTTCCCTTCTCCCTGCCATCTTGCCGAGGCTGATCCGACATCCCTCAGCCGTTGTACCAACAATAATCGAGTAAGGGCAACCAATATTATTCTTGCCGCGCAATCTGTGGCTGATGGTACACTTGATCTCAATGCACTCCGTGATCCCCAACTTCCTCTTGCGGAGCTGCGCAACATGTTGTGCCAAAACAGTGGAATCGGCTATAAAATTGCTGACTGTATTGCCCTGTTCGGCCTTGGTCGTTTCGATGCGTTCCCTATTGACACGCATGTCAAGCAATACCTCGCCAAATGGTTCGGAAGTTCAGTGGCCCTTCGTTCTTTGAGCCCTGCGACTTATCTTATGCTTGATGCGGAGGCCCGTTTATTCCTGAACCCTGACCTTGCAGGCTACGGCGGGCATCAGCTTTTTCATTGCTGGCGCAAAGAGGTAAAGAGGCTTCGATCATTTTAACCTCTCCATTGCCTGATTTTTAGACCCCGAAATCCAACCACAAAAAGGAGCATTAAGGCCATGAGTGTTATCAAAAAAGTGCTGGTTGCCGGTGCATCAGGCTATCTGGGCAGGTATGCCGTAAAGGAGTTCAAGGATCGTGGTTATTATGTCCGTGCACTGGCAAGAAATCCCGAAAAAATCAAAACAGCCGGTCCGCACACAGAACCCGCCATTTTTGATATCGCAGATGAAATCTTCACAGGCGATGTTACCTCGCCCGACACCATAAAAGGAGTGTGCAAGGGAATCGATATTGTTTTTTCCGCACTTGGCCTGACCTCCCCTGATCCGAAATTCAACAACTACGATGTTGATTATCTTGGCAACAAACTCATTCTCGAAGAGGCGTTGCGGGAGCATGTATCTCGTTTTATCTATGTATCGGTGTTCAACCAGGATAAAATGGCTGAAATCCCTACAATCAAGGCACACGAACTTTTTGTGGCCGATCTCAAGGCATCGGGCATGCCCTGGGCCATCATACGCCCGAACGGTTACTTTTCAGACATGGGACGTTTTTTTTCAATGGCCCAAAGCGGACACATTTTCATGGTTGGAGAGGGTGAGAAAAAAATCAACCCGGTCCACGGAGCCGACCTGGCCAAAATATGCGCCGATGCCGCAGATGACCAAAACCGCGAGATTGCCGTTGGGGGACCGGATATCTATACCTTCAGGGAGGTGATGGAGATGGCATTTCATGCGTCTGACAAAACGCCCTGGATAACTCCCCTGCCGTTATGGCTGGCCGAGGGTGCACTCATGGTGACCTCTGTTTTCAACCGCAATCTGGCCGATCTCCTCTCTTTTGCCGTGGAAGCGCTCAAATTTGATCACGTGGCACCTGCTTGTGGTACGCGGCACCTGAAGGAGTTTTTTGCTGAACTTGCAAGCAGTAAGGTGCAGTAAAAACGAAACCGATCCGCGTCATGGAGATGGTTTTCCTGTCATTGTATGGGGCCTCCGTTGCAACTCCTCTCTTTTTTCGGAGCATGGCGCTTTTTTCTCAATGGCTAATTCAATACCTTAAGGATCAACAGGATATAGCGAATAGAGAGGCTGAACGCTTCTCTTTTCTCCTGAAAGATCACTCATTGAAACATTAAGAGCGCACAACCACCAGTACATGTTGAAAATTTTTGAAAAGATATTCGGCTCCAAACACGAAAAAGACATAAAAAAAATCCAGCCAATCATCCAGAGCATCAATGAGCTGCAGATGGGTATGGCATCACTCAGCGATGACCAACTGAGAGCGAAAGGAGTGGAACTGAAACAAAAGGTCAGACGGGTACTTGAGCCCATAGAACTGGAGAAAAAAAATCTTTCCCTGAAACTTGAAAACCCGGATATAAGCCTTGAAGAGGCCGAAGCCATCAACATACAGCTTGACAACCTGGCTGATGAGTATGAAAAGCTTACCGCATCGACACTTGAAGAGGTACTTCCGGAAACCTTCGCGCTGGTAAAGGATACCTGCCGTCGTCTGAAGGGACATCGCTATTCAGTTGTGGGCCGGGAAGTTGTCTGGGACATGGTGCCCTATGATGTGCAGCTTATCGGCGGAATTGTGCTTCATTCGGGCAAAATTTCCGAAATGGCCACTGGTGAGGGAAAAACCCTTGTTTCCACTTTGCCGGTATTCCTCAATGCCCTGACCGGAAGAGGTGTACATGTTGTTACGGTCAACGATTACCTCGCACAGAGAGACAAAGAGTGGATGAGTCCGGTTTTTGTTTTTCACAATGTTTCGGTTGGCGTCATTCTCAATACCATGCGACCCGAGGAACGCAGGGAGCAATACCTCTGCGATATCACCTATGGCACGAACAACGAATTCGGCTTCGACTATCTGCGTGACAATATGGCCGGAACCGCCGAAGAGATGGTACAGCGTAACTATTACTATGCCATTGTCGATGAAGTGGACAGTGTGCTGGTCGATGAAGCCAGAACGCCACTCATCATTTCTGGTCCGGTGCCCAATGCCGACAACAGCAAGTTCATGGAAATCAAGCCCTGGATCGAGCAGTTGGTTCGTGCCCAGCAGCAACTCGTGGCATCATACCTCAGTGAAGCTGAAAAACTTCTCAAAACAAAACCTGGCGATTTTGATGCTGGCCTTGCCCTTCTTCGTGTCAAACGTGGTCAGCCGAAAAACAGCCGTTACGGCAAGATGCTCTCCCAGCAGGGTATTGCAAAACTGGTTCAAAGCACGGAAAACGAGTTCCTCAAGGACAATTCAAGCCGAATGCAGGAGGTTGACGATGAACTCTATTTCGCTGTGGATGAAAAGGGCGGCACCATCGATCTGACCGACAAGGGACGTGCATTTCTCAGCAAGCTCAGCCACCAGGACAGCGACATTTTCATGCTGCCTGATGTTGGTTCAGAGGTTGCCATTATTGACACTGACGCATCGATTCCAGCAGCAGACAAAATCCAGAAAAAAGATGCGGTCTACCGTCTTTTTGCCGATCGATCCGAGCGGTTGCACAATATCAGCCAGCTCCTCAGAGCATACTCGCTTTTCGAACGCGACGACGAGTATGTCGTACAGAACGGGCAGGTGCTGATTGTCGATGAATTCACCGGTCGCATCCTTGCCGGTCGCCGTTACAGTGACGGTTTGCACCAGGCGATTGAAGCCAAGGAGAATGTCAAGGTCGAAGGAGAGACACAGACCATGGCGACCATCACCATCCAGAACTTTTTCCGACTTTACAAAAAGCTTGCCGGCATGACCGGTACGGCTGAAACCGAAGCGTCGGAATTTTATGAAATCTACAAACTTGACGTGGTTGTAATCCCCACCAATGCAAAGATAGTCCGCAAGGATGTGGACGATCTTGTCTATAAAACCCGGAGGGAGAAATACAACGCTATTGTGCTCAAAGTTGAGGAGTTGCAGAAAAAAGGACAACCGGTACTGGTCGGTACAACAAGTGTCGAGGTCTCGGAAACTATTTCGAGAATGCTGCGAGCCAAAAGAATCGCCCACAATGTGCTCAACGCCAAACAAAATGATCGCGAAGCGGAAGTTGTAGCCGAAGCTGGTCAGAAAAACGCAGTAACCATAGCCACCAACATGGCTGGTCGTGGAACCGACATCAAGCTTGGCGAAGGTGTTCGCGAGCTGGGTGGCCTTTTCATTCTTGGTTCCGAGCGCCATGAGTCACGCCGCATTGACCGCCAGCTCCGGGGACGTGCCGGAAGACAGGGTGATCCGGGCGAATCGGTATTTTTTGTCTCGCTTGAAGATGAGTTGATGCGCCTCTTTGGTTCCGACCGGGTCATTTCGGTGATGGACCGACTTGGCC
>SZXY01000013.1 GCA_005843805.1 Chlorobium sp.
GTAGCAGGTGACGTCGACTTCAGCGGATGGTTCGGTGAAGGGGAAAAAGCTTGGGCGGAACCGGAGTTTGACGTCGGTGCCGAACATTTGTTTGGCGAAGGAGTAGATGGTGGCTTTGAGATCGGCGAAGGAGACCTTCTTGTCGATGTAGAGCCCTTCGAGCTGGTGGAAGACGCAGTAGCTTCGGGAGCTGATGGCTTCGTTGCGGTAGACTTTCCCAGGGCAGATCACCCGTATAGGCGGTTTCTGGTCGAGCATGACCCTGACCTGCACCGGGGAGGTGTGGGTTCTGAGGAGCACGTCGGAACCAGGGTTGCCGCTGGTGACAAAAAAGGTGTCCTGCATGTCACGCGCCGGGTGGTCGGGGGGAAAGTTGAGCAGGTCGAAGTTGTACTGGTCGAGCTCGAGTTCCGGCCCTGTCGCTATGCCGAATCCCATGTCGGAAAATATTCGTTTCATCTCGCCGAGCACTTTCTGTACAGGGTGCTCACTGCCGGTGAAATAGCGTCTTCCCGGCAGTGTCAGGTCAATTCCCTTGTCGCTCTGGCTCCTGGTGGCTGATGCAAGCCTCTCTTCCGCTTCGGCGAGCTTTGCATCGGCTGTTTGTTTGAGCTGGTTGAGCAACTTGCCAATCCGTGGTTTTTCCGCAGGTGTAACTGACTTCAGCTCGGTGAAAAGGGATGCAATGAGCCCTTTGCGAACCGTGTATCGAAGGCGGAATGTTTCGATGTCTGCCGGAGAGGAGATATCGAAATCAATCACTTCCTGCTGTAAACTGCGGATGGTGTTTTCCATTTTTTCTCTATACAGGTGTAAATCTTATTCGAAAGCGGCTTTGACAATCTGGCTGAAGGCAGCAGGGTCTTTGACTGCGATTTCAGCAAGTGTCTTGCGGTCGATTTCTATGCTTTTCTTGTTCATGGCATCAACCAGTCTGGAGTAGGTTGTGTCGTTCAGGCGTGCAGCGGCGTTGATACGCATGATCCAGAGTGCACGGAAGGTGCGTTTTTTTGCGCGACGGTCACGATAGGCGTACTGTTCGGCTTTATCGACCGCGTGCTTTACGACGGTCAGTACATTACCACGGGATCCCCAGAACCCTTTGGCTTTTTTTATAATCCTTTTTCTCCGTGCCTTTGAGGCTACGGCATTCTTGGCTTTAGGCATCGTTGTGTAGTGTTAGTGTTAAAAATTTATGCAAGAATCATCCGCTTGATCTGCTTGGCCTTTGTACCTTCAAGAATTGTTGACTGGTGAAGGCGACGTGAACGTTTTCTGTTCTTTTTCTCGAGGTTGTGCGATCCATTCATGCGTTCACGCTTGATTTTTCCGGATGCAGTAGATTTGAACCGCTTGCATGCTCCGCGGTGTGATTTCATTTTCGGCATGATCGTCCTTTGTTATTTTGATATAAAAATGCTCAGTTTTCTTGTGATTCCTCTGTCGGTTCAGTCAGTTCACCCGGTGGCAGTGGCGCGAGCGGAACAGACGGAGTCGATGACGAGCTTGTTTTTGCCTTGATACGCTCGTATGCATCGATTTTCTTCTTGTCCGGTTCGAAATAGACAAAGAGTTTCTTTCCCTCGAATTTCGGATCGCCGTCACGGTTGCTGACTATGCTGAGCCGTTCGGTCAGTCGTTCCGCCAGTTCGAGTCCCTTGTCTTTATAAATGATAGAGCGTCCCAAAAAGACAATGGTTGCACGTACCCGGTTTCCCTTGCGCAGAAACTCCTCGAGATGTGCACTCTTGAAGTCAAAGTCGTGCTTGTCGGTATTCGGATGAAACCGCAGCTCCTTGAGGGTCGTTGTCTTCTGTTTTTTCTTGAGATCCTTGTCTCTCTTGTCCATCTTGTACAGCAACCTGCCGAGGTTGTCGAACTTGCATACTGGTGGATCGGCGTTTGGCTGTACTTCAATAAGGTCTTGATTCCGCTCTTCGGCTACCCGCTTTGCGTCAATGGTTTTCATCACCTGCTGTGTTCCGTCCGGAAAAATCATTCGTACTTCCGGAACACGGATCTGCTCATTGACCCGATAGGTGAGTTTCGGCTTTTGAGTCGTAATCTTTTGTTTCTTCATGCGTTCAGGTTTTTTTTGATAATCAGGTTCTTCCGGTAATCTCTTTCTGGAGCTTCTCGATCAGTCCGGCTACACTGAATTTCCCTTCATCGCCGATGCGATGACGGCGTAGCGAAACTTCGCTGCTCTCCTGTTCTTTCTGTCCGATAACGATCATACAGGGAACCTTGCCGATCTCAGCCTCACGTATTTTTTTGCCGATTTTTTCACTTCTGGTGTCAAGCTCGGTACGGATTCCTGCTGCAAGCATTGCCTGGTGTACGCTTTTTGCATAGTCGTGAACATCTTCGGCAATTGGCAGTACAACAGCCTGAACGGGCGCAAGCCAGAGCGGGAAATTGCCGGCGGTATGCTCGATGAGTACTCCGATAAAACGCTCCATTGAGCCGAAAGGTGCGCGGTGAATTACAACGGGTCGGTGTTTCTGGCCGTCACTGCCGATATAGGTGAGGTCGAATCGTTCTGGCATCACGTAGTCAACCTGGACGGTGCCGAGCTGCCATTTTCTTCCGAGAGCGTCGCGAACGATGAAGTCAATTTTCGGGCCGTAGAAGCTTGCTTCGCCGATGCCAATAAAGTATTTAATACCCATGCGGTCGGCTGCCTCTTTGACATCTTTCTCTGCCTGCTCCCATACTTCGGGTGTGCCGCCGTATTTGGCCTGATTTTCGGGGTCGTGCATGGAGAGACGTGTCTGCACATCTGAAAAACCGAGGGTTGCAAAAACAAACTGAGTCAGGTCGATGGCGTCGCAAATCTCGTCAACAAGCTGGTCGGGACGGCAGTAGATGTGCGAATCATCCTGCGTGAATCCTCTGGCGCGTACAAGGCCGTTCAGCTCTCCTGATTGTTCGTGGCGGTAAACCGTGCCAAACTCTGTCAGCCGGATAGGCAGGTCGCGATAGCTGCGCAGTGCTGAACTGTAGATGAGATGGTGGTGAGGGCAGTTCATCGGCTTGAGAAGGTACTGCTCCTGCTTGCCGTTTTCATCGTGATAGGTCAGCGGCGGAAACTGGGACTCACTGTAATATGGGTAGTGACCTGAACGCTTGTAGAGTTCAATATTGCCGATATGCGGCGTATAGACTGGAAGATAGCCTCGTTTGCGCTGCTCTTCCTTTAAAAAGGATTCAAGTTCATTGCGGATAATTGCGCCTTTGGGCAACCAGATCGGAAGACCGCTTCCAACTTCCGGCGAGAGCATGAAGAGTTGCAGTTCAGCGCCGAGTTTGCGATGGTCTCTTCTCTTGGCCTCTTCCAGCAGTGTGACATGCTCTTTCAGCATTTTTTCCGATGGGAAGGTAATGCCGTATATGCGCTGCATGTTCTCTCTTTCCGAATCACCCCGCCAGTAGGAGGAGGAGATATTGGTCAGAAGAACTGCCTTCAGTTTTGAGGTCGATGGAAGGTGGGGGCCGATACAGAGATCGGTAAAACCCTCCTGATGGTAAAGCGAAACTGTTTCAACCTCTTTCAGGGTATCTTCAAGAATTTCAACCTTGTAGGGCTCATTGCGAACAGTTTTGAAAAAGTCGATGGCGGCAGTGCGGCTCATCTCTTCGCGTCGTATCTGGATATCCCGCTTGCTGATCTCAAGCATTTTCTGCTCGATCTGGCGCAGGTCTTCCTCGCGGAAGCGATAGGTTGAGGCTACATCATAATAGAATCCCTGCTCTATGGAAGGGCCTGCTCCGAACTTGCTGTCGGGGTAGAGTTCTTCGATGGCCTGGGCCATGATGTGGCTCGAACTGTGCCAGAAAATATCTTTTCCGAGAGGGGAGTCAAAGGTAAGAATCTCTATCTCAGAGTCGGCGGTGAGGGGTTTCGAGAGATCGACTGCGATCCCGTTAACCTTCAGCGCAAGGGCATCCTGGGCAAGTTTACGTCCAATGGATAGGGCAATATCCAGACCGGTACTGCCTGAAGGGAACGATTTAACCGTCCCGTCCGGCAGGGTAATGGCAATTACAGCCACTGTTTCCTGATTTTCAGACATTTCTGTTTCCTGTCGTTTCACTCCATACGAAATCCTTGACCTTTTTGGGGTCAGCTTCGTCTGGAAAAATCAATGCAGCCTCTTTATGTTAGTAATGCCGGGCCGGGAGGGCTGTTCAGTCATACAGACTGTATTCCCCGGTTCCGAAAAGTAGTTCCGAACTATACAAATAATATCAAAATATTCCAAATCAGTTCATCATCCTCAGCAGCTCGGGAGTGACACTATCCTTGCCTTGTTTCAGGGCCATTTGTTCAGCCTTTCTTTTCAGCTCTCTTCCGAAAGAGATCTGGCTGATGAAGGGTGCTTTTTTGACCATTTCGTTCAGGAGTGCATTGGCTTCGCTGCTCCATGTGACCTTTCCTGCGCTCTCATCTCCCGAAGAGGTGCGACGGTTGATCGGCAGGAAGTTGAAGAGCATGTCGTAAAGGGCGTTGACAATTTCCTGGAGAATGTAGACCGTACCGCTGTGTCCCATGAAGGGTGTGCCGAGCGCTCTGCGAACAATCGGGCCGGGAAATCCTGCGGGGATAAGTCGTGTTTTAGAGTCAAGTTCAGCCAGATAGATTTTATCGACAATTCTGCCAAAGAGGAACTGCGGTTGCTTCTGCTGAATCTCGTTACGGATAAGGGTGTTGTCGGCCTCTCTGGAGTCGTGACTGAAGAGGCACTGCATACCCATTTCACCAGAAAGAAAGGTTTCAAGTCCGAGAGCATAAGTTTTGGCGGCTGTGACGCCGAATCGAACGGTAGGAAACCATTCCGCCTGCGGGCCTCGCCAAAGATCCCAGAGTGGTTTGAGTGTTGTCAGTTTCTCGAGCTGCAGAAAGGCTTCGGCCTCCTTCTCTTTGTTCAGCAACCGGCCAAGGTCGGCAATAAACCTCTCTGTCTCGCCAAGACCGAAGGGAGCCTGCAGCACCGGTCGCTGGAGCAGTTCGGCCAGTTCTCTGCCGAATTCATGGTACATGAGCACAACGAGGTCGGAGTTTTTAAGGTCGGCAATATCGTGCAGGGAGCTTTCAAAGGGGTAGACATGCTTGATGCTTCCCCCGACGCCCTCGATCAGACGCTTGATCTCTGCCAGATCGGAGGGGCTGTTGAAGCAGCCGTAGGTCGGGCCGATAATGCTTACACTGCCAGGTTGGACTGATGCAGCTTTTCCATCATCGAACTGTTCATGAAGCCATCGCAAGGCACGGTCGCGTCCCTTCCATTCATCTTCACCGAGGGAGTTGGAAGGAAAAAACCGGACATCGGGGTATTTCATCTTCAGCATACGTTCATGGTCGCTGCCGATCATCTCGCTCTCGGCGCTCGATACCAGAATCAGTTGCCGTCCCGGCGCCTGCAGCTTCTCGATGGTCTCTCTGACGATTTCCGAGCTGCCGGAAGAGGCAATTTCTTTTTCGGTAAGACTGGTAGGTGTAAAGTTCTCAAGGTAGGGAACCGCATCGGTATAGTCTATGACAGCAACTCCCACCAGGTTGTAGCAACCGACTGGCGCGTCGGCGATGACATGAACATCCTTCAGTGAACAGAATGTGTTGACTGCCGCCCAGTAGGCGCTTGCGGTCGATTCGTCACGAATGGTTTTTCCCATGGTCAAAATGTGGTAATCGGTTGTTGTTAAAAATTAATGACCTTCAGTTTGAGCATCCCTGAAGCGTCACAGGAAGTAACCCGACTGGTTTGATTTTTCCTCTCAACATTTCCACGGCTGTCTCTTCGCTTGCCGTGCTGGATGAATAGGTACAGAGATAGGTGGATATTTCCGGAAAATAGTTGATCAGGTAAGGTGTTCCAAGCGACACAAAAATCAGTGGTTTTTCTTTGGGTACCATTCCCGGAAGTGAGTGAATGAACTGCTGCTGTTTTTCAGTAAGCTTCAGGGTGCCTGCGCCGGAGAGTTTCTGGATATACGAGGTGACAATGACCGCCGAAGCTCTCATTGCCAGTTCGGCAGCCTTCGCATAGCCAGCCGGGTCGGTATCTGGATTGATTCTGATATGCTGAACTGTATAATTCCGGTCGAGGTTGCTGGTATACTCTTTTCCGGCCTCATTGTCGATTTTGTCCTGCAGCATGATATTGAGAATGCTCTCTGCCGGTTCCGCTGTTTTCAGCGGGATGAAGTGGTTTGTGTCTTTAGCCAGGGTGATTGATCGGGCAGAAATCTTTCTGGCCAGAGCGCGGTGAGATTCAGGGCTGGCGTTATCCCTGATCCGGTTCAGATCGACAAGTTTACGGTGTTCGAGCTCAAGCCACCCTTTAGCCTGAAGGATTCGGCGCACTGAAGCGTTGATCTGTTCGATGGGGATATATCCCTTTTCGACCGCTTTGACAATGGAACTGTGGGCTAATTCGGGATCAGGTGAAAAGAGCAGGAGGTCGTTGCCAGCCTGAACTGCTTTTACGGAAATCTCAGGAACGTTCTGGCCGTTGTAAAGCG
>SZXY01000173.1 GCA_005843805.1 Chlorobium sp.
TTTTTATAAGGGGAACTTCGGGTTAAATGGGAGTCAATTGTCTCCATAGCTCTTTTTTTGTTGCTCTGGGAGATCATACCAAGAGTGGGTCTGATCAAATCCACCTTTCTTCCTCCCTTGTCGGAGGTGCTGGTAACGTTCGCTCAACTCTCACTCTCTGGTGAGCTGCTTAAACATACCGAAGTGAGTCTCAAACGCGCACTCTTTGGCTTTCTGGTTGCCTTTTTTGCCGGTACCACCCTTGGACTTGGTATCGGATGGTACCCGGCCTTTGCACGCTTTGCTGATCCGGTTCTCCAGCTCTTTCGCCAAACCTCGGCCTTTGCGCTTTTTCCGGTCTTTATTTTCGTTTTCGGTATCGGTGAATTTTCAAAAGTTGCGGTCATCAGCTATGCCTGTGTCTGGCCAATTCTTCTCAATACGGTGAACGGTGTCAGAACGGTTGATCCCTACCTGATTAAATGCACCCGCTCTATGGCCGCAAGCGATTGGGTGATCTTCCGCAAAGTGGTTATTCCGTCGCTGATTCCCTCCCTTGCGACAGGGGTCAGGCTTGCCGGGGCCAGTGCGATTCTACTGCTGGTTGCGGCGGAAATGATTGGAGCTTCTGCAGGTCTTGGTTTCATGATCATTGATTCACAGAACACCTTTCAGCCTGCAAAATTGTACTCGGCAATTATTACCATGGCGGCCATCGGACTCTGCACCAATTATTTTTTTGTTTTCCTTGAGAAAAAAGCGACGGTTTGGCAGGAGGAGCGACATATAGCTTAGGAGTTTGTTTTTTTGAGTCACGATTCAATTTAAAACCCAAAAGGGAGGATCTATGAGTAAAAAGCTTTTCAGATATGCGGAGGAAAACAGGGAAAGGTTCCTGGACAGTGATGACATTACATTCAGTGACGGGAGTGTTGTAACACCCGCAGAGGTTTGGGGTTATCTGACTGAAGAAGCTCCGGCAAGATATCCCCATGCGTTTGAAATCAACCTCAACCAGGGCAGCAGGGCAATCAGGGATGAGACCTTTCCGACACTGCTCAAAACCCAGTATCTGGCCCTTACCTTGAGTGAGCGGATGGAAAAAGCGAGGGATAATGGCCGGAGCATCGCTTTTATCCAGGGCGGACAGACCATCGACCCATACACGGCTGCCGATACCATTGCCCTGAGGCCGGCAAATGTCGGCAACTGGAACAATGGCCGATACCATGGCAAGAATATCAATCAAAATGCCCGGATCAGGAAGGAAAAGAAAGAGAAATCATACCATGACATGACGTTCGAAGCTTGCCAGACCGCAGGCTATGAGCATATACAGACGGGAGATTTGCGCGTGGATATCATTGCGCCATATACCACCCTGCGCTGCTCTGACATTTCCTACGGTGTTGAGGCGCACCGGCATGGACCCAACAAAAATGTCAAGTTGTTCAATGTGGACTTTCCCTTGCGCAATCAGGCAGACAAACCGTGGGCGGTTGAATATTTTGCCAACAGCCTGCGGAAACTCATCAAACTGCTTGATGAATCAACCGGAAGAACAACGACCGAAGAGGATTTGCTGAAGGCTATAAAACTGCACAACGAAGGTCGCAGATTGTCTATCGAATTGACTGATCTCTGGTGGTCGGCCAGTGTTCCTCCCACCAACGGTGATGACCGGCAGACTCTTTCCTCACTTGGGCATCTTGAATACGGGGATTCGCAAGCTGCCTTGAGTGTGCTCAAGGAAGCAAAAAAGTTTCTTGCTGAACGGGTCGAAAACGGGGTAAAGGGGCCTGGTGTCCGGGACAATCCGAAGCGGTTGTTTGTTCTCGGTTCATGCGTCTGGGTGAACAACGCCAGAAGCGAAATTGATGGTGCCATTGTTGTCGGCAAGGACGATGGGTGGAGTACCGTCAATGCTCTTGTCGATGAAGAGGGCGACCCTTTCCAGAATCTCGCCAGGGCCACTCTTCAATATCCCTATGAACAGGGTATCGAAGAGAGAGCTCGCTGGACGATCGAACAGATCAAAAGATCGAGAGCTGACGGTGTCATTTTTATCCATAGATGGGGCTGCAATACACAGGCATCGATATCGAGAGCGGTTGTCGATGTCATCAAGCGCGAGACAGGGATCCCGACCTATATACACGAGAGTGAATTTGGTTTACAGCACGAGCAGGAACACAATCGTGTGAGTGCTTTTATTGAAATGCTCTGAACATAAAAACACAGGAGTGAGATCTCATGCCATCAACACTGACGCAGGTCAATACAGAGGGTTACAAGGTGGAGCGTACTCAAGAATCCATCAGGGAGCTTCTGTTGCAGGAGCTGGAATTAAAGATCGATCTTTCGATTGAAGGGGTCAGTTTTGATGCTGCCGATCTCAGGAAATTCGGAATCGGGACCCAATATCTGGAACAGCAGCATGTCGGGATGAACAGGATTCTCGATTCCGATATTCTACTGCCCCATGGTTTTTATCTTCCCCACGGTTTGTTTTTCACCTTCCGCTGGGATCCCCGCTCACCCTACAAGTTAAGGGAAGAGAGTGGTAAAGCGGTTCTTTTCAAAGGCCAGAAAAGAGTCGCAGAAGTCGAATTTTTTGAGCGAACGCCCCTTGTTGATTACAAATTGACAACGGGCCAAACCTTTTGTCAAATTGCCACCCTTTTTACTGAAGGGAGTTTTTCTGTCTGCTACAGCGTTGAGTGCTCCCTGAAAGAGAAGGGGGAGGACTGCCTGTTCTGCAATATCAATACCACTGCAGGCTTGAAGCACCGTGAGGTCTTCATCAAGACCCCTCAGCAAGTCGGAGAGGCTTATGTTCTGGCCCGCTCCGCAGGTTTTGCCGGTCATCTCAACCTTACTGGCGGTTTTGTTCCCGAGCGTCGGGAAGTGGAATACTACCTTGACGTCGCTGATGAGATCAAAGAGCGGACAGGCCAGTCAGAAATCGTTGGTACCGCAGTGATTGGAGCTCCTCTTGACCTGAAGGTGATCGACAAGTACAAAGAGGCCGGCTATTCAAGCGTGGCTATTGACATCGAGATCTGGGACAAGAATATTTTCAAGGCCATCTGCCCTGGTAAAGAGAAACGAAATGGTGGGTGGCAGCACTGGGTGGATGCAATCGTCTATGCTGCTGAAGTGTTTGGAAAAGGCAATGTGCGTTCCAATATCGTTGGCGGCCTTGAGCCCAAAGAGTCCACTCTGGAGGGTATTGAATTTCTGGCATTCAAAGGGGCGGTATGTTTTGCAAGTATCTGGCAACCCAATGTTGGTTCGGCGCTTGAAGGGCATCGTACCCCCGAGACGGCGTGGCATTTCGACCTTGCCAAAAAAATTGCAACCATCCACAAGCAATATGGATTCACCACAAGGGATCTTTTCAATACCGTAAATCGAGCTGGTCCGGTTCATGATGCTTTCAGGATATTCGGTGGCGAGAATACAGGAGACAAGCTGCCAAGGTGGAGGTTTCCCCAGCTCTGATTTCTGATGCCGAAAGAGAAGGTGAGTCGCTTTTTACAAACAGCGATTTTTTTATGGGAGAAAAAAATATGGCCATGAAAAGCATACGGCATCATACGTTTATACGACCATTCACAGCGGGGTTGCTGCTTCTTGCAGCACTCTGGGTGGGCGGATGCGCCGATAAAGCATCGCCTCCATCGGGGAATGAAAATAACAGCATCAACGGAAAAAAGGAGGTTGTGATTCGGCTTCCCGACACACTCTCAGACCTCGCTTATGTAGCCGAGGAGAAGGGTTTCTTTGCAAAGGAGGGAATCAGGATCCAGTGGACCGGCAAACAGGCTCACGGTCCGGCAAATATTGTCTCGATTGCAGCAGGTCAGAATGATGCTGCGGCCTCGATCAGTACCGCAATGATCCAGGCCAGAAAAGCAGGCAACAAGGTCAGGATTGTTGTGCCTTCTTCTGTCTCTTCGCCAAATGGCTCGCATGTCAGTTATCTGGTATTGGAGAATGGGCCCTATCAAAAACCTGAAGATCTTCCTGGTCGAAAAGTGGTTGCCAGCCCGCAGACCATTACCTGGTATCCATTGGTTGTCTATCTGAAAAGCAAAGGGCTTGATCCGAATAAAGTGGAGTTCGTTACCCTTCGCGATGCGGGACAGCAAGAGCAGGCATTACGCCAGGGGGATGTCGCCGCCATAGCCCTGAACGAACCAACGGCCTCACTGGTCAAACAGAGAGGTGGTATCAAGTCGATTCTTACGGACTACGAAGCTTTGGGGATCAGCCAGACAGGAGGGTGGGCTTTCAGCGATGAGTTCATCAAGCAGAATCCGGATGCCGTAAGGCGTTTTGTCAAGGCAATCCTCGATACAGTCGATTTTATCAACTCCAGTGCAATCAACGAAAAAGAGGCGGTGGCCATTATCGGCAAGAGAGCCGGGATAGCCAGGGTTCCTACTCTTTTGCCAGTTAAGCAATTCCTCGTCAGTGAGCAGGATATAGCAAAATGGATTTCAATTCTTGAAAACAATGGCGCGATCAAGCCGGGGGAAGTCAGGCCATCAGACGTCTTTACCAATGAGTTCAATCCTTATGCGAAAAAATGAGTTGCAACTGTCGAGAGATTCCCGTTACCGGAAAGTTGCCAAAATGCGATGAATTGTTCCTGATTGTGCCTAATTTCCAAAAAATCAGCTCTTTATGGAACAGGAAAAGAAACTCTTCGGATTCAGCAAAAACGTTTTTTTTGCCGGACTGGTCAGCTTTTTTATGGATGTCAGTTCTGAGATGATCTATCCTCTGGTGCCGCTTTTTCTCGTCACCGTGCTTGGAGTCAATAAATCCACGATTGGTCTCATCGAGGGAATTGCCGAATCAACGGCCAGTCTGCTCAAGGCCTTTTCCGGATGGTTTTCAGACCGGATTGGAAAGCGAAAGGGCCTTATGCTGGCAGGCTATAGTATCTCAACCCTCAGTCGTCCGGTCATTGCTCTTGCAGGTTCATGGCAGCAGGTGCTTGCTTCCCGCTTTATTGATCGACTTGGCAAAGGAATTCGCACTGCGCCAAGAGACGCAATCATCGCTGAATCCTCTGACTCGACCAATCTTGCCCGCTCTTTCAGCTTCCATCGCTCGATGGATACCCTGGGAGCCGTGGTTGGGCCTGCTATCGCGCTTGTGCTTCTCCAGCGGAATAACGACTACAAACTGGTTTTTTTCGGTTCCATGATACCGGGCGTCATTGCCGTTTTGATAATTGCTGCTTTCATCAGGGAGAAAACACAGGCGCCCCTGCCCCCAGCCGAGCGGCCACGCTTAACCCTGAAGCATTTCGACGGCAAAGTCAGGTTTTTTATCCTGATTGCAACGCTGTTTGCTTTGGGTAATTCCAGTGACGTTTTTCTTGTTCTAAGGGCAGAGCAACTCGGTATACCGGTCATGGTCATTCCTGCGGTCTACCTGATGTTCAATCTTGTCTACTCTCTCACTGCCATTCCGGCAGGCATTGCTGCGGACAAATTCGGTAAAAAGCGCCTCATTCTGCTCGGGTTTGTCCTCTTTACAGCACTCTACTATGGGTTCGCCGTTGCCCGAAGCGCTTCCGAAATATGGGTGTTGTTCGCTCTCTACGGCTTGTTCATGGGATTGACCGAGGGAATACAGAAAGCGTTTCTTGCCACCATCATTCCGCCAGACTTCAAGGCTACCGCTTTTGGAGTCTACGCAACTGCTGTCGGGCTTGCTGCGCTGCCTGCCAGTTTGATAGGTGGTCTTCTCTGGGACAGCTTCTCACCCTCTGCAACCTTTTATTTTGGCGCTTCGACGGCAGCTCTTTCAACACTTCTTTTTATCATCCTGATTCTATCCATGAAGGTTCGACGGGAACCCTTGGCACCGACGTCATAATCAGTTTTGCAATAATAATTTCGAATACCCCCGAAAAAGTGGCAACCATCGCATATAAAATCCGGAACTCCCTTTACCTGAACGTCACCAATCGATGTTCCAATATCTGCACATTCTGCCCGAAATTTGAAGGGTACAAGTTACAGGGCAATGATTTGCTGCTTCAGAGAGAACCCTCTTTCCAGGAGGTTATGGCAGCCGTTGATGCAGAGGATGAATTCGGGGAAATAGTGTTCTGTGGTTTTGGTGAATCACTCATCCGCCTTGACCTGGTTGTTTGTGTTGCACGGGAACTCAAAAAGCGCTACGGTTGCCGAATTCGGATCAATACCGATGGTCAGGCCAATCTTGTTCATGGTCGCAACATCATTCCCGAACTGGTCGGTTTGGTGGACACCGTTTCAGTAAGTCTGAATGCTCCTGATGCGGTGACTTACATTCGTTTATGCAATACTCCTTTTGGATCGGCAGGGTTCAGTGCAGTGTGCGATTTTATTCGTGAGGCCCGGCATCAGATTCCAAAGGTAATTGCAAGTGTTGTAAATGTTCCCGGAGTCGATATCGATGCTTGCAGGGTGTTGGCGGAATCGCTGGGAGCAACATTCAGAGTCAGGGAATTTAAAGATGAATAAACCAGGAAGAGCGGTGACCTTTTTATGGTATGCAATATGCCGTTTAAACGGGATTTACAAACTCCTCTTTATTTGCGACTTTATAAACAGGAAGTCGGTATAGCGCAATTCAGGAGAACAGCACTTATGAAATCAGTAGTCATCATAGCAATCTTATGTTGTTGTTGGAATTCAAGAATTCAGACATCAAAATTATTGCTCTAAGGTACTGCTTGATTATAAAAAAAAGCTTACAGGAAAGCCGATTCTGATTGTCAAGGAATCGGCTTTTTTTGTTATGGATTCTCTTTGTCCATCAAACTTTTTGAACAGGACAATGGACTGTTTGATTTTCAGTTAACCACACAATCGGAGTATAAAATGTCATTAAGCAGAAATTTTTTTGCTGGTGTTGATGTCGGTTCTTTGGCAGCGAAAGCCGTTATTTTGGAGGATGGAAAGATTTATGCTACCGGGCTTGTACCAAGCGGAGTCAATTCAGTTGAAAGTGGATTGACTGCTTTGAATCTTGCTTTGGGGTCTGCTGGTCTGAAAAAAGAGGATCTGAAATATATTGTCGGAACCGGTTATGGTCGAGTTTCTGCACCTTATGCCAATAAAGCTGTAACGGAAATTACCTGCCATGCAAAGGGTGCAAACTATCTGCATCCAACCGTTCGTACCATTATTGATATGGGTGGTCAGGATTGCAAGGCTATAAGGATAGACCAGGATGGCGCGGTAGTCGATTTTGCCATGAATGATAAATGTGCAGCGGGTACCGGGCGTTTTCTTGAGGTGATGGCGGGTGTTTTTAATGTAAAACTTGATGATCTTGGTGCAATAGCGTTATCTGCCACTGATACAGTTCCGATGAGCAGCACCTGCACAGTCTTTGCCGAGTCGGAGACAATATCCCTTGTTGCCAGAGGCGAAAAGCCTGAAAATATTCTCAATGGTATTCATCACTCCATAGCCAACCGTATTGCCGGGCTTTTCTCAAGAGTCGGCATCGAAAGTGACGTCTTCTTTTCAGGAGGAGTAGCAAAAAACAGTGGTATGAAAACGGCAATTGAGCAGGCCCTGAAAGTCACCATTGTCAAACCGGAAATTGATCCACAGCTCATTGGGGCTCTCGGCGCTGCAGTAATTGCGCGTAACTTTGCAAAAAAAGAGGGTCTCTGGGTATAAGCACCTGAGAGCGAGTTGCGGGGGCCTGAAGAAGCCTCTCATGGCAGATACTTTAACACACTCATCAAGGAGAAAGACATTCATGGGCAAGCAACTATTCAGATATTCAGAAGCCAATAAGGAAAAGTTTCTGGAGAGTGACAATATCACGTTTAATGATGGCAGTGTTGTGACTCCGGAGGAAATCTGGCACTATTTAACCGTTGAGGGGCCCGAGAAATATCCGGGCACCTTTGAAATCAATCTCTATCAGGGCAATCGAGCCAGCAGGGATGAAACATTGCCGACATCACTCAAGACCCACTATCTGGGGCTGACCTTCAGCGAACGGATGGAGAGGGCAAAGGACAAAGGAAAAAGTATCGCATTTATTCAGGGTGGACAGGCAGTAGACCCATATACTGCGGCTGATACCATTGCCTTGAGGCCTTTTCTTGTCGGTCAATGGTACCACGGTCGCGAGCATGGCAATGATATCAATAAATCTGTTTTGCGTCGCAAGCAATCCAAAGAGAAAGCCTTTCATGACATGAGTTTTGAGGCATGTCAGACAGGAGGGTATGAGCATATTCAGTCCGGCAATCTTCGCGTCGATGTTGTTGCGCCATATACCGTGCTTCGCTGTTCAGATGTATCATACGGGGTTGAAGCTCATCGGCACGGTCCAAATAAAGAGGTGAAACTCTTTAACGTGGATTATCCGCTGCGTTATCAGGCCAGCAAGCCCTGGGCCGTAGAATATTTTGCACAGAATCTGCGCAGACTGGTCAAGACCCTCGATGAGGTGAGCGGGAGAAAAACAACTGAAGATGATTTGCTGAAGGCAATCAAGCTGCATAACGAAGGCAGAAGACTTGGAACCGAGCTGGCTGAATTGTGGTGGTCTGCAGATATTCCGCCTACAAACAGTGATGACAGGCTCTCGCTTGTTTCACTTGCCAATCTCGATATGCACGGGGATGTTCAAGCCTCTCTGAGCGTCCTGAAAGAGGCCAGGAACATTATTGCTGAACGGGTAAAGAATGGGGTGAAAGGACATGCTGTAACCGATAATCCCAAAAGGATATTCATTCTTGGCTCCTGTGTTGGAATCAACGACTCCAGAAGTGAAGATGCAGGTGCCATTGTTGTCGGCAAGGACGATCAATGGAGCCATTGCAGCTCACTGGTTGAAGAGGAGGGAGATCCGTTTTACAATTTGGCCAAAGCTACGCTTGAGTACCCTTATGAGCAAAGCATAGAGAAAAGAGCGGAATGGACAATTGAGCAGATCAAAAAATCCAGGGCTGACGGGGTTATTTTTATCCACAACTGGGGCTGCAATACACAGGCGGCTGTTGCTCGCCCAATCCTTGATGTCATTAAACGTGAGACCGGCATACCGACCTACATTCAGGAGCGCGATCTTCACGGTTTACAGCACGAGCAGGAACAGAATCGTGTCAATGCCTTTATTGAAATGCTCTGAAGTTTAAACGTCACTGCCAATCAAAAAAACAGAGAGGAACCCTATTATGCCTATAAAAACACTTGAAATAATCAGAAAACGGCTTGAAGAACGCCCTGCAGAGTTGCAAACAGCCCGGCAAAATGGCCAGAAGGTTGTGGGCTGGGTTGGCTATAATGTTCCCGAGGAGATCATTCATGCACTGGGTTTCATCCCGGTCAGGATTGCCGTTGGAGGAGATGACAGGCTGGTTGAGGTTGGTGCTCGATATGCATCCAGTAAAACCTGTGTGTTCATTCGTGAAATCGTGGGAGCATTTGCTGAAAACCAGGATCCCTACATTCAGCAAACTGACCTGCTCGCTTTCGATGCAACCTGCCTGCAGAATTATCGGGCGGCTGAAGTTATTGAATATTTCTTCAAAAAAGATGTGGTCGTGCTTGCCGTGCCTCGCAACTTTGACTGGGATGAGGCGAAGAAATACTTTGCCCATGAGGCCAATGAGTTTACCCGTTTGCTCGAAGAACGGGCCGGGGCTCCTCTTGATAGTGCCAGACTGGCGGAATCGGTTGCATTGTACAACGACATTCGCGAAACCCTGAAAAGCATCTACACCTTTCAGGCCTCAAGGGATAATGTGATCTCATGGGAGGAGGTGTACGATTTGATTCAGGCGGGAGAACTGCTTGACAAGAAGGAGTACCTCTCACTCTTGCAGCAGACGCTTGCAGAGTTGAAGGAGCTCCAGCCAAATCCGGTGATTGAAGCCGATGACGGTGACAGCAGGCTCTTTATTTCGGGTAGTCTGATTCCTCGGGGAGACCGGAAACTGATCGGCATCATCAAGTCGGTTGGCGGGCGAATTGTGGGAGACGATCTCTGGTCGGGTATTCTGCCTCATCTTGACCTCGATATCAAGGAAATATCGCCTGCAGGGGTTGCTCTTGCCTACCTGAACAGGACACCTCACGCAGCCCTGCCTTACCTCGATCTGGAGAGCGACAGACGACTGAAAAAGTTGCACGAACTGTTGAGCACATCCAAAGCTCAGGGGGTTATCTATCATACCCTGCGCTACTGTGATCCATTTACCTTCAAAGCCAAGGAGACCAAGAACGTTCTTGCCAAGTCAGGCATTCCGCTGCTTGAGATTCATACCGAATACGCCGGCTCTGATTATGAAGCAATGAAAACCAGGGTAGAGGCATTCGTGGAGATGATCAGGATCAAAGCTGAGTTTGTCGAAGAGGAGGCCTTGTTGGCAAACGCCTGACCTGTAAACGGGAAGTGGAGGTGATCAAGGTAAAAGTTGTTTGGAAAAAGCATCAATTATCGCCATCAGTAGTGAAACGGAAGGTCAACACAACAACCTTCCGTTTTTATTGATACAAAAAAAGCATTCCCGAATTCCGGTGTTATATCAATCGGTCGTGACCGGGTCACTGAGATTGGTGGTAGCTTGTTTATGGTATGCAATACACCGTTTAGAGGGTATTTGCATAATTCTAATTATTGCGGATATTAGAAAAGGTTTGATATGGATTTTTTCTTCTTGCAACTTGTTGATGGTGTCGATTATTTTTTTACCTCATTTTTTATAAAAAAGAATTGTAATAAATCAACTGCTATGAAATTGATCGTCATGTTAAATATTTATTGCTGTTGTTGGTTTTCAGATTTTTCTGAAGTCAAAGATTCTGCGCCAATGTAATACTTTTTTATAACAAAGTTTATTGTGAAGCCGATTCTTGCTCTCAGAGAATTGGCTTTTTTATTGTGCAAAATGAAATTGGTGATAATAATTTTACAAGAAATTTGATGAGTAAAATACATAAAAAAAACAATTTCCGATGTTGTCTTTGTGGTCAGGTAAATCAAATTTTTCATCTTTTCTGTGCAATGTAGGATAAGTTGGTTCTTGCCAATAAAGATTTCATCATTCATGAATAATCAAATTTAACTCATAAAAAAGGATAAAATAGAATGAGGAATATAAAGTTAGGAATAGTTGTTCTCGCAAGCTTGCTGATTGGTAATGTCAATCTGCATGCTGAAGAGACTCAAAATCCCGGGTCGAAGGTAACCGCCGCTGAAGTGGAGAATGTGGGGCTTGAAGAGCTTTCTCCTGCGGATACTTCAGATCCAGGCCCGCCTGTAACACGGACTGACCTTGAAGGGGTAAGGACAGAGGTTGCTGTTTTAAGCGATCTGTTGACCCAAAGACTGGACAGGAATATTGCCAACAGCAATCGGGCACTTTTGATTGGAGGTACCGTTCAGAACCGTTTTACCGCTACGACTCATACCAATAAGCCACCATACACCAACAGCTTTGCCTTTAATTCGTTTATTCTTTCCCTCTCCGGAAGTTTGAAGAAAGACTATGATGAAGGTCGAAGTTTTGACTATCTGGTGCGCCTGACTGCTTCATCACCAAGCAGTTATAATTTGCAGGCAACGGACGCTTATCTCCAATACTCCATTCTTCCCTCTCTGAGTATCGACCGGCCTTATCTGTACGTGCAATTTGGACAGCAGAAAATACCATTTGGTCTTGAGCCTTTGACGACGGAAGACAAGCGTCCCACAATCAACCAGGCGACATTTGCCAGGACTCTTAACCCTGCTCAGCAGGATATCGGTATCCAGTTGCGAGGAGATCTGTTTCCTTCGGTTGATTTGGGATACAATTATCGCATCCCGTTTATTGAGTACAACTTTGGTGTTTTTAACGGTTCAGGTGCTAACACGGTCGATACCAATCGCAGCAGGCAGGTTGCGGGCCGGGTAGCGTTCAATGCTCCGGTAGACTATAACTCGGACTTTCGCGGTTTGACCCTTGGCACCTCTTTGACCACCGGAAATCAGGATCTCTATAGAGGCACGACTCTGATTACCGGTGGAACAGGGAAGGCATCCAGGATTCGTTTTGGTCAGGATATCTCCTATGTGAGCTCTCCGATAGGGTTTACAGCGGAATATGCACTTGGGCGGGATCAGCAGGCGATTTCCGGGACTGATATCTCCAACGCTATCAAGGCGACAACGAAAAGCAAGGGTTATACCCTGACACTCTTCTATGAGTGGGGCGAGCAGTTTGTGAAGAGTTTTCGCAATCAGTCACGAAATGATGACTGGTGGCCCAAGACCTATCAGCCATTTGTTCGCTATGATCATTGGGACCCCAATACTTCGGTTGGAGGAGATGATCTCTCTGTCGTTACTGTCGGGTTTAACTTTTTCTTTGCCCAGACGACCAAACTGCAGTTGAACTATAATATTACCCGTGACAAGGGTAACAACCTGAGTCCTGCACAGGGTTCCAAGACAGATCGCAATGATTTCGTTGCACAGTTCCAGTATGGATTCTAATCAGCTTTAAAAAAATCAAGGGAGAGAAGAAAATGAAGAAATTGATATCAGTTTTATCTATAGCCGGGCTGCTCTTTATGACGGTTGTTGGTCATGCAGCAGAAAATCCAAAAGTTATTCGGATTGGCTTGGTTGGCAACGCCTATGGAAAGCCATATACCGGTGGTCCCCAAGGCTATGTCAATGAACATGGTTTGCTGGAAAAGGAGTTTGCCAAAGATGGTATACGAATTGAGTTATCCTATTTCAAGGGTGCCGGGCCAGCCGTCAATGAAGCTCTGGCCTCGGGTTTGGCGGATTTTGGCTCGGTTGGTGATCTTGTCGTTATCGTCGGAAAAGCGGGCGGTTTAAAGACAAAGTACATTCTTTCAAGTTCTCCGGGTGGCAATACCTATATCCAGGTCAATCCCGATGCTGGCATCAAGACCTTAAAGGATCTCAGGGGCAAAAAGATCGGGGTCAATAAAGGTACCTATATTCATCTCGCCCTGGTCAGAATTCTCGAGT
>SZXY01000025.1 GCA_005843805.1 Chlorobium sp.
GGTATTTTGTGGTCAGTCACTCTCCGGCCTACACGGCGCAGGAAATCGCCGCATCCGCCCATGTTCCGGGAAAAGAGCTGGCCAAAACCGTCATGGTCAATATCGACAGCAATATGGCTATGGTAGTGCTGCCTGCTTCGCGTCAACTGGATTTCGAGCTTTTGCGTGAATTAACTGGGACAAGGGATGTGGAGCTTGCCAGCGAGAAAGAGTTTGCCGGTCTCTTTCCCGAATGCGAGATTGGTGCCATGCCTCCTTTCGGCAATCTTTACGGTATGGATATCTATGTATCTGAAGAGCTTGAAGATGACGATGAAATAGCCTTCAATGCAGGGGCGCATACCGAACTTTTGCGGCTCTCATACGAGGATTACAAGAGGCTTGTGCGTCCGAAAGTCGGGAAGCTCTCTCTTTTCCAGTGAAGTGATTGTTGTTGGCATGATGGATTTTTCCGTGGAAATGTTACCTTTGCATCATTGCTTATGGCATTTGCAGCATGGGAACTGAATTGATCTGTATTGTTTGTCTCTTATGAAGATTGCCTTATATGCGGGGACTTATGTCAGGGACAAGGACGGCGCGGTAAAATCCATCTATCAACTGGTTTCTTCATTCAGGAAAAGCGGTCACCAGGTAATAGTCTGGTCTCCTGATGTTTCTGTCAAGGATAACCACAATGGTTTAACGGTACACAGAATGCCTGCTGTGCCCATCTGGTTTTATCCGGATTACAAGCTTGGTTTTTTCAAGGCGGAAACATTGCAGCAACTCGATGCGTTTGCGCCCGATATTGTTCATATTTCGACACCTGATATTATCGGAAGAAAGTTTCTGCTTTATGCAAGGAAGAACTTTGTTCCGGTCTCTTCGGTTTATCATACCGATTTCCCCTCCTATCTCAGTTATTATCGACTCGGTTTTGCCGAGAGTTTTGCCTGGAAATACCTCACCTGGTTTTACAACAGTTGTGATATTGTGCTCGCTCCGAATGAGGGTGTCCGACGCAAACTTATCGCACGGGATATCAGAAACGTCAAGATATGGTCAAGGGGGATCGACAAGGAGCACTTTGATCCATTTCGTCGTTCTGAAACACTGCGATCTCGATGGAATGCTTCTGGACGGACTGTTATTGTCTATGCCGGGCGGTTTGTGCTCTACAAGGATATTGAGGTTGTCATGAGGGTTTACGAGAGATTTATGGAGCGGTATGCTGACAAGGTACGATTTGTAATGATTGGTTCCGGTCCCGAGGAGGAGGAGATGAAGCGCAGAATGCCCGAGGCATTTTTTACCGGTTATCTTACCGGAATTGAACTGCCGGAAGCATACGCAAGCGGAGATATTTTTCTTTTTCCCTCAACAACAGAGGCCTTTTGCAATGTTGCACTTGAAGCTCTTGCATCAGGTCTTCCTGCCGTTGTATCGGATGCCGGAGGTTGTCGGGATATTGTTGAAAGGTCGAATGGCGGACTTGTTGCCAGGGAAGGAGATGTCGATGATTTTTATGACAAGTGTCTCGCTTTGCTTGGTAATTCTGAACGGTATCGTGAACTCAGGGCTCACGGTCTCGCTTATGCGGAAGCTCAGTCATGGCCTGCTGTCAACAGCGTCGTGATTGACCAGTACAATACGATGGTTAATCTTTCAAAAAGTTGTGCGGAAGGGTGAGGCAAAAGCTGTAATAGTGCGACTCCTCTATTTCTTTCTCTCTGCATCTTTTTCTTATCCAGCCGATTACAGCTTTTCAGGGTAATCCGGGATGTCTCAGAAACCCTGCATTTTTCATGGTTGTGTGCAACTGAAATAATCCCGTGATCCGTCGGGGGATTTAACTGCCGCTATTTTGCGTTACAGAAGAAAGAGTTGAATCTTCCGAGTTCTCTCAATGCGCTCTATTTTACTACAATAATACCGAAAGACAGGATTATGAAAGCAGGGTTTATAGGTCTTGGAAAAATGGGGTTCAATCTGGCCAGCCATCTTCTTGAGTATGGTCACGAACTTGTGGTTTTTGATATTTCAAGGGAGGCAGTTGCAGCTCTGTCGGAAAAAGGGGCGGTTGCTGCCGCTTCCCTTCAGGAGCTTGTTTCTCTCTTGGACTCTCCGCGTATTGTCTGGCTTATGGTGCCTGCCGGTGATCCGGTCGATAATACGCTTGAGCGGCTCCACTCCCTGCTTCAGAGGGGAGATATCATTGTTGATGGCGGGAATTCCCGTTATACCGATTCCGTTCGACGGGCGACCTTCCTGCAAGAAGCGGGGATAAGCTTTCTCGATGCGGGCACAAGTGGTGGTCTTGAAGGAGCGCGACATGGCGCCTGTGTTATGGTTGGTGGTGAGAAAGCCGCCTATGAGCTTATTGAGCCGTTGCTGAAAGATCTCTGTGTGGAAAACGGTTACACCTATACAGGAAATTCCGGCTCCGGTCACTTTGCCAAAATGGTCCATAACGGCATTGAGTATGGAATGATGCAGGCCATTGGTGAAGGGTTCGATCTTCTTCAGTCAAGTGGCTATGATTTTAATCTTGAAGAGCTTTCCCGTGTCTGGACTAATGGCTCGGTTATCCGGGGCTGGCTGATGGAGCTGGTTGTTCGTGCCTTGCAGAAGGATCCTGGACTTGAATGTCTGAGCGGCAGGATTGCTGATTCCGGAGAAGGACGCTGGACGGTCGAGGCTGCTCTGGAGCATGAGGTATCGATTCCGGTGATTGCCTCCGCTCTTTTCAACCGTTACCGCTCCCGTTCCGATAATAATTTATCTGACAGACTGGTGGCGGCACTGCGTCATGAGTTCGGTGGACACTCTTTCAGCGAAAAACCATAACCAGTCAGAGACTTATGCAGGCTAAACCCGATAGTTTTTCAATTGTTATTTTTGGTGCCAACAGTGATCTCGCCGCCCGAAAGCTCTTCCCTTCACTTTATGAACTCTTTCTTCTGGGTCATCTGCCGGAGGAGTACCGTGTTATCGGGGTTGGACGTGCGGCACTTTCCCATGAGGAGTTTCGTGCACAGGTAGATGAAAAGCTCAGAACGCTCTCGCCGGGTATCGTTCTTGATAAACTGCCGTTTAAAACGTTCTGCAGCAGGCTTTTTTATGTGAAGCTTGACCTTGCTCTGGTTGAGGGATATCATTTTCTTCGCCGGGTGCTCATGGATCTTTCCGGAGAATCGAACACCTGCGATCATCTGCTCTTTTACCTTGCAACTCCACCTGCTCTTGCTCCGATTATTGTCAGAAACCTCGCTCAGGCCGGGCTTGGGGAAAACAAAGCCACCTGCGGAGGATGGCGGAAAATCATTGTTGAAAAACCCTATGGAAGCAACCTGCCGTCGGCGCGTGAACTCAATGCAGTTATAGGAGAGGTGTTCAGTGAAGAGAGGATTTTTCGTATCGATCACTATCTCGGCAAGGAGACTGTACAGAATATTATGGTATTCCGCTTTTCCAACGGGATTTTTGAGCCATTATGGAACCGCCATTACATAGCCAATGTCTCGATTACCATTGCGGAGAATTTCGGCATTCGTGATCGTGGAGCCTATTACGAAGAGGCCGGGCTGCTTCGCGATATTGTTCAGAATCACGGCTTGCAGCTTCTTGCCGCCGTTGCCATGGAGCCACCCGTTGATCTCTCGGCAGATGCAGTGCGTGACGAAAAAGCCAAGGTTCTGCGTTCGGTTCGTCCGTTTACCATCGAAAATGCAGGGCAATCGGTTGTTCTCGGTCAGTATGAAGGGTATCGTTCCGAGAAAAACGTCGCTGCCGATTCAAGGGTTGAAACCTTTGCCGCAGTAAAATTTTTTATTGATAACTGGAGATGGAAGGACGTTCCTTTTTTTATCAAGGCAGGCAAGAATCTTGCCGAAACGGTAACCGAGATAGTCATTACTTTCAACTGTCCTCCCCAGAACTTTTTCGGACCGGCCTCAAGCTGCAGCTATACGGCCAATCAGGTTATCATGCGCATCCAGCCGGAAGAGACCATTGCCATAAGGTTCGGGGCAAAACGTCCGGGTGAAGAGGTCATTACCGATCCAGTGTTCATGAAGTTCGATTACAAGACATCGTTTGCCGGAGTTGGCCTTACACCCTATCACCGTCTGCTGCTTGATGCCTTGGCAGGCGATCAGATGAACTTTATTCGTCAGGACAGCGTCGAGTACTCATGGGCAATTATTGATGTCATCAGGGAAGCTGTTGCAGGCCAACAGCCTGACTCCTATCCGGTTCATTCACGAGGCCCGGAATCGGTGCAGAATATTTATTGATGATCGCTGAACCAGAAGAGCTTTCCGTTCACAGGAGAAACAAGAGCTGCAGGTAAGGGGCCTGTTTCTTCAAGAAATATTTTTTTTGCAAGCTCAGCTTTTGGTGCGCCAGTGGTGAAAAACATCACGTTCCTGGCGTGATTGATGGCCGGAAGGGTCAGTGTAAGCCTTTTGCCCGGAGGTTTTGCTTCTGGTGCACTGACAGCAACCACCCATTTCGTCTTTTCCTGAAGAGCTTCCGTGTTGCCGGCAAAGAGCGATGCGGTATGGCCGTCATCACCGAGCCCAAGCACGATCAGGTCAAAGAGCGGGAACTCCTGCTCATCGATGGACGCTGAGGCCAGGAAAAAGTTGCGTATGGTGGCTTCATACTCCCTTGCACCCTTTTCCGTATTGGCTTTGTCAGTGGGCATTCTGAAAAAATGATTTTCCGGAATGCCTGACTGAAGGAGCAGCGTTTCATGTACCATTCTGAAATTACTGTCGGGATGGTCAGATGGAACGCACCTTTCATCTCCCTGGAAGAGCCATGTATTTTCTGGAAGGGAGAGGATTTTGCCATTGCTTTTCAGGTCGCAGTCGGGCACCTTGAGTTCATAGTGCTGCAGCAGCTCGATGCTCACACCTTGTGCAAGATGGCGATAAAGTGGACGGGGAGAGTTGCCTCCGGCAAGCACAAGTGAAAACCGCCCGTGATCGGCAACGGCACGATACGCTTCGGCAATGATGAGCGCTGCGGCATGCTCCGTTATTTCTTTTCGGGTACCGCTGTAGAAGAATTTCTCTGGTGAGGGGTTCATCTGTCACTTCCTTTTCTCAGAGGGGCATTCTCTTTAATGTCAAACGAAATGATAAGCATGAGTGAGTGCTCTGGTGCAGTTTAAAGCTTTGTTCAGAAGATGCATTTTTTTTGGGCTAAGTTCATGATTTATGGCGTGGTGTGAAACCCTGCCAGCCAAGACAAACCGCAAGGTTTGGAGGAAAAGTTCGGTTGGCAGATTTCCGTTTGGCTTATGCGTGGTAGTTACGTAACTTAACCTGATGTTTTTCAATAACACGTTTTCAGACGAAAAGGCTTTTTATGCCTCTTAACGATGGTTATGGCGTTCTGGTCGGCACCCTGCAGAAATACTACTGCGATCCGGCCTTCAGTGACAAGGAATACTATCATTGTAATCTCAAGGTCAGGGCTGGATCGACAGTTTTTCGTTGTCCGGTTGACCTTGACAGCAAGCATGATGCCTGCGGTATTCAATGGCGTGTGGTAGAACTGGCTCCCGACGACTTTCAGCCCGTTTTTCACTTCCGGGAGGGCTGGCATCCGCTCGATTCGGAATCTGGTTCAGGTGCTCTCGATTACTACCTCAGTCCTGAACTTCAGCCGACGGAAGAGTGTTTACAGGCACTGTCTGATGCGGAAAATTCCGATGTTTTGGTCGAGGAGAGTTCCTGTTCGCACTGGAAATATGGAACGGGATTGGCTGCTTTCAAGGTGTTGGAGTTTCTACTGCAGCACTCACGAAAACTCTTTATCTTCGGTGAACCCTTCAGAACTGGACATGGTGTGCACAATATTCATCAAAACCAGGGAGATCCCCCGCACAGCCAGTGGTTTCACGACA
>SZXY01000135.1 GCA_005843805.1 Chlorobium sp.
CGACAACGTTCTCTGCATAACCATCCTTTTCTTATTATAGTTCATCGCAAATATACGATCAATTAAAAACAAAATCAAAACCAAAAAAGCAATTGCAGCATTTCCTGCTTCCTGACCACCAATAAATCGGCATGTCAACTTAACGCGCTTCATTCGCATTCAATTGCTTTTGCCAGTTCAAAGCCGGTCATTGTCATCGGGGCTCAACAGCCTTAACTTTTTAAAGTGCTTTCAAGAACTTGTCACGACTACCCTGCAAAGCTCTTGGCTGCAAATAGTTACAACCAAAATGCCATGCCTGCAGAATTTAAAAAAGGACTTTTCCCCTTCCCCCAACAGATGTAAAAATTATTCAGGTGCAGCAAAATTAATCCAAACTGATTTACGCACTTCCTTCACCGGTTTCAAATCCAGAGTCGGTGAGCTAAACGTCACCTCTTCCTCCATTCAAAAGCAATACCAGCAATCAGAATTGTCAAAAACAGATAAATCGCTATATTCAAAGATATATAACGAAAAATTCAGCAAACCTGACTGATGCTTCACTGGCACTCACCGATCTTAACTACACAGACGTAACAATTTCGCTGATCAAAAAACATTTTAAGTTAATTTTGTAAGGATTTTATTTCATTTTTCCTTATAAAATAACTATAATACCATTAATTTCAGAAGAAAACAGAGCAGAGCAAGGATCGGAGAGAGCAACGATGAACACAAAAAAAACAGGCACCTCTTTTCGTTTTCCGAGTTTCCTGTCCCGACTTTTCTTTTTTTTAGTCTATCGCAATAGAGGATATGTTATAACGATCAAGTAAATCCATGATGCTTTATCAACTGCCAGAGAGTGACATAGAACGGTTTATCGAGGAGGATCTGCCTTATGGTGATCTGACGACATCGCTGCTTGGTATTGGCGCCCTGCAAGGCCATATCACTTTTACGAGTCGCGAAGCCACGGTTCTCTGCTGTACTGAAGAGGCTGCCCGTGTGCTCGAAAGATGCGGCGCTTCCATAACATCATCACTGCCAAGCGGCACGATTGTCGAACCTGGTGTAACCATCCTTTCTGCCACTGGATCTGCCGCAAGCCTTCATGCCGGATGGAAAGTGGCACTCAACCTGCTTGAGTATGCTTCAGGAATTGCAACCCGTACCGGACAGATTGTCAAGCGGGTAAAAGCAATCAATCCTGCCATCAGCGTCGTCACAACCCGGAAATCATTCCCTGGAACAAAAAAAGTTGCACTCAAGGCTATCATGGCTGGAGGGGCTCATCCTCACCGGCTCGGCCTTTCAGAGTCTGTCCTTGTTTTCCGCCAGCATACAGCGTTCTTTGGAGGGCTGGAAAGTTTCCTCCAAACCATTGCCAGCCTGAAAGCAAAAACTCCTGAACATAAAATCATCATTGAAGCCGACACTGCAAAGGATGCCCTGAAGATTGCCTCTGCCGGGGTCGATGTAGTGCAGCTTGACAAGCTCGCGCCTGACGAGCTGGCCGTACTGGTAAAGCAGATTCACAATGAGGCTCCCGGCGTTACTATCTCGGCAGCGGGAGGCATCAACGGGGAAAATGCGGCCACCTATGCGGAAACCGGGGTTGACATCATTGTGCTCTCGTCGGTCTATTTCGGCAAGCCCTCCGATATCGCCGTTTCAATTCATCCATAACCACAAAAAAACAAAAACCATGACTTCATCCCTGAAACGCATCGCAATCCTCTGCTTTGCCCTGTTGACGATCGCCCTCCCTGCAATGGCCGGGGAACTGAACCTCTCGGTGGCTGCAAGCCTTAAAGAGGTAATCAATGAACTGAGTGCCAGTTACACCGCCAAACACCCCGCAACGACTTTTGTAAAAAATTTCGGATCTTCGGGAAACCTTGCTGGGCAGATTGAAAACGGCGCTCCTGCCGATCTGTTTATTTCGGCAAATACCGAGTGGATGGATTACCTGAATGAGAAAAAACTTGTCGATGGAAGCAGCCAGAAGAGCTTGGCCTTTAACTCTCTTGTTTTTGCAGGCACAACCACGAAAAAGGCTGCTTCGATGAGCGATTTACCGAAACTGGACAAGATTGCTATCGGAAGCCCGAAAAGTGTGCCCGCTGGTGAATACGCCATGTCGGCCATAACAAAATCCGGTATTGAGCAGCAACTGGCAGGCAAGCTTGTCATGGGCAAGGATGTAAGGGAGTGCCTCATGTATGCCGAACTTGGCGAAGTCGATGGCGCCTTTGTCTACCGCACCGATGCGCTTCAGGCAAAAAAGGCAAAACTTCTTTTTGAGGTGCCGCAGAGCCTCTACTCGAGGGTGGTTTACCCGATGGCGCTCACCCTGAAAGCTTCACAAAATGAAGAAGCAAAGGCTTTCCATCTCTTTCTTCAGGGAGACGAAGCAAAATCGGTTCTTCGCAAATTCGGTTTTGTCCTGAAGTAACAACTCTCGACAAGATAAACTCAAGAAACAATTGACAAGATGTTGCTGATACCCGAAGATATAGCCGCCATTGGCCTTTCTCTGAAAGTAGCTCTGACGGCGACCTTGCTTGCGTTACCTTTGGGGTTTGCAATTGCATGGCTGATCGTGTTCAGAACATTCAGGGGAAAAGTGGTGCTGGAGGTTCTTGTCAACCTTCCGCTCACTCTCCCCCCTGTTGTCATCGGCTATTTTCTTCTGCTGCTGCTCGGCAAAAACGGCTGGCTTGGCAAAGTGCTGGCGGAAACAGGAATACAGCTCATCTTTACCTGGAAAGCGGCAGTCATTGCCTCGGCAACCGTTGGCTTTCCACTGCTTGTTCGCTCAATCCGTCTTGGCATGGAATCCATTGACCGTCAACTGATCGATGCTTCACGAAGCCTTGGCGCACCCTGGTATGAC
Source organism: Chlorobium sp. (assembly GCA_005843805.1). Classification (GTDB taxonomy): domain Bacteria; phylum Bacteroidota; class Chlorobiia; order Chlorobiales; family Chlorobiaceae; genus Chlorobium. Next base: position 2,882 of record SZXY01000135.1, read on the forward strand.
ACCCTTTTTACCATTACCCTGCCACTCTCCCTTCGGGGCATTCTTGCCGGTTCATCACTGATGTTTGCCAGAAGCCTCGGCGAATTCGGAGCAACAATCATTGTGGCAGGTAATATTCCCGGCATAACGCAAACCATCCCGCTTGCAATCTATGATTATGCCAGCTCTCCGTCAAGCACGGCAATGGCGCTGTCGCTCTGTCTGGTCTCCGTTGTTATTTCGGTGACCGTACTCTTTCTGCATGAACTGCTCATCAAAAAACTTGACCGAAGGAGCAGCTTGTGAAACTCACTCTCGACATTGAAAAAAAACTGGGCAACTTCTCCCTCCGGGTGAAAGCCAACATTTCAGGTGAACGGATCGGAATATTTGGTGAGTCCGGCAGCGGAAAATCAACCCTTGTCCACCTCATTTCAGGCCTTCTGCAACCAGACAAAGGGGAAATTGCGCTCGATGATGAGTGCATGTTCAGCAGCCATAAAAAGATCAACATCGCTCCGGAAGAGCGCCGCATTGCAATTGTCTTTCAGCAGGCAATGCTCTTCCCTCACCTCAGCGTCAAGGCAAACCTTTTGTACGGCTATAAACGGTGCCGTCCGGAAAACAGGGGCATCAAGCCGGAAGCTCTGATCGAGCTGCTCAAGCTTCAGCCGCTCCTGCAACGTGGCGTTGAAAATCTCTCCGGCGGTGAAAAACAGCGGGTCGCACTCGGCAGGGCCGTGCTTGCAAACCCCCGTCTCCTGCTTATGGACGAACCGCTATCGGCTCTTGACGACACACTCCGCTTTCAGATCATTCCCTATCTGAGAAGCGTAAGCGAAGAGTTCAGGATTCCCTACCTCTTTATATCGCACTCCCTGACTGAGATGCAACTGATGACCGACCGGATTCTTGCGGTGAACAACGGCCAGATTTCCGAAGAGACAACTCCCGAACAGCTTGCACGAAACTGGATGGCTCACAGCCAGAAGGGTTATCTCAATCTGCTCCGCCTTGCAAGCCCGGCGCATGAACATGGTTTGTTCAGCTACCAGTGGGGAGGCAACACACTTTTGATTTCAGATGGAGAGTCTGCCGGAGAATCCCTCTTTGAACTCTCCTCAAGAGAGATCATCCTGTTCAAAAAACATCCGGAAGCCATCAGTGCAAGAAACCTTCTGGAGTGCCGGGTAGCCGAAATGTTTGAGTCTGACGGTCGAGTCGGCATTGTGCTCTCCGTTGGGGGTCAACAACTTGTCGCCGAAATTGTCCGCCATGCGGCAGATGAACTCACTATAACGACCGGCTCCACACTTTTTGCCGCAATCAAGGCCTCTTCCTTCAGAAAACTCGGCTGAGCATCAACCAACCCGGAATTTCTGCACTACCTCCACCGTTCAAAAACCACAGAAAAAGAAGCTCAACTTTTTATGTCGCCTTCATGTTTAATAAACAGTTACAAGAGAGGAAGATTAAACATTGCAGACCATGAAACCTTCTGGCAGGAAAGTGTGCTTTATGACCGGCGCTTCGGGAAGACTCGGCAGTGAGATTGCGCTTTCAGTTGCCGGACAGGGCTATACTGTTTTCTTTACCTGGCACTCTTCGGAAGAGAAGGCCACGGAAACCCTTGAAAAAATCCGATGGATTAGCCCTGAATCAACTATGGTTCGCTGTGATGTTTCGAAACCCGGCGATATCAAGAGTGCTTTTGAGCTTTTCAGCAAACAGTTTGACCGGCTTGACCTGCTCATTGCCAGTGCATCGAATTTTTACAGTACACCTCTTCCTGAAGTTACCGAAGAGGAGTGGGACAGTCTGGTCAATACCAATCTGAAAGGAACCTTTTTTACAATGCAGGAAGCTGCCAGGATTATGCAGCACCAACCCTTCGTGTCGCGCATCATAACCATGACCGATATTTCAGCCGACCTTGTCTGGCGGAACTTTGCACCCTATACGGTATCGAAAACCGGAATTCAGCACCTCACAAAAATCTTTGCAAAAAAATTTGCACCCTCTATTCTTGTCAACTCAATCGCGCCTGGCACGGTTACGATAAATCCCGAAAAAGATATGGACACTCCGGAAGAGATGATCAAAAAAATCCCGCTCAAGCGGCTTGGCGACCCTCTCGATATTGTCAGAACCATCATCTTTCTGCTTGAGAGCGACTACATTACCGGCCAGATCATCAATGTTGATGGTGGGAGGCTGCTCCAGTAACTTTCAATCACTGAAAGAATGAAGTGCAAGAGTGTGCCGTGCAAAGACCATATTGTTTTTATATATTGCATTTATACTGATTTAAAGTAACCCGTCAACCGCATCGAACCATTATGGAACAGGAAGTCCCGGTTATCATACACAACAGCCAATCAACGGATCCAGTGAAAGAACCACAGTCCGAAACCAATATTCCTGAACTGCTCAGGGAGTTCAGTGAGAACCTGACGGATGCTTTTGCCCGTTTCAGAGAGAGTGACTCCTACGACCGGCTTGCCAGCAGTGTTGAAAAAGCAAGGGAGTATGTCAGGAAAAACCCCGCCCAAACCCTGCTCTATTCACTCGGCGCAGGCGCCCTGTTCGGACTTTTCATGAAAAGAAAACGCTAACATGGAATTATTCACGTCAATATGATGAACCGCCGGGTCGAAAAGGATCAGCCATCAACCGAGGTAAAACGCAAAAACACCGGGATCCAAAATCTCATCGATGATACTGTAACATCGACTTATGAGGATGTTGTATCAATTATCGATGCGAAAATCGAACTGCTCAAGATTGAGTTGACCGACAAGGTTTCGCGTGTTGCCGCTACGATCATTCTCGCCATTGTCATGATTATCGGCATTGTCTACCTTGTCACCACCTTTGCCTTGCTGGCAGGCGAACTTCTTGGACACCCCTTTCTGGGCTATCTGCTGGTCAGCCTTGTTTTTCTGTCCTGTTTTGTTTTTTTTACAAAAATCAAGCCGTTACTCCTGAAAACCCTGATCCAGAACATTCTTTTATCGGTACATGACTACAAAAAATGACCATTTGCACAGCATTCAGGCACGAATAGAAGAGCTGCAGAACACCATTTCTGAAAAAGAGGAACAAATCAAGAAAAGAGCCAGTCGCCTGAAAAATGACCTTGAAGCGGAGCTTTCGCCAATGAACATCGTCAGAAAATACCCTTTCAATGCTGCGGGTGCGACCTTTATTGCCGGTTTGCTGCTCACAAAAGCTTTGAAAGGCAACAGCACAAATTCAGCAGCTTTTCAGCAGACCATTTCCACCCCGACAAACCTGCAACCATCGCAACACAAAAGTGCCTGGTCTACCATCGGACTTGAAGCACTCCGTTCTGCCAAGGATTTAGGCTTCACCTATCTTCAGAGATATATCGACAAAAAATTCAAGTAACCATCCGCTCATATCGGCATTTTTCTTTATGGATAAGGAGGCTCAGAACCACTCAGTCAATCAACCGCACTTTTTGGTACGTTGCAACTACTCCTCCCGAAGAAGCTTCAAAACGACATCCAAACTTTTTTAGAGAAATTCCGTACTTTAACGGAAGGTGCAGAACGAGCACTGCAATAGCGCAGGCTGCACAAAAAAATCTCAATCAGTTAATGTATTGGCATTGCATGCCCTACTATGACAATCAAGCAAAACTCGCCAGTGTTTCAGAACAAAGAACACTTCTATGTCAACCGAAATGCCAGAGAACTTTTTCACCTCTCTGATCCTGAATTCCTCTCGTTACCTTCCGCTGTACAGGAAAGTCTGATAAGATCCGAAAAACAAGCCAGCGTCATCAACGATTATCTGAAAAAACAGAAAGGTGACGACGCAAAACCGGTACTCCCCGCGCAGCTCCACGGCATGAAACTGCTGCATGAGCTTTTCCACTTTATCATGGCAAAATCCATAGCCTCCCGGCAACCGGATTTTCTTGAAAAAGTATACGGTCAACTCAACCAGGAACTAACACCGGAACAATCGGAAGAGTACCTGAGCCGCTTTCTCGGCACCTTTCCAACGCAGAACATCTTCTCTGGCACAGAAACACCCGCCGACTGGCTGAAAGAGCAGAAAAACAAAAGCGATGTTCTCGAAGAGTCATTCCTTGTCTGGCTCAACAACCAGAACCCGGCTCTCGACCAGTTTTCCGATCTTCTGACCGACGCGGAACTGACACGCGATCAGGCTTACCGAAAGCTTATCATGACCATGCGAAGCTCGATGCAGGCCATGGGACCGGTTGGGCCCGACAATATTGACCTGGCAGAACTTCTGACGAGACCCATAAGGCACGCACCGGCATCAATCCTCGAACAGCTCCGCTTCATCCGGCTCAACTGGGGAGATCTGCTGGGAGAGTCACCCTTCTGGGGACTGCTTGCCGGAGCCATTGACTTTATAGAAGATGAAGACAAATACCTCTTTTTCGAGCAGATTGCCCAGGAAGAGGCAGCCCGCAAGGATGGCCACTGGCTTGAAAAAGAGGCTCACGTCCCCGACTACACACTCGATGACGCCAACGCCCCGGCCAACTACTCAACCGACTCATCGTGGATGCCGGAAGTGGTCATGCTGGCCAAAAGCACCTACGTCTGGCTCGACCAGCTCAGCAAAATCTATCGGAAGT
>SZXY01000137.1 GCA_005843805.1 Chlorobium sp.
GAACGTTCCTGCCCTGCCGTCCCCAAAATACTTGCTCCGTGCTTTTTATTGTGCTACATTGTAGCCACAAAAGGAGAGTATTGATATGATAGAAAATTCAGTTGTCAGAGCAAGGATTGACGCCGCAACGAAGGCTGAGGCTTCCGCTGTACTGGCTTCCATAGGGCTTTCCCTGTCCGATGCCATAAGGCTTATGTTGAAACGGGTTGCTGCTGAAAAGGCGCTGCCTTTCGAGCCGCTCATTCCCAATGCAGAAACGATTGAGGCCATTAAAGCCGCTCGTCGTGGAGGGCTCACTACAGCCGCTTCTTTGGATGGGTTGTTTAATGACTTAAATGCGGACGATTAAGTACACCAGCCGATTCAAGCGTGATTATCGCCGCGAGAAATCAGGGATACACGGCAAGAAACTGGACACGCTTTTGACGACTATCCTCACTCTTTTGATCGAGGACAAGGCTTTGCCGCCCAATGCCGTCGATCATGCACTGATCGGTACTTTGAATGATTGCCGTGATTGCCATATCCAGCCTGATCTTATTTTGATCTACCGCAAAACCGACGACGATATTCTTGAACTGGTGCGCCTCGGTTCGCATAGCGAGTTGGGGTTATGAAGCCGTTCTCTCTCCCCTATTGCCTATAGCATGGATATTAGCACAAGGTCGTGAACAGCTTGCACAGCCTTTGTGAAGTCGGGGACTTGCCCTTCCGCAAATCTTAACAGTGACTGTACTGGCTTGAAAACAACAGGCATTTGTGGCGGCACAAAACGCACCTCGATACGGATATGCGTTCTCAATCTTTGGTTCCGCGTAAATGTTGCACCATAATCCAGTTCAAGCGAAAAGAATCTGCTTCCATCGCGCACCATAGCTTCGGAGACAAGACCAAATCCTTCAATTTCAAGAGCTGCAATTATTATATTGCGCGTTTCACGATAATGCTTGTGCCTGGCAGGGTGTATGGTGGCTTTAAAATCAACATCTTCAGAAAAGCGTTTGATAAGTCCCGCTTTGGCTAATGATGTTCCGCCACCAAAAGCCAGTTGTAACCCTTCAATGTGAAGGCCGTTAAGCAATTTAAGCGCTCGAACCACATGCCAGTCTTTCTCAATGAAGGCTTCGTCAGTTGTGACGAGTATGCCAGCGGCACGTTCAATGGCCGATTTCGTTGGCTGGGATGGATTAAGCGACATGTTCAAACCTCACGCTATACCCACCGAATCCAATACGGCGGCGAACACGTTTTCGCACACCGATTACGCGACCTGTTGGCACTTGAGTCGTTTTGCCATCATTATACCTGATTTCCATTTCTGTCAGGCCAACAGGAATACCCAGCTTTTTCATTGCCTCCAGGACCAGACTGTTAAGGCTTCCGGGAAGAGATGGAGAGCCATCAAGCGGCGATACAATTGCACGCACATAAATGCCTTGGCCTATTTTGACAAGTTTTCCCTCTTTGACTAACCGAAGCAAGCAGCGCCCAACCTGGTCATAGTCGCCAAGATCAAGAAAATCCTGTCGCAGAATAATGTCATCACGCTTGCGCTCGATGCGGGTGCTCATCTTGAAGAGCAGTGTGTCTTGTAACTTTTTCATGTTGTCAATTTACGACACATAGCAAAAACAATCAATTAATTTATATGGTGGTTATAGATATTTTAGGCAAAGATTTCATTTTAGAGCGTGGGGTGCTTTTCGCTTCGCTCACCAAGCTCGAAGCGGTCTTGACCGATCTGTAACGCCCCCCTCCCCCTGTTTTTTCTTCCATCGGCGCCATAATGCTTTTGCGGCAACTGTTGCCGTGGCAGTGGATTCAATGAATGTGTGGAAATCAAACTTGGGTGTGGTGTGAATAAACGTTACCTGAATCCGTTATCCCTGAATCTCTTCACGCTCAAATCGTTGTTCGATGAGTCGCATGTGGGTAACGACTTCACTTGCTTTTGTTCTGTGAACCTGACGTTCCTTGTATGCAAAAAAGAGGCAGATGGAACCAACAAAGAGGCAGACAACAATGACCGTCCAGGCGATAAAGAGAGCGTTCTGTACCGTGGTTGCTGAAACAGCTCCTGTCAGTACGGAAATGGCCGTAGCCAGTGCAGCTCCAATGAAGGTCGAACCGGCTGACTGAAAGAACCAGGGTTCGGTAGTGAGTTGCTTGATTTTTTCTTTCAGAAAATCCCATTCATTGCAGGGAATAGGCAAGGCTTTGTCGGCTTTTGGGCGCAGTACCTCCAGACCCTGGGAGAGATTGAGGTTGCTATTGTTCATCCTTTTTTCTCCTGGGTTATCGACTCACGATCAATTCCGCCGGAGATGATGGCGTTGACCAGCAAGGTGTTGCCGCAATTGGTGCAGGTAATGGGAATGAGAGGAATCATCAGACCACCGCCGACAAGGCTGTCTTTCTGAAACTCGCTTAACTGAAACACCTTGTCCTGAACCTGCCAAGGTCCCTTGCCGCACATGGGGCAATCCTTGTTTTCCCATTTTTCAGAAAGAAAGGAAATAACGTTTTTTCCGTTTTTGCTTGTCAATGTCGAAGTTCCTTGATTGTGCCATTGAAATAAGAGTGACTGGTCTTGTTCCGTAACAGCCATAAGCCGCTGGTCACCGAGGTATTCCCTCAGGCCAAGTTCTGGAACAACCCTTACATGAATATAATAAATGGAGTTGAATTGGAAGGTAGTTCGCTCTCCTGACTGATGCAACGCCAAAAGCCCGGCGTAAACCGGGCTTTTGGCGTGATCGAGTAAAAACTTCATTTACCAGCCATACTCTGCGTAGACACGGTAGGTGTTGAGCAAGAGGAAGGCAAGGACAAGAAGACCAAGAATGGTGAAGATAGGGCTTCTCTCTTCTTTGGAGGCCTTGGTGTCAATGAATGGAACAAGTGCCCATACAATGGCGCCAACGGTCAGAAGAGCAATAGCGACAAGTTCTCCGCCTTCGAATTTGAGATCCTTGAGCAACTGGAACTGTGCCCAGAAGTACCATTCAGGTTTGATGCCGAGTGGTGCAGGTGTAAGTGCATTGGCTTTGACACCGATGCCCCATGGGAAAACTGATGCAAGGTAGACAAGCAGACCGAAGCCGATGATCCAGCCAATTGCGTCTTTGGCAAGGAAGGTCGGGAAGAACTTTTCGTATCCCTTGATGAGACCAGCTTCCTTGTAGCCGATTGGAGCTGAAGTGCCGAGTACCTGAACAAGCATCAAGTGAGCTGAAAGCACAAGCATGAGAATGCCAGGAAGCAGGACTACGTGCAGTGAGAACATGCGGGTAAGAGTTTCGCCGCTGACCTCTTCACCACCACGAAGGATACCGACAAGGAATGCGCCACCAGGAGCAACTTTGGGAACTTCGGTACCTACCTGGGTTGCAAAGAATGCAAGTTCGTTCCAGGGCAGAAGGTATCCGGTGAATCCAAAGCCAAGGCAGAGCACGAGAAGTACAAAACCGCTGACCCACATGAGCTCACGTGGTTTACGGTAGGACTTCATGAAGAAGGTGCTGAACATGTGGATGAATGCCATCAGAACCATGAGGTTGGCCGACCATGCATGAATCTGACGAAGCAGCCAGCCGAAAGGGACCTCTTTCTGGATGAAGACAAATGAAGCGAATGCTTCTGCTTCAGTTGGTTTGTAGTACTGCATGAGCAGCAAACCAGTGACAATCTGGATAATGAAGAAGAAAAGGGTAAGACCGCCAAAGTAATACCAGAACGAGAGGCGGTGCTGGGGAACTTCCTTTTTCTTCAGGTAATCGAGTACCGGCAGGACAACATAGAAGCGTTCCTGGAACCATGCGCCCAAAGCACTGACGCGGGAATCCTTGTAGGGATTCGAGTCCGGACGGTCTACCGGTGGTTTGTAAACTCCGCCCTGTGAAGCTGCAGGCTTTGCAGCAGCCGGAGCGGCTGGTTTTGCAGCACCCGGAGCTGCCGGCTTGGCGGCACCCGGAGCGGCGGGTTTTGCAGCACCCGGAGCTGCCGGCTTGGCGGCACCCGGAGCAGCGGGTTTCGGCTTGGCCGGAACATTTCCTGCCAAAGCGTTCTGATCGTTTTCAGCCATCTTTCCTGACTCCCTTGGTTTTCAAGAATTAAAGTTACGCTTTTGCGATAATAAGATTTTCCCCATCAACCTTTACCTTAAAGACGGCTAATGGTAGTGGCTGCGGACCGGAAATGATTTCGCCGGTCTGCTTGTATTTTGCACCGTGACAGGGGCAGGAAATGAGATTCTCTGCAGTGTCCCAGTGCACAAGGCAACCGAGATGTGTGCAGACTGCGCTGCATGCTGTCAGCTTTCCGCCATTGTTGACAACAAGAACCTTGTCTTTGTTAAACTGGAAAATCTTGAAGCCCTTGTCGGGTACTTCGGAAGCTTTTCCGACAACAAGCTCGTTGACGCTCTTGACATCCTTTGTGGGAGGAATGATATACTTGACAACAGGATAAAGTGTTGAGACGGCGACAACTGCACCGATACCCCCAACAACTTTCCCGAGAAAACTGCGACGCTCGAAATCAACCTCTTTCAAACCCTGCTCCCGGGGCTTGCCACCGGAAACCGAACCTGATGAAGAGAGTGGAGCACCATCTCCAAGTGCACCCAGCCTTGACGGGCTCTTGAAATTACCTTGTTGTGCCATTACGATCTATCTCCTTTTTAAAACTTTTGTTATAAAATCAAAAGGCAAATACTTCCCGCCGGTTAACGAATAGCCACTCTCTTTTCCCAGAACCTTCATTCTTTTTTTTTGAGCAGTGACTTTCACAAAAACAATTCAGGAGAGCCCAAACAAACTTTGAAGTTATAATTTTTTCACCGATTAATCCAATCCAAAGAGCATTTAAAATTATTATAATTGTCGTAGATGCCAGACTGCACACCGTTACGCCATATCCTGCCCCTGGTAAAAAAGCGCATAAACTTTGACTGGAGACGTACGGGATTGAGAAATTCCGATATTCCCCTGATTCCCTCAATATTGTGGCCATCTACCTGCAGGGAGATGGCTGATGCAAACCTGAGATAAAAAGGCCCGGCATCAAGCACCTTGTCATGATGGATCTTCATGCCAACATTCTCATACTGCAAATCAAGATTGCGGCTGTGAAGAGGCGAAAAAAAGCCACGCCGGAAGTTACGTTCCCGGAAACGCACACTGTCATAAACTGTAACCTTTCCACTCATATTGTCCTGAAGAACAAGCAGGCCAAGGGGCTGGTAACCATTGTCCCGAAAAAATACCACATAATAGATGAGATCGTAAGCTTCGGAAAAAGCCCTGCCCCAATACCAGCGTGAGATAGACTCCTGCACAGGAACTGCACCAAGATTGTGGTCATGGTATCCGATTGCCCTGACAGGAATGGTGCGAACGCGGCCACTTCGTTGTTCAGTGATCTCTATCGTTCCTTCAACATCGGCTTTCGGAACACTCAACATCCATTGATGGAGAGGAACCTGTCCTGCATTGTTTCCGTCTTTTTTGTCGAAGATGATTCTCCGCCGCGCTTTAAACACAAGAGTTGCCTTTATCTCCTTGTGACGGGCAGGAAAAGCAAAATCAATATCAAGAGTGTACTCATCCTTCAGTGCGTCATGGGTAAAGCGATTTTTTTCAAACCGTACCCCGATATAGGAACGACTGCTTTCGAAAAGTCCGCTCTCTCCTTCCTTGATAAAATTGACGATCTCACGACCATGCTCATACAACTGGAAACTGAACCCCGAATAATTGGAAGGATGTGGAGAATCAGCAGTGAGATGGTTTTTCCACTTTTCGTAATGACTTGTGTAGTAAGGGGAAAAAGGAAAACCAGCAAACCAGATAAGCACAAATGAAAAACCACTCACAGGGTCTTCAGCATCGAAATACCACCACTCGTATGCTCCCGGCTCCTGCATATCATGCCAGACTTCCTGATCAAGCTCAGTGGTAATATTCATGCTGGCAGTTGGTAATGTTCAAACCCTGAAGCATTGCTAAATGCCTTGCTTGACATATAATACCCGGTAATATGGAACGCTGGAAAAAAGAAGCGGACAATGCATTTCGTAACCGAAGCGGCGTAAGGGAAACTGCCGTTAACCGGAGTGGACAGAGAGGGAATCGAACCCCCGACACAAGGATTTTCAGTCCTTTGCTCTACCAACTGAGCTACCTGTCCTTTCAACGTGAGGCAAAATATAGGAATTTTTCCTTTTTCATCCAAAGAAAAAACAAAAACACAGAGCACTCCATTCAGAAGGGCTCTGTATTGCTGCTTTTTGCTAAAGAGAAAAGCTGACTTTTTCAATTCCTTTCAGGATGCGCCTGAGTACCGTCTCCTTTCCGAGCACCTCAAGCATATGATAGAGGCTTGGCCCGAAACTCACTCCTGAAGAGAGTATTCTGAGTGGATGGATGAGCACGGCGGCCTTGAGCCCTTTTGGAGTAACAAATTCCTTGAGGTTTGCTTCAATATTTTCGGCAGTAAACTCTTGAAGTGATTCAAGTATTACGGTAAACTCGCGAAGAAGATCGTTGGTATCGGCAACCCAGCGTTTCTTTACAGCCTCCTCGTCATAGCTCTGTGGCTCAAAAAAGAAGTAAGAAGAAAAAGTGATAAATTCATGCTCGAACCCAACGCGCTCGCGCATAAGCTCTATGACTTTTTCAAGATATGCGTCACTGGTAATTACCTCGCGAGGCATCAGCGACTCTTTCTCTGCAAGCTCACCATGAAGAATTGGCTTGATGACCTCAATAATTTTGTCGGTCGGACGGTTCTTGATATACTGCTTTTCAAGCCAGTTGAGTTTATCGACATTGAACACCGCACCGGCTTTGCCAACCCGCTCAAGTGAAAACTTGTCGATAAGCTGCTGCATGCTGTATACCTCCTGCTCGCTTCCCTCTCCTTCGTTCCATCCAAGCATGGCTACAAAATTGACGATGGCGTCACTGCTGTACCCTTTGCGAATATAGTCCTCGACGGCCACATCACCCTGGCGTTTGCTGAGTTTTGAACGATCAGGATTGAGCAAGAGTGGCAGATGGGCAACCTTTGGAGCCTCCCAGCCGAAAAATTCATAAAGGAGAAGATGCTTCGGCATGGAAGAAAGCCACTCCTCTCCACGGATGATATGGGTAAACTCCATCAGGTGGTCGTCAATGACACTGGCAAAGTGATAGGTCGGAAAACCGTCGGATTTCATGAGTATCTGGTCATCGATGGTGGCAGAATCAAACTCAACCGGTCCTCTGATAATATCTTCAAACCAGACTGAAACATAGTCGGGCACTTTCATGCGGATGACATAGGGCGCCCCGGCTTCCATTTTCTTTCGGATTTCACTCGAAGGCATGGAGCCACCCATCTCTTCAGGAAGCCATTTTCTGTTGTATTTCGGCTGAAATCCCTGTTTGATCTGAAGCTGCCGGTTCTCCTCGAGCTCCTCGGGAGAGGCAAAACAGTAGTAGGCATGACGATCTTCAAGCAGTTGCTGACAATACCCGGCATAGATTCCCAGTCGCTCTGACTGTATGTAGGGCCCGTAATTGCCTCCGTGCAAAGGACTCTCATCGGCAATGATGCCTGCCCATTCAAGTGTCTTGATAAGATTCTGCTGTGCACCCTCGACCTTTCTGCTTTGATCGGTGTCTTCAATTCTGATAATGAAGTCTCCATTCATTTTTTTTGCAAACAGGTAATTATACAGTGCGGTTCTCAGTCCGCCTACATGTAAATAGCCTGTTGGAGAAGGTGCAAACCTGGTTCTAACCCTTTGACCAACCATAATGCGCGTCGTACTGTTAATTTATTTGACCGGGAACAATAGCAAGAGCAGTGAATTTAAGAAAAACTCACTGTTTTTAAACACAGAAGAAAAATGATTACCCCAAAAGTGCCTTAATCCACAAGAAAGAAAGCAGCTTTTGGGGCAGAAGTGACTGTTAAAATAAACTTTTTGTTTTCCGTTGCAGTTTTACTTTTAATTACTTTAAATGTAGTAAGTTACATTTTATATAAACACTCGGACTATTTTATGCCTGAAAAACCTGTACAGAAGCCCGGAAAAGATGATTTCCGCAATAAATTCAAGCCCGTGAAAGACGACGAGCGAAGCCCAGGCTGGTTTCAGGGAAAAGGCGAAAACCCGCAGGGAAAGTTTCCTCGCCTTATCTTTTTCGTGATGCTTGCCATCATGATGCTTTTTATGTTTCAGCGATTCTCTTCAAACACCAATAATCCTGAAATAACCTATAACGAATATAAATCCATTCTTTCCCGTGCGCTCGTTACTGAAGTGACGGTGAAAACATTCGAAGATAAATCGGCTATCCTTAATGGAAAGCTGAAAGCTGTAAGCCAACTGCAACTGGTCAACAACACCAGCCTGCAGTCAGATCATTTCGCCGTCAGAATCCCCTCGTTCAGCCTTGAACAGGCAGATATTCTGGCCGACAAGGGAATCCGGCTCAAGGTGGAAGAGGGCACCAGCGGGCTGAACACTTTTTTAATCCTGTTTGCGCCATGGCTTGTTTTCGGGGCTGTTTATTTTTTCATCTTCCGTCGTATGAACGCTCAAAGCGGCGCCCAGTCAAAAAATATTTTCAGCTTCAGCAAAAGCCGTGCAAAAATGGTGAGTGAATTTGATGTCAAAACCACCTTCAAGGATGTTGCTGGTGTTGATGAAGCAGTAGAGGAGTTGCAGGAAACGGTGGAATTTCTCACGAATCCTGAAAAGTTCCAGAAAATAGGGGGAAAAATACCCAAAGGCGTCCTGTTGCTCGGCCCTCCAGGAACAGGCAAAACACTTCTTGCCAAAGCCATTGCAGGAGAAGCCAAGGTTCCATTTTTCTCGATTTCCGGCGCTGATTTCGTCGAGATGTTTGTCGGTGTTGGAGCTGCAAGGGTCAGGGATCTGTTTGAACAGGCAAAGAAAAATTCTCCCTGTATTGTCTTTATCGATGAAATAGATGCCGTTGGACGAAGCCGTGGAGCTGGCCTTGGCGGAGGACATGACGAGAGAGAGCAGACACTCAACCAGCTTCTTGTGGAGATGGATGGCTTTACAACCAGCGAAAATGTCATTCTGATTGCGGCAACAAACCGTCCGGATGTACTTGATACCGCTCTTTTGCGTCCGGGAAGATTTGACCGTCAGATTACCATTGACAAGCCCGATATCCGCGGGCGTGAGGCAATTTTACAAATCCATACAAGAAAAACTCCTCTTGACGAGAGTGTCAACATCAACATTCTTGCAAAGAGTTCACCGGGATTCTCCGGAGCCGATCTGGCCAACCTTGTCAATGAAGCTGCACTTCTGGCTGCACGCAACGAGCAGTTGCTTATAACGGCAGAGAATTTCGAGCAGGCACGCGACAAAATCCTTATGGGCCCGGAAAGAAAAAGCATGTTTATTTCCGATGAACAGAAAAAGCTGACGGCATACCATGAAGCTGGCCATGTGCTGGTTTCAACCTATACCAAAGGGTCTGATCCTATCCATAAGGTCACCATCATTCCAAGAGGCCGCAGTCTTGGACTTACAGCATACCTGCCACTTGAAGATCGCTACACCCACAACCGTGAGTACCTGCTGGCAATGATTACCTATGCACTTGGCGGAAGAGTGGCAGAAGAGCTGGCTTTTAGTGAAACAAGTACGGGTGCGGCAAACGATATTGAAAAAGCAACCGATATTGCTCGCCTGATGGTGCGGCAATGGGGAATGAGTGAAACACTTGGCCCAATCAATTATGATGGCAACCACAAGGAGGTCTTCCTTGGAAAGGATTACTCCCATATTCGAGAGTACAGTGAGGAAACTGCTCTTCAGATCGATGTCGAGGTTCGCAATATCATTATGGGATGCATGGAAAATGCAAAAAAAATCCTCCGGGAGAAAAGTGATACTCTCCACAGGCTTGCAGGAATACTGATAGAAAAGGAGTCGCTCAACGCACTTGAGATAAAAGAAATCATAGGTCATGAGCAAGGCGCACCCGGCCTTGCAACCTCATGAGAGAGCCATTGAAATAAAACGAGCCATGCAAATCATCGCCTTGTTAAGTATCGGAATTATCGCCGGTCTCTTGGCTGGAATATTCGGTGTGGGAGGCGGAATCATCATAGTTCCGGCTCTCGTGTTGATTTTCGGCATGACTCAGCATAGCGCCATCGCAACATCACTGATGGCACTGCTCTTGCCAGTTGGTATTCTCGGGGTGATCGAGTATTACCATGCAGGCAAAATCTCAACTGAAAATATCTGGTTTGGCCTTGTCATCGCCGCAGGACTTTTTGGTGGGGCCTTTTTTGGAGCAAAAATAGCGATACATCTTTCGAGCGACATACTCCGTAAATGTTTTGCAGTTTTTATAGGAATTGTAGCTCTTCATTTGTGGTTTAAATAAGTATATACTTCACAATAACCTAAGCTATATATCACTATGGGAAACACAACCACAAAAGCGGACCTGGTCAATGTTATTGCCCACAAAACAGGCCTGACGAAAAACGAAACGGAATCCGTGGTTGACTGCTTGTTTGAGAGCATCATTGATTCCCTGAAAGCCGGTAAACGCATTGAAATCAGGGGGTTCGGCTCTTTCAACATCAGGTATAAAAATCTTCGCCAGGCAAGAAACCCGAGAACAGGCGAGAAAGTTACAGTAGAACCTAAAAACGTGCCTACATTCAAAATTTCGAAGGAGTTCAAGCACGCGGTGAGTGACAGCCTGAAAACTGATGATGAATAGCTATTTACGACAGGCTCTCTCCGGAATGAACGACACAAAAAAGTGTGCCAGAAAAGGGCAAAGTCAGCTTCATTCCGGAAAGATCGTTCAGAGATGAAAGGGATTATCGATCAGTTCAAAAGTTATCTCTTTTGGTTTGTCTGGATTATCCTGGAAGCCGAGTCGGATATAGTGCAGGTTCTCACCAATAAAAATATCTGCCCCTTTTTCTGCGGCATAGAGAATGATATGCCCTTTATTATGCCCAAGCTCTTTGCGTAGATCTCCCCGTTTCCTGAAAACCAGGTTCGTATAGGACTCCCCTTCCCTGATACCAAGGTCAGGATTATCGCACAGGTCAACAATGAGATCCGGAGCGGACAAGAGCGACATCTCCTTTCCGATCCAGACAGTGAGAAGCTCGCAGTGAAAAGGCACAAAAACCGAATTTCCGATCACGAATCCTTTTGCTCCCGACTCTATTGCATCAGCAATCCCTTTCATGTTTTTTTATCCTGTTAATTATTGAAGAACAGCCACCATATCAAGAAAAAAAACGGGAGCAGAAGAGGCAGGGAATATTTATAGAGATACTCAAAAAAACCAGGCACCTCGACATCTGCCTGGGCCGCAATATTTTTAACCATAAAGTTCGGGGCATTGCCGATATAGGTCATTGCACCGAAAAAGACAGCCGCAAGGGAAATTGCCATCAGGTAAATGTCGGAGGTCACGTCGCCCTCAACCGTGGAAGGTACTCCTCCGGCAAACTCCTTAAGATCAGAAACGGAGCCGATATCCATCCCGAACTTGCCAAGCGCCCCTGCCAAAAAATTCAGGTAGGTCGGCGCATTATCGAGCACGCCTGAAAGAGCGCCGGTCATCCAGTAAAAACGTGTAAGGGAAAATTCAGCGGCATGAGAAGCTGCATAGGCGCCGATAAGCTCAAGCGCGGGAATCATTGTGGCAAAAATCCCTGCGAAAAGAAAGGCTACCTCACGGATGGGTGAAAAGTTGAACTCATTGCCCTTCAAAGCCTCCTTGTCGGCTGTTATATAAGCAATACAAGCAATAGTGAACATTACCAGTTCACGAATACCAAAAGGGAGATGGAATAACTTCTGCAGACTGGGAAAACCCGAAATCACCGCCGGGTCGAGAAAAACGGAGCCAATAACAATAGCGAGAAAAATAAAGCTTTTCCCGCCAGTCACACTCACACCTCCCCTGCTTTCCCGCTCCCTGCTCACCCCGGCTCCTGCCCTGCTGTCAAAAACCATAAAAATGAGAAGAAGCCCGACAATGGTTACAAGCCAGGGCAACCATAATTTTGAAACTACCCAGAAAAAGGGAACCCCTTTGAGAAATCCCAAAAAAAGAGGCGGATCACCTATCGGGGTAAGAGCGCCTCCAATATTGCTGACAATAAAAATGAAGAAAACGGTATGGAATGCCCTGGTTCGCCCTTCATTGATACGAAGATAGGGCCGGATAAGCAGCATTGAGGCTCCGGTAGTGCCTATCAGATTGGCAAACAGTGCGCCGCAAAAAAGCAATGCTGCGTTAATGAGGGGAGAACCCTTTCGATCGATCCTTATCAAAATTCCGCCGGAAGTGACGAAAAGGGCCGTAATCAGCGCAATAAACGAAATATACTCTTCAAGTGTGCGCAGCAGCACGCTTCCACCCTGTTCCATAAAAACGCTGTAATAGAGAACAATGAAACTACCAAGTCCGATGGAAACCGCCGGATAATGGTGCTCCCAGAAACGATTGTACAGCAAAGGGCCTGTAGCGATCATCAAGAGAAGAAAAACAAATGGGGCCAAGAGCCAGAGCGGTGGAAGCAAATGGGGGGAGTGCAAAAGATGAACGGCAGCAAGCGCTGCCGTTTCATGATGTTCTGCAGCAAAAAGCGCGTTACTCATAACGCTTGACTATTCACCCTCAAAATCTGTAAGCGAAAATACTCTGTATCCTTTTTCAAGAATTTTACGTTCTCCGCCAATATCAGGCAGATTGACGACAAAAGCCATTTCAGCAACAACGCCCCCAACCTTTTCCACCAATGCCGCTGCGGCAAGCGCCGTACCACCTGTGGCAAGCAGATCATCAACGAGAAGTACCCGCTGACCTGGCTCAAGCGCATCATTATGAATCTCGATAGTATCGCTTCCATACTCGAGATCATACTCCTGCGAAACAACTTCAGCAGGCAGTTTTCCGGGTTTTCTTACAGGAACAAACCCTTTGCCGAGCGAGTATGAGAGTGCGCCGCCGATAATAAAGCCTCTTGCCTCGATACCGACAATCACATCAAAATCCACACCATTCAGCAAATAGTGCTGTGTCAGATTATCAATGACCAGCCTGAAACCTACCGGGTCCTTGATGAGGGTGGTGATATCACGAAAGAGGATCCCTTTTTTCGGATAGTCGGGAATCGAACGGATACGGGATTTAATTGGCATGGATTGCAGGGATTTAGTTGATGGTGAGCTATTAAGCAAAAACAGAAATTCAAGATAACAGTCTGCCTTTTAAATTCAAATCATCTCCCATACTCTCAATCAATACCGGCAACTCCCTGCCCGACAGGTTTTGCTCCTCAAAGCCCCCGGCACTCTCGACAAACACCCTGAGATAGTTGCGCGTATAGCCGCTGTAGAGCCGACTGCCTTTTTGAACCGGCTTGCTCTCCTCAAAAAGCACCATGCTCTCCTTTCCGATAAAGCGGGTCTTGAAACGGGCCTCCTTCTGCAGGCCCAGTTCAGTCAGCACTCTGTAACGCCGCGCAATCGCTCCCGGCACTACAGC
Source organism: Chlorobium sp. (assembly GCA_005843805.1). GTDB lineage: Bacteria > Bacteroidota > Chlorobiia > Chlorobiales > Chlorobiaceae > Chlorobium. The sequence continues at coordinate 13,569 of SZXY01000137.1, forward strand.
CTGAAACTCACGGTTTGCAACTTTTTCAGCAAGAGGGGTACCAGGACGAATGGAACAACTGAAAATATGAAGATAGGCAAGAGGAAGCTCTTCAATAAAGCGTAATATCTGAAGAAAATCCTCTTCCGTTTCACCAGGATAGCCAACCATAACATCAGCTCCGATTGCACAATCCGGCAAACGCTCAACCGCCTGTAGCACTCTGGAACGATAAAGTGCAGTGTCATAGCGTCGACGCATGGAACGGAGAATACGATCCGAGCCACTTTGAAGAGGAATATGAAAATGCGGAACAATTTTTTCCGACTCCGCAACCAGCGAAATCAACTCGCTATCGACAATATCCGGTTCTATCGAACTGATACGGATACGGCCAACCTTGACCTCTTCAAGCATGTGCAAGAGATCACACAACCGATGATCGCCATGGCGGTAATCGCCTATATTGACACCTGTAAGCACAATTTCCCGATAACCGGAAAAAGCCAAAGCATGAGCCCGTTCGACAATCAGCCCCGCTGGCAGTGATCGGGATTTACCCCTGAGCAAAGGAATCGTGCAGTACGAACATCCGTAATCACAACCATCCTGTATTTTTAAAAACGCACGGGTTCTATCCTTGGTCACCCCGGAACTCAATGAATATCCCGGATAGACCTCATCAAATGAGCAGGCTGGAGAAACCTTGACACAAGGAAGCGGTATTGTCCCGAAAGTGATATCGTTATACCATTGCAGATGAAACTTCTCTTCACTGCCAAGAATTGCATCAATTCCCTCTATTGCAGAAAGCGCATCCGGATTCAACTGGGAATAACAGCCAATAACGGCAATCCGGCTGGCAGGATTTTTTCTTATAATCCCTCTTATTTTCTGACGACATTTCTGTTCAGCCTGTTTCGTCACCGCACAGGTATGAATAATAAGCAGATCTGCTCCCTCTTCAATCGTTGAAAGCTCCCATCCCTGTTTGCATAAATTATCAAGAATAGAAGAGGTTTCAGCATAGTTCAGTTTACACCCAAGGGTTACAGCGGCAACTCTCTTTTTTATATTATCTTTCATTGCTTCACTTTTCTTGCATTGTCATACACTTAAAACACATACACCAGAACAAAAAAAGATAAAAAATACGAATAAATACTTTGGCATACCCTGTCCGTTGATGCGTCAGAAAGCTGACCCATAAAAATAAACCAACAGATTAATCAAACCTTAAACATTCCAATACCTAAACTCTTTCTGTAAACCTGACGCATCTGCATGATATTTTTACAACTTTTCCAACAGCATGACCCGCAATAAAAATGAGGAAATAATAATCTGGCCGTGCTAATAATTGCACTTGATACACCTCGATAACGCTTCACGAAACCCTAAAATTGATAACAAAAGAGTTCCGTCTCTCATTGCGAATGAAAGCCCTCTCTCTTATTCATTCATTATTTTTTTCCTGAAAAGTGAAGAAAAACAGAAAGAGAAAAGATATTCAAAATAACATGCACACGAAAAAAGATAATTATAACTACTTATATTTTATAAACTTAAACAAAATCATCTTCCGTATATCATACATTAGTTTATAAATAATATCATTTTGCAGACACAAATATATTGTTATATATTTAAAGGGAGTATCAATATTGCAAAAAACAAAAACAAAGAACACTATGAGTGCCATAAAAAGAGATGCTGGATCACCTGACAAATATGATCTTTTCATTCAGAAGATTGATTATTTCCAATCACTTGTTGAAGAAAAAAGGAACCTGCAGGCACAAATCACCGAGATTCAGAGGGAATTCCAGGAAAAAATCAAGCCATTGGAAGATGAACTGTCAAGCATCATAAAAAAACTTGAGACAAATCTTTCACGGCTTGAAGGTTCAGCTCCTGTTCAGGTCAGCACCCCTAAATTCGGACGTGGACAGCTTGGCGCATCTATCAAGGAACTGCTCCAGTCAAATCCGGACAGAACCTTCAAACCACGCGATATTGCAGAAGCACTGAACACAAAAGGCACAACTGTAAGCCTGTGGTTCAACAAATATGGTGTCAACGATCCTGAAATCGACCGCGTCCCTGCTGGCAAAGATGGCAAACGATTTGTCTACAAAATAAAGTAACGCCTCACCCCCACACACCACGAAGAAGTAAAAATAAAGCGCACTCCGGTGCGCTTTATTTTTTTGTACCCCTTCCCTGCTAATAACCCAGACTTCTTTTGTTCCTGACAAAATTCAGTGCCAGCCCCACCATGATCATGTTTCCAAGCAGTGAAGAACCACCATAAGAGACAAATGGCAGAGGAACACCAATAACAGGAATAAGACCAATAGTCATACCAATATTGATAACAACATGGATAAAGAGCAGAGAGACAAATCCTGCAAGTGTCAGTTCAACAAACTTGTTTTTTATTGAAAAAATCGCCCAGATCAGCCTTAGAATCAATGTCAGATAAAGCGCCATCAAAAGAGATGCTCCAATAAAGCCCAGCTCTTCAGCAATAACACAAAAAATAAAATCAGTCCACTGGGCGGGAATAAAACGCAGTTGTGTCTGGGTTCCTTCAAGAAACCCTTTACCGAAAAAACCACCGGAACTTATCGCTATTTTAGCCTGAAGAGCATTATATCCCGCACCCTGGGGATCAGACATGGGATCAAGAAAGGTCTGAATCCTTTGCATCTGATGAGGTTTGAGTATTTCACCAGCAAAACGGTGTGTAAACAAACTCGCCGCAAGCCCTGATCCAACAATAAATAATTGGTGAATCTGAAATTTTTTACGCTGAATCCAAAGTGCTGCAAACAAAACCAAAGCAAGTCCAACAATAAAATAAATATTGAAAAAACCGGAGACCATGAGAAGAAATGGGAAAAAAATAAGCATGAGAATATAGACATCAAAACCCGCCATAATAATCATCAAAGCAATAAAGGGCAAAAAAGTAAGCATCGTTCCCATATCCGGTTGCAGCATGATGAGAATAACAGGAATGAAGGAAATTCCAAGGGCAATGAGCAGATGAGGGATTGAACGAATATCAGTCTCATCATCGGAAAGAAATCTGGAAAGCGCAAGAATGGTTGCCATCTTGGCTATTTCGGAAGGTTGAAAACTGAAAAACCCTATTCTCACCCAACTGGTTTGGCCAGCAATTTTTTTACCGAAAATCAGCACAACAATCAGTAGAAAAACTCCTATCGCGTAGAAAATATAAGCATTATCCCGCATAAAACGGACATCATTGAAGTAGACAAAAGCAACGACAATAATACCAATAATACCCCATGCGAGTTGGCGATAAAAAAGTGCTGTTTCACCAGTTCCGTTGGTAGCGCTGTAGATGGCCATAAGCCCCAGAACAATAAGCCCTGCCATAGGAACCAGAAGCCACGGATCAAGTTTGGTTTGTTTTTCCATCAAAGTAGTTGAGTTACCCCTTTTTCATTATCATGACAGGGTATAATTTAGTATAGTATTGTGTACAAAGACTGAACCCCCTATAAATAAAGTTACATGGATTCCTCTTCTTTTTCGTGCGGTTTTGCCATTATCATCGGCCCTCCAAATGCAGGCAAGTCAACCCTGCTCAACGAGTTGCTCGACTATAAACTCTCCATTGTAACACCCAAGCCGCAAACTACAAGAAAAAAAATCACCGGCATATACCACAACGAAAACTGCCAGATTATCTTTCTCGACACGCCGGGAATCATGAAGCCGCAGCAGCAACTGCATGAATCCATGCTTGGCATCATCAGAAATACCCTTAAAGATGCCGATATCGTCATAGCCCTGCTTCCCTACTCTGGAAAAGCCGATCTCTTTGACAAGGTATTCGCTGAAGAACTCTTCAATGAGTGGCTTAAACCTTCCGGAAAAAAGGTTATCGCCGTACTCAACAAATGCGACCTTGTCAGCGATACCCGCCAGCAAGAAGCAGAGGAGATCGTCAGGAAGACCTGGAACCCGGTAGCAGTCATGTCGGTTTCAGCACTGAAAGGCAAAAATCTCCCAAAGCTGATTGAAACAATCCGGCCATTTCTGCCTCTCAACCATCCACTCTATCCAGAAGATACACTCAGTACCGCTCCGGAACGCTTTTTCGTCAGTGAAATTATCCGCGAAAAGATTTTTCTGTTCTATGGACGGGAAGTACCCTACTCAACCGAAGTGGTTATTGACGAATTCAAGGAACAGCACGAAGACGACCCGAAAAGAAAGGATCTTATTCGCTGTTCGGTTATCGTAGAACGAGAAACCCAGAAACAGATCCTGATAGGCAGCAAAGGAGCCGCCCTGAAAAAACTCGGCCAGGCAGCAAGAAAGGACATCGAAGAGATGCTCGGCCG